>CAZDWH010000001.1:0-50812 GCA_964509025.1 uncultured Rhodanobacteraceae bacterium
GGCGCTTGTGCTCGGCGTCGGTCATGTCGATGAAGTCGATGATGATGATGCCGCCAAGGTTGCGCAGGCGCAGCTGGCGCGCCGCCGCCTGCGCCGCCTCGAGGTTGGTCTTGTATACCGTTTCCTCGAGGTTTCGGTGACCCAGGAACGCGCCGGTATTGACGTCGATCGTGGTCATGGCCTCGGTCTGGTCGATAATCAGGTATCCGCCCGACTTCAATGGCACTTCTTTCTTGAGCGCACGCTGAATCTCGTCCTCGACGCCGTACAGGTCGAAGATCGGCCGCTCGCCCGAATAGTGTTCGATGCGTTCGGCCAGCTCCGGCATGAACTGCTGCGCGAAGCTCACGGTCTTGTCGAAGGTCTCGCGCGAATCGACGCGCACCTTTTCGACATCGGCACGCATGAGATCGCGCAAGGCGCGCAGCGGCAACGACAGATCCTCGTACACCCTTTGTCCGACGCTGACGCGCGCCATCTGGTCGCGGATCGACTGCCACACGCGGCCGAGGTAGGCCAGATCTTCCGACAGGGCTTCGCGCGTCTGACCCTCGGCATTGGTGCGCACGATATAGCCGAGCTGGCCGTTGCCGAGCGGGTCGGTACCGGTGAGTTCGGTCATCAGGTCCTTCAGGCGCGTGCGCTCGGCCTCGTCCTCGATACGCACCGAGACGCCAATCATCTTGGCGTACGGCAGCAGCACGAGATAGCGCGACGGAATCGACAGGTGCGTGGTCAGACGCGCGCCCTTGCTGCCGATCGGATCCTTCACCACCTGCACGATGATGTCCTTGCCCTCGTGCACGAGTTCGCTGATCGGCGGCGTCGGCTGCGCGATGCTTTCGGCGCCCTCGCTGAGCAAGGCCGGCATTGCGCGCACGATGTCGTTGGCGTGCAGGAACGCGGCGCGCTCCAGGCCGATTTCGACAAATGCCGCCTGCATGCCCGGCATCACGCGACTGACGCGGCCACGATAAATATTGCCGACATAGCCGCGGCGCAGCGCGCGCTCCACATGCACTTCCTGCAGCACGCCGTTTTCGACCACGCCAACGCGGGTTTCGCGTGGCGTTACGTTGATCAGAATTTCCTCAGTCACGGCGTAGGGTTCGAGTGCTTTTCTTAGGACGTTTATAGCTTGGGGGGCGCGACTTGTCGACCCGACACGGGCAGCGGCTCACGCCGCGATGCCGAAGCGGCGCAACAACGCCGCGGTCTCGAACAGAGGCAGTCCCATCACGCCCGAATAGCTGCCGCGCAATTCGCCGATGAATGCCGCCGCGCGGCCCTGGATCGCATAGGCACCGGCGCGACCCATCGGTTCGCCGCTCGCGACATACTGCGCGATGGCGTCGGCCGACAGCGGCGCAAATGTGACGTCGTTCAAATTCAATACCTGCTCCTCGCGTCCGGCGCTAAGGCACCACACCGCGGAAATCACGCGATGCGTGCGCCCGGAAAGCCGACCGAGCATCGCCGCGGCGTGCGCGGCATCCTGCGGCTTGCCGAACACCCCGTCGTCGAGCACGACTTCGGTGTCGGCGCCGAGCACGACGGCGTCGCGCACGCCCGAAAGCGCGAGCAGGCCCGCACCGGCCTTTTCTCGTGCGACGCGACTGACATAGTCTTCGGGCGGTTCGCCTGGCGCGCGCACTTCGGGCACTTCGACATTGACGGTGCCGTAATTCACGCCAATCTGCTCGAGCAGCTGGCGACGGCGGGGTGATTGCGAGGCGAGATAGAGCATGGCGCGCGATTTTAGGAACCTATGAATAAGCGTGGCGAGCGAAGGCAGATCGCCCGACGCCGGAGCGCCGGAACCGGAGTTTACAGATAGTAAATGAGGATTACTCGCCACATCAGCGGCTCGCCCTTCGGGCCATTCGCTTCGCGAATGTTTGCTTCGGCATCCTGCCTTCGCAGTCCGAGCACCGCCGGCGAGTGAGCTGCCGAGCGCAGCAGCTTATTCAGAGGTTCCGTTACGCGACGCGCGCGCACCGCGATGCTCAGACTCGAATCGGTGCCTCTGACGCCACTGCTTCGACGGTTTCGATCGGCATCGGCCGGTGGATCGCGTAGCCTTGCGCATAGTCGATGCCGAGGCCACGCAGCTGCGCGATCTGCGCCGCATCCTCGACCCATTCGGCAATGCTGGCGATGCCGCGCAGGCGCGCGACGCGCGCGAGCGCTTCGATGATCACTTCCGCGCCGGGATCCTTGCCAAGGTCGCGCACGAAACGGCCATCGAGTTTCACCATCGACACCGGCAGCTCGTTCAGATAGCCGAAGCTGGCGACGCCCGAGCCGAAATCGTCGAGCGATACGCCGAAACCGTGCTCGCGCAGGCGATGCAAAGTCGCCACCGCATGCGTGAGATTCTGCACGGCGACGGCTTCGGTGATTTCGAGCACGAGCTGCGCCGGCGCGAAGCCATGCCTCACCGGCAGGCCGAGCACAAACGACTCGAACCCCTCGCTCTCCAGCGAGGTCGCCGCAACATTCACGCTCACGCGCAAGCGCCGGCCGGGATGACGGCCGAGAAAGCGCGACGCCTGATCGAGTACCCAGCGATCGACGTAGGCGATCAGACCATAACGCTGCGCCATGGCGAGCAGGGATTCGATCGAATCCGTGGGCGCGCCACTCTCGCGCAGCAGCACTTCGTAAAACTCGTCCGCCGCATCCGGCGCGGAGATATTCTGGATGCGCTGCACGAACAAGGCGAACACGCCGCGCGCGAGATCGGCCTGCAGTTGCGAGACCGTTTCGATCTCCGCCTGACGCCCGCGCGCCACGATGTCATCGGGGGCGTGGAAGTGGGTGCGATTGCGACCGCGCTCCTTGGCCGTGTAACAGGCCACGTCGGCGCGACCAAGTACGTCGTCCGGCGCTGCATCCTCATGCGGCTGCAGGAACGTCGCGCCGATGCTTACGCCTACGCTGAAACGCAATGAACCCACCGGCAATTCGAACGCCTGGATCGCGTCGTGCAGGCCGCGCGCCGCAATCTGGGCGCTCTCGACCGTCGCGTCCGGCAGCAGACAACCGAACTCGTCGCCGCCGAGCCGCGCGACGATCGCGCCGGCCGGCAAAGCCGCCTGGATCGTGACCGCAAGCTGACGCAGCATCGCATCGCCGACCAGATGCCCGCAGGTGTCGTTGACCAGCTTGAACTGATCCAGATCGAGATAAAGCATCGCGTAACTGCGCGCGGTATCGTGCAACGCGGCGCGCACGCGATTCTCGAATTCGTAGCGGTTCATCAGCCCGGTCAAGGCATCGTGGCGTGCATGGAAATCCATTTCGCTCGCGGCGCGCTCGCGCTCGCCGAAAGCGACGGCGAGCAGGTAGCCAGTCAACGCCGCCACCGCGACGAACACCGAGCGCAGGATGCTGTCGGCAATCGATACCGGCATCTGCCCCATGGCGATTAGCGCCATCGCCAGCAGCGCAGCCGCGGTACTGGCGCCACCGACGCCGGCGATCAGCGCGCAGGCGACCACAAACGGCGCGAGCAAAAACAGCAGGCGATCCTGCAGCACCGCATCGGCAGTCAATACACCGTAGCTGGCCACCGCCAGACCGGCCAGGGTGAAGGCGAACAACCAGCGTCGGCTGCCCTGCGGCACGCCGCCGCGCGGCCAGCTGACGAGCAGCGGCGCGAAGATCAGGAAATTGAAAGCCGCGCTCAGAAAATAATCGAGACCGAAGGCCAGCGCACGCGGCAGAGAGTAGTCGAATACCAGCGCCATGCGCGTGGCATAGATCGGCATCGCCAGCGCGCAGCCCAGCAACAGTGCGGCCACAAAATTGCGCAATTCGCGCATATCGGCGAGCAGTCGATCGACATGCCAGCGGTGCAGCAGGTACAGGGTCACCATCACGATGAGCACCTGCAGCCAGCCCACGCCGAGCGCAACGAAAAACGGCGTGCCGACGCTCATGCTCAACGCCGTATTCGACACGAGTACGGCGGGCCAGTAGCGCGCGCCATGGCGCCACAGCAGCGCGAGCGCGACGCCACCGCTCGGCCACACCGGCACAAAGCCCTGATGCGGCTGCGCTTGCGCGGCGAGAAAAGCGACCAAGGCCAATAATATTGAGGACAGCAGCAACTTGCCGAGGAACGGCAAATGGTCCCCTATGGACGAAAACACCCCGGATGGTCCCCGCGCCATGCAGTCAGTATACCCAAGGCCCGGTCGCGTGCACGTTGGTCAGTACGGTTTCACGCGCGATGATACGGATGGTTATTGAGCAGGCTGGTCGCGCGATACAGCTGCTCCGCGACGAGGATGCGCACGAGAGGATGCGGCAGGGTCGCCGGGCCGAGCGACCAGCGCTGCTCAGCGCGTTCGAGCGCGGCGGGCGCGAGACCTTCCGGCCCGCCTATCAGGAGCGCGAGATCGCCACCGTGCATGCGCCAGCGCTCCAGCTGCTGCGCGAGCTGTTCGCTGCTGTATTGCTTGCCGCGACCGTCGAGCGCGACGACCTGCGCGCTTTTCGGAATCGCCGCGCACATCAGCGCGCCCTCGTCCGCGACCACGCGTTCGATATCGTTGCTGCGGCCGCGTAGCTTTGTGGAAATTTCCACTAGTTGCAGCGGCAAGTCGCGCGCGAGACGCTTGGCGTACTCGTTGTAGCCTTCGGTCACCCACGCAGGCATGCGCTCGCCGACGGCGATCAGATGCGCGCGCATGCGTTGCTGGATCAGCCTACGTTGGCGGCTGCGGGCAGATCGTCACCGACAGTCCACAGGCGCTCGAGTCCGTAGAACTCGCGGATGCGCGGCAGCATCACGTGCACGACGATGTCGCCGAGATCGACCAGCACCCACTCCGCCTCACGCTGCCCCTCGACGCCGAGCGGCATCATGCCGGCCTGTTTGGCGTACTTGACCACTTCGTCGGCGATGGATTTCACATGCCGTGTAGAAGTGCCGGAAGCGATGATGAGGAAGTCGGCGAAGGAGGCCTTGCTGCGCACATCGACTTCGTGCACGTCTTTCGCCTTGAGTTCGTCGAGCGCGGCGAGGACGCGCAGACGCAGATGCTCGACTGGATCGGGTTTGGCCGCTTTGAGTTTGGCCGCATTGAGTTTGGAGCCGGCCGCGGGTTTCTTGCGCGGGCGCGGAGCGGCGCTGACTTTCGTGGATTGGGCTTTCGCTGTTGGAGCTTTCGGAGCTCGGGCTTTCTTGGAGGTGGCCAAAAGAATGTGAGCCTCGTTGGTTGCACAGGCGGACTGTGGGCCCGCAGGTCGGAATATACGCCGAATTCCTTACTTGGGAAGTGACGTCAAAACTCGTGCCAAATTCCGCGAATCGCTTGCGCGTGAATTCGCGATGGTTCTAATCCGATGCGCCGATTTCGCCGGCATACAGCAAGGCGGGCGGACCTGCGGCCGCATGCGAAATCACCTCGACGAAAGCGCTGCCACGCGCTGTTACTTTTTCGCGCAGACGCCATCCGCTGTGCGCAAGACGCGCGTCGCCGAAGACAGTCTCGACATCCGGCCGTGCGATCTGCGGCTGGATGCGCAAACCTGCGCCATCGTCGACGCGAATCTCGACGTGCTCGGCCGCGCCCTCGTCCTGCGAGCCGGCCCAGCCTTCGAGATAGAGCTCGCCGTCGCGCGACAGGTTTCTGCGGTCGACCCAACCCCAGGCGCCGCGACGAAATCCCTGCAGGCAACCCGGAGCGCGCACGTTGCCGCGCTCAAGCAGATACAAATCCTGCTCGTTCGCCAGCGCGCGCGGCAAATGCCACATGCGCGCGTCGGCGCCCGCGACCGCACGCATCGCGCGCTCGACAAAACCTTTGTCGGCGTAGGCCGTGCCATAAATCTCGGAGCTCAGTCCGGCGTTTTCGCTTGCGCCGTGATAGAGAAATCCGCTTGCAGGCGAAGCGGCAGCGGCACCTAGTTGCGCGACATCGCGCACGCTGAAGCAGAGCATGCCGTGGGGTTTGAGCAGGCCGTAAAGCCGCTGCAGCCAGGCGTGGAACAGATGCTCGGGCAGATGCGTGAACAGCGATGCGACCCAGATGAAATCGAAGCGCTGCGCAGGATTGAACGCGCCAGGCTCGGCGTGCGACGGAAGATTGCGCACGCCAAATTCGCGCGCGACGAAGACATTCGCCTCTGCCTGCAGCTCGGAGGCCCAGATGCGCTGTGCCGGCATCGCGGTCACGAGCATGCGCAACAGGCGTCCATAGCCGCAGGCGAAGTCGAGCAGATCGATATCCTGCGTCGCGCCGGGAAACAACGCCTGCAGGATCTGGCTCACCGCGTCGTACTGCTGCAGCGAGAGATTGAAATACTGGCTCAGCGCCGCGCCGATATCGCGATGCTCGCGCAACGAATGCGTTAGCATCTGATCGTCGGGGTGCACGCTCATGCTCAGATTGCCGGGCAACGCCGCGCAGCGGCGCAAGGCACGCACGAAGCGTGGATCGAATGCGGCTTGCACGGTGCGTGCGATGAAGTCGGTGGTCAATTCACTCATGCAGATGCATCACGATTTGCCGCGATAGACCTCGAGCAGCGCCGGATCGGCGAGCAAGGCTTCGGGAATCAGCCAACGCGGCTCGCGTCCGGCGGCGAGCAGCGCACGCACGGCGCTCGCGGAAATATCGAGCGGCGTGACCGGCAGGCTCAGCACCTTGCCATGCGACGAATCGCGTAGCGCACTTGCGCGGTGCACGCGGCGCGGTTCGGCTTCGGCCGCGAGTTCCGCCGACCACGGCTCGGTGCGACCCGGTCGCGTGAGCATCGCGATGTGCGCGAGGTCAAACAGCGCGTGCCATTCGCGCCAGGTCGGCAGGCCACCGAAAGCATCGGCGCCGACCAGCAGGACCAACGGGCGCTCGTCGCCGAGTTCCTTGCGCAGGCCGCGCAACGTGTCGACCGTATAGGAAGCGCCCGCGCGATCGAGTTCGCGCGTATCGAGCGTCAGACGCGACTGCCCGCGCAGCGCGAGTTCGAGCAGGCGTACGCGGGCGCGCGCCCCCGCAACCGGCGGCGGACGATGCGGCGGCACATGCGCGGGCATCAGACGCACTTCGGCGTCGAGCGCCTCGGCCGCTTCCCAGGCGACGCGCAGATGGCCGTTGTGCACGGGGTCGAAGGTGCCGCCCAGCAAGGCAATAGGCTTCTTGTTCGTCGTCGGCATTGTACTTTTATACTTCAGCCGGCTTACGCAAGTACACCGGCACGCGGCTGCGCGATCGCCACCAGCAGGCGTTCGAGTTCGAGCCAGGCGTCGCCGCTGGACTTGCCCGCGGCATCGAGTTCGCGCCCCTTGCCTACACGATCGATGCGCGCGGCCTGCACGAGACAGGCATTCCAGTGAGCGCGCGGCGCGCGTTCGAGCGCACGTTTGACGAGGCCTTCGCGCTGCGGCGGCCGGATGTATTCGGATTTGAGCCCCGCCGCGATGCCGCCGCGTGCGTTGGCGACACGCGCGAACATTTGCAGTTGATTGAGCAGCCAGCCCATCAGCGCGAACACCTGCTCGCCTTCGGCACGCAATCCGGCGAGGATGCGCAGCGCGCGCGCCGCGTCGCCCGCGAACGCGGCGTCGACGAGCTTGAATACGTCGAAGCGCGAGTCATCGGCGACGCTGGCTTCGAGTGTTGCGGCATCGAGCGTCGCGCCCGCGTGCAGCAGCGCGAGCTTGTCGATTTCCTGCGCCGCCGCGAGCAGGTTGCCTTCGATGCGCTCGACCAGCAATTCGACCGCATCGGGGGTCATCTTCAGACCACGCGAAGCGGCGCGCGCGCCGATCCATGCCGGCAATTCGTCGACGCGCAGCGGCCACACCTGCGCGAATACGCCGGCACGCTCGACCGCGGCGCTCCACGCGCCTTCGTGCTTCTTGCTCCATTCATGCGCGGTGATCAGCAGCACGTTATCGGGCGGTGGATTCTCGCAGTAGTCGATGATCGCCTGCGCGCCGTCCTTGCCGGGTTTGCCGGTGGGCACGCGCAGATCGATCAGCTTGCGCGTCGCGAACAGGCTCATCGCGCTGGCGGATTGCGTCAGTGCATTCCAGTCGAAGCTGCCATCGGCGTCGAGCACTTCGCGCTCGCTGTAACCGAGTGCCTTCGCGCGCGCGCGCAGGGCGTCGGCGGCTTCGAGCAGGAGCAGATGTTCCTCGCCCGCAAGCAGGTAGACCGGCGCGAGTTCGCCATCGCTCAGCTGTTTGCGCAGCGCTGCGAGATTCAGCGGCACGAGGTTTGGAAGCGCTTAACGCGCGAGGCGCCGCTGGATCGCATCGATGCGGCGCATAACCGTCGCGGTCATGTCGCGCTCCATTTCGCGCCGGATCTGATCCTGCACCGAACCCGTGGCGATCGCCTGCGTCTGGTCGAAAGTGAACGTGCGTTTCTGTTCGAGCGGCTGCTTTTCGAGCAGGGTCTGGCCCGCGCCGTCGCTGACTTCGAGATCGACGTGATAGACCATGTTGAACTCGTTGACGCGCGCATTGCCGCCGACCGAAGCGACCTGAGTCGTGACGCCGACGCCGGTCATCTTCACCTCGCCGATGCCCTCGCCGGGGTTCGCCTCGACCGTCGCGCCGGAATGGCGCAGCGCATCCTCGATATTGCCCTTGAGCGGGCCGGCGGAATCCGAACTCGACACATGCACGCGGCTCAGACCCGGGGCGAGCGCAACCGTGCCGCGCAGATGAAACCCGCAGGCGCCTATGGCGAGCGCTGCAACGAGGGTGAAACTACGAAGCGATCTGCGCATGCGATTCATCCTGCGACGATGTTGACGATCTTGCCCGGCACGATAATGATTTTCTTCACGCTCAAGCCATCGAGGAACTTCGCGACGCCGGGATCGGCGAGCGCGGCCTTCTCGATCTCTTCACGCGCGGCATTGATTGCCACTTCGATCTGCCCGCGCAGCTTGCCATTGACCTGCACCGCGAGCGTGACCGCGTCTTTCTGAAGCGCAGCGGAATCGGCCTTGGGCCACGGCACATCGATGATCGGCTCGGCATGGCCGAGAGCATGCCAGAGTGCATGACCGATGTGCGGCGTGATCGGATTGAGCAGCAGCACCAGCGTCTCGAACGCCTCGTGGCGCACCGCACGGCCCTGATCCGACATGTCATCGAACTTGCCGACCGCATTGAGCAGTTCCATCGCCGCGGCGATCGCGGTGTTGAACGCGAGGCGGCGACCGTAGTCGTCGCCGACTTTGGCGATCGTTTCGTGAATCTGCCGCCGCAGGTTTTTTTGCGCCGCAGTGAGTTTTGTCGGATCGACCTGCGGATGGTCGGGTTGGCTCACATGCAGATGCACATCGCGCCACAAGCGGCGCAGGAAGCGCGCCATGCCCTCGACGCCAGCCTCGTTCCAGCTCAGCGACTGATCCGGCGGCGCGGCGAACATCGAGAACAGGCGCACCGTATCGGCGCCGTACTTGTCGATCATTTCCTTCGGATCGACGCCATTGTTCTTCGACTTCGACATCTTCTCGACGCCGCCGATCGAAACCGGCTTGCCGTCGGTCTTGAGGATCGCGCCGGTGATGCGCGCCTTGTCGTCGCGCAGCACTTCGACTTCGGCCGGATTGATCCAATCGCGATTGCCGTCGGCCGCTTCGCGATAGAACGTCTCAGCGATCACCATGCCCTGACACAGGAGGTTCGTTGCCGGTTCATCCGAATGCACCAGGCCCGCGTCGCGCAACAGCTTGTGATAAAAGCGGAAGTATAAAAGGTGCAGAATGGCATGTTCTATACCGCCGACGTACTGGTCGACCGGCAGCCAGTAGTTGGCGCGCTGATCGACCATCGTCGCTGCGCCGGGCGAGGTATAGCGCGCGTAGTACCAGCTCGACTCCATGAAAGTGTCGAACGTGTCGGTCTCGCGCTCGGCCGGACCGCCGCACTGCGGACATGTCGTCTTGCGCCAGTTCGGATCGGCCTTGATCGGCGACTGCACGCCCATGAATTGCACGTCTTCGGGCAGCACCACCGGCAGTTGATCTTCCGGCACCGGCACCGCATCGCATTTTGCGCAGTAGATGATCGGAATCGGACAACCCCAGTAACGCTGACGCGAAACGCCCCAGTCGCGCAGGCGGTAGTTGGTGCGGCGTGTAGCGCGACCGTCCTTTTCCAGATGCGCGGCGATCGCAGCGAAGGCGCCGTCGTAATCGAGTCCGTCGAACTCGCCCGAGTTGACCAGGGTGCCGTCGTCGACATAGGCGGCCTTGACGACGATATCGCGCTCGAATTCTTCGACGATCGACAGCGCCGACGGCGCTTCGACCGGATCGAGCGGCTGGCCTTCGCCAAGCGCCGCGGTCATCACGTCGGCATTGCCGGCCGCATCACGACCGAGTTCGGCGATCGCATCGCGCACGGCGTCGCTGACGATCACCATCTTGATCAACAGGTCGTACTTGGTCGCGAATTCCCAGTCGCGCTGATCGTGTCCCGGCACGCCCATCACCGCGCCAGTGCCGTAACCCATCAGTACGAAATTGCCGACCCACACCGGTAGCTTTTCGCCCGTGATCGGATGGATCGCGTGCAGGCCGGTTTCGACGCCCTTCTTCTCGGCGGTTTCAATTGCGGCCTCGGCGACCTGCGCGTGGCGGCATTCCTCGATGAATGCGGCAAGTCTCGGATTGTTCTTGGCCGCGCGCAGCGCGAGCGGATGCTCGGACGCGATCGTCACGAAGGTTACACCCATCAAAGTGTCGGGACGCGTCGTGAACACGGTCACCGGATCGGCGACACCTTCGATATCGAACTTGATTTCGAGGCCGTGCGAGCGCCCGATCCAGTTGCGCTGCATCGTCTTGACCGCGTCGGGCCAACCCGGCAGCTTGTCGAGGCCATCGAGCAGCTCGTCGGCGTACTGCGTGATCTTGAGGAACCACTGCGGAATCTCGCGGCGTTCCACGAGAGCGCCCGTGCGCCAGCCGCGGCCGTCGATCACCTGCTCGTTCGCGAGCACGGTCTGATCGACCGGATCCCAGTTGACGACCGAGTTCTTGCGGTAAGCGAGGCCCTGCTTGAACAGGCGCACGAACATGCGCTGCTCGTGTACGTAGTAGTCCGGGCGGCAAGTCGCGAATTCGCGCGACCAGTCGATGCCGAAGCCGAGCGTCTTCAGCTGTGCGCGCATATGGTCGATGTTGGCGTAGGTCCACTTCGCCGGCGCGGTGTTGTTCTTGATCGCGGCGTTCTCCGCCGGCAGGCCGAACGCGTCCCAGCCCATCGGCTGCAGCACGTTCTTGCCGAGCATGCGCTGATAGCGGCTGATCACGTCGCCGATCGTGTAATTGCGCACGTGGCCCATATGCAGCGCGCCCGAGGGGTACGGCAGCATCGACAGGCAATAGAATTTCGGCTTCGAGGAATCTTCCTTGACCTCGAAGGCCTTGGTGTCGTTCCAGAATTTTTGCGCGGTGGCTTCGACCGCGGCGTAGTCGTAGGTTTCTTGCATGGGGCTTGGGTGATGAGCGCTTCCCGCGCTGAGGTTTAATTGAACTGCCTAGGGTAGCGCAGCGCGGCGTTTCGCGCGAATCCGGCCGAGCTTCGCCCTGTCATAAACCCCAGCTTACCTGCGGCGCGAAAATCGGCTAGGCTGCTACGCGGCCAACGGGGACAGGGGCCCGAATGCACGCGAATGACGCGCAAGCGGTGAGCGCCAGCCACTCCGAGGACGATTTCGTTACGCGCATCGCCGCCGGCGATCGCGCGGCGGAGAACGATTTCGTGCGCCGCTACGCGCGGGGCGTGAGTGTGTTGGTCCGCCGGCATTGCCGCCCAGGCGATCCGGTCGTCGACGATCTGACTCAGGATGTGCTCACGCGCGTACTCGCGCGTCTGCGCGCGGGTGCGATCCGCGATCTGGCCGCCCTGCCCGCCTATATCCAGACCACGATCGCGCATGCGACCAGCGCGGAGTATCGCGCGCGCCGCGCCAGCGAACCGATCGAGGCCATCGAGCAGCTTGCCGGCGAGGGCTCGCCACCCGAACAGCTCGGCGCCGAGCGCCTGCGCGCAACCCTGCACAACCTGCTCGCGCAATTGCCGGTCGAACGCGATCGCGAACTGCTGCGCCGCTTCTATCTCGACGAACACAGCAAGGAAGACGTGTGTCGCCACCTCGGCATCGAGCCGGCGCATTTCCATCGCGTCGTGTTTCGCGCGCGCGAGCGTTTCCGCACCCTGCTCGAGCAATCCGGCATCAGCGAGGCCTCACGATGAGACAAATGCCGCTGCGCCGGCTCCCTGATGCATACGGGGATTCGTGTTCGATACCAGGGAGCTGCAAATGACCCCGAACAGCGCGCCACAGCGCTTGTCGGCCTGGCTCGAACAGGCCTGGCTTGCGCGCTATCTGGACCGCCAGCTGGACGGCGCCGAAACGGAATGGTTCGAGGCTTACGCGTTGGACAAACCCGAGCTGCTGACGATGATCGACGCGGATACCCGTTTGCGGGATGCCTTAGCGGCCGATGCGTCGGCCGGGCGCAGGGATGCGCCACCTGCTTCCGCAGCGCGCGGGATGGATGACGCACGAGATGGTGGGAGCAAGCAGCCCGCTGGCACGGGCAGTGCAGAAACCGCGACGGAATCCGGCGCCCTTGATTTCGCTATCGCGACGACATCGAATGTCGTTGAGTTTCAGAACAGACGCGAGCCGCGCGCTTCAGCGAATTCGGCGCAGCGCACGTCTTGGCTCGGTCTCGCCGCCGCACTGGTGCTTGGACTCGGCGTCGGCGGTATCGCCATGCGCGTGGCCACACCGCCGCGCGGTGCCGATCTCGTCGCCAACCCCACGAGCATCATCTACGACACCATGCGCGGGGGAGCCGCAAAAGATTCGCGTGTCGAGCACGGCGACGGCACATCGCCCCTCGTGCTGATCGAAGTCGCCGTGCCGCCCGGCGCGCAGAACATCACCCTGCACATCGACGACGAGGCCGACCAAGCGCTCACGCCCTCGCGCGATGGCTTTGTCAGCTTCCTGCTACCGCGCGAGCTCGTGCAACAGCACAAGTTGGCGACTGTGTCCTACGCCCTCACCGGCGGCTCGGGGAAGCGTTCGATTGATTTGGAGATACCGTAGAGAACAACCCGTTAGTCAATCTCGAAGGCCCCACAAGGAGAAAGCCATGAGAAGCGTCACAAAATGCGGTGTTCTGCTTTTCCTGTTCGCATGCGGAGGCGTGCCCTCCGATGCTACCGCCGCCTCCCACTGCAAGGCTACAAGGGGATGCGCAACAACACCCAGCCAGAACCTCGGGAACCCCCACAAACTGCGAGGGAGTATTGATGTAGTGGAGGTGACTCGTGATGTCTGGGATACACATGCTCACGTTCCGCTCGCGTACGTGAATGCGTCTTCGGATTGCCCGAGTGGTGTTTTTCAATTCGACCCTGACAAGGACTGGATGACCATCGAAACGGACCACAACGGCGATTCGCCGAGACTACGCTTATGGCTGAGCAATCTGAATCAACTAGTTGACCAGCCGCTTGAAGTCAGCTCTGCGCAAAGCGGCGGAAAAGAAACTTGGCGTGCGACAAAGGCGTCCAGCAAATATGGCGAATTCGACTACTACGTATACATCTATCAGTTGCCTTTAGACAGCAACGGCATGATGGAAAAGCAATACGGCCTGGATGTTTTCCCGCCGAAAAACATTGCGTCAGACGCATGCAACGCAGAACGGCCTGAAAACGCTACCGCATGGCGAGCCGACAAGAAACTTGGCCTGAAAGGGAAGTTCTATATGCTCCAAATCAATTCCGGCCAGGGCGGCGAACCCAACCATCCATAACTCAATTGGCTTCCGTGAAACGCCTGTTGCGTGAAGCCTACGATTATGTCCTGGGACTCACCGCGCTCGTGAGCGCGACAGCACTATCGGTCGCGCTCCTTTTGTCCGGATCTGCGTTCGCGCAGGTAACGCAGGACGCTCAACCCTTGCGATGCAGGGAATTCACTCAACCGCAAATCGTTGAGCTCCCCGCAGCACTGGGTACGCTGTATTTTTCGCTGGACGAACCCGAGGCTTGGCTCGAATTGACGGAGCACGGGCAGACAGTCAGCGTGAGCGCCGCGAAATCTGCCGTCCTGGATGTTTCTCAACCGCTGCGGTTTGGCCAGCATTGGACGCACCTGAGCCATGGCGACGTCGTTTCACTGCGCCGCGCCACGCCGAATGGAGCGGTAGGCGCGATTGGCATCAGGTTGCACTGCGATACAACTGAGAATTTGACCACGCGGATCGCATGGCTGCGCGCGGCAAGTGAGGCTGGGCTGGAATTGGCGAACACCGGGCGGAAGCCACTCTCGCACTGGCTCATTCAAATCCAGACGCTGGAAGACAGCAGCCCTGACGCTTCGGCACACGCTCTCTCGCTCCACTATCGTGCGATGGCCTACGCAGTAGCCGGAAAGAATTCCGAAGCGGGCGCTGCTTTCGAAGCCGCTGAATCCGCCTGGAGATCGCTCAACGACGAAGATCGAGCGACGGCTGCACGGCTGGGTCGCGTAGAAGCTTTGCGTTTGACGGAAGCGAATCGCGACGTGTTGAATCTCGTCCCTCCGATTGAGCACCGGAGTGGAGCACTGACATATTTCTCAGTGCGCTTGGCAATGGCGCGCTGCCAGGTATTGCAGGCGCAAGGGCTACTGAACGATGCCAGTTTGTGCTTTTCGTGGGGAATGACCGCCTACAAGGCCCTAGGTGAGACCACGGAGTACGTCGTTGCCCTGCAGAACTATGCAAAGGCGCTGGGCGAGCAAGGCCACATTGACGACGCGCAACAACTCGTGACCGGCGCGCTTACAGTTCCGACGGGACCAGCCGCACCACGAGTTCGCGGCTTCCTCAGAGTGCAGCTTTCCGATTTGGCGATGCGGCGGGGGCAAATCACGGAATCGCTGCGCAATTCAAATTTTGCACTGGAGGAATTTGCGCGCCTGCCTGATACCTCACGATGGCAAGCGACGACTTTGTTTGGTATCGCAGATGTGTATGCTCAATTGGGGGCGAACGACGAGTCCCTAGCCGCTCTCGAACAAGCCACATCCAGAATTTCCGCGCGCGACGCTCCCGAACGGATGGCATCTGCGATGAGCCTGTTCGCTAATATTGAGGAGAACGCACACCATCCCGAATCCTCCCTGTTGTGGCGTCGTGCCGCTGAACGAGTCCAGGAAAATCTCGGGCTGCGATTGAGGGCCAAAGGCGCGCGTTTACTTCGTTGGCAGCAGCAACTCGCGCTTGGCGACTACGACGCCGTGGAACTGGAACTGACAGCAGACACCGACGTTTATCCGCTTTACGACAATCAGCAATCACTGCTTTGGGCAGAACTTCTGCTCGCGAGGCATCGCATGGATGACGCTGGCGCGAAATTGCGAGGACTAAATAGCGAGCGCCTATCTCTGCCACTGCGGGTTCGCTACGCGTTGCTCAGTGCGAAATACGAAGAAAGCTCACACAGCGCTCAGGACTCCCTAGCTACACTGTTTGGCGCGGTTCAGCATCTTGATAGTTTGGCTACCCAGACAAGCAGCCAAACGCTTGCGAGCCTGATCGCACGTCAATCGATACCCTTGCGGCGCAGTGCTATTTCTTTGATCTTGCGGAATCCTAACGTCGGCGCTTCGCGCATGGATATGCTATGGCCATGGTTGGAAACGGTAACCGCTCGAACAGCCGATCCGGCCTCGCCGAGCGCCGAAAACTTCAACCGCGCGGTTGCAGCGGACCTTTTAACGACTCAATCCACCAAATCAACACCGGTTGATGCGCGAGCACAGCGCGAGTTGCTTTCACTACTCGCACCCGCCGCCGCTGTGTCAAACACTGCGACAGGTCGCACTCGGCAGCCGACGACATTGGCGTCACTGCAACAGCTCCTCGCTCCCGACTCTGCCTTCCTCGCCTACCTCGACGGCGAGTCGCGCGGCGGCGTGCTATGGATCACGCGCGAGAGCGCGCGCGTGCTCGACGCAGCGGCGCCCGAGGCGGTGCGCGCATCGACGCTCGCCTTGCGCACAGCGCTGCGCACACCTGCAACGCCGCTCGGCGAGGTGCAAGCCACCGCGCAAACCCTGTCGACACAATTGCTCGGCGCCTTGCCAGTCGGTACGCCGCCAAAGCATCTCTACGTGCTCGCGGACGAAATGATGTCGCGCGTTGCGTGGAGTACGTTGACCTGGCCGGGGCAATCCGCGCCGCTGATCGAGACGACGGCGGTCGAATTCGTGCATCTTGTGCGCGACGACGCTGCGCGCGCGAATGTGCAGGCGCATGCAATGCATTTGATCGTCTCCTCGCAGGATCAGTTCGATGCTGCGCCACTGAGGCGTCTGGCGAACGCGAGCACGGAACCGCAGCTGATTCGCGCTGCCCTGGCGTCGCCCGATCCGTCGTCCGCCCGCCCAGCATTGATCCTCGCCGAGGGCGCGCAGGCCACACGCGAAGCGGTGCTCACGGCGCTGGACGACCCCGGCGCGTGGGTGCATGTCGCCGCGCACGGTACGGCGCAGCCGCATCGCATCGGCTATGCCGGGCTGTGGCTCGCACCGTCGCCGGCAGAAAATGTCACGGCAACGAATCCGCCAACGCAGATCGCACCTGCGGAAAATCAGACTCAACTGCTCACGCAAAACGCAGCACCACTGCCAGCCTTCCTGAGTTGGCTCGATATCCTCGAACGCGGCGTGCGCGCCGACCTCGTCGTACTCAATGCCTGCCAGCTCGGCGACAGCGGAATGGCGATCAACGGCAACCGGAGTTTCGCCGATGCGGTTTCGCGCGCGGGCGCACGCCAGGTCGTCGCGGCGGCGTGGCCGGTCAGCGACGCGGCCGCGGCGCTGTGGGTGCCGGAGTTCTACACCGCGCTCGCTGCCGATCCCGAGCACAACGCTGCGAACGCCCTGCATGCCGCGCAACTGCGCTTGCGCGCGAGCCGCGCGTTTGCGCATCCATTTTTCTGGGCGGGGATGCAGGCCACGACGAGGCTTGGGCTATCTGCGGCGTCCGTTGCATCGCCTGCCAGTACGCAGCACTGAACGAGTCTTCAATTCTTGTAGCCTGAATGCGGGCGCGCAATGCAAGAACCGGGAGGTCGTTTTGAAGCGTGCCCGCATTGCGGCTATGGACTGACGCAACCCGAACCGTTCCCGCGCTGCACCGTCATCTCCGAAAACTGATCGCTCAGTGAGACAGCGCGAGCCGTTGACGCTCCTCTAAAGCGAACAACAGGAGGAACGCCATGCAAACCAACTCCATAGCTCCCCTTCGGTCGCTGACAGCTCTCGGTCTGGCTTCATTGCTCACCGGGTGCTACCCCACGGCCGGCGTGAAGAACAGCTCCAACACGTATAACGAGGTCTGCGAAAAAGTGGCTGATTCCGGGCCTGCTCCAGTGGCAGCCGCGTGCGCGGAAGATGACGAAAACAAGCCAGTTGTCATCACTGCCGCTGTCGCTACCGCGCGCAAGTGCGTCAACGGCAAGCGTGCGAACTACGCACGCATCTACTGCGAACAGGAATGGAGCAACAAGAAATTCAACTACTCCTTGCTTGGCACGGCACTCGTGGCCGGCGGGGCGGCTTTGGCCAAGGCGGACGCGAATGTGCTGGGCGGCATCGGCGCGATCGCGGGGGGAATTTCCGGCTTGAAGGCCTATCAACACCCGGACACATCCCGGGACGCGTCCGTGAGCGCGTATGAACAGCTGACGTGCGTCTACGACCGCTCGTACTTGCTCAACGCCGGGTTGGTCCAAAAGCAGCTCGAATATGATCGCGAGAATCTGCGCCACATGATCGGCGAGGTAACTTCCGATCTTGCCGACTTGACATCCGATGACCGGGATAGCGCTGCCGGCAAGGCCGCAGTCAAGGCGGCACAGGAGTCCATCGCCGCGGGCGAAAGTGCGCTCAAGCAGATATCGACTTCGCTCAACGACTTGGCAAACTTGCCACGACTTGTGTACACAACCGCCAATTCCGTAGACATTGCCGCGCGCAAGGCCAACAACACCAGCGGTTCGTATGACGGATTCCACACGACGATCAAGGATGCGTATACCGCTGCCGCAAAGGATGCTGTCGGAAAAGAGGACGCTGCAAAAAAGGCCTCATCCGCGCAGGGGGCTGCAACAGCATCAGAGGCCGCCGTGAAAGCTCAGAAGAAGAAAAGTTCCGCGTTGGAAAAACTCGGCGGGACTTCAAGCACGCTCGATTCGGCGCTAAAGGCGCAAGACAACAAATTCATCGCTTCGATCCGGATATCCGGCTTTCAAGACAACCCATTCATTACTTCGATCCAGAACTCCGATCTCCCTGCGCAACACGTGCGAAGGAGCACGTCGAGCGATACAGCCAAGCTCGCGAGCCTTGCGGTAATCGCCGTCGACGACCTGCCTTCTCCTCTGTATTCGGCGGTTGCCGCAGAAATAACGGGATGCGCGCCGAAAAATAAATAACCTCGGATAAGGGGCGCAGGAAAGGCGGTGTACTCTATGGACCCTGCGTTCACGGAGTCCCTCATGCGCTCGAGTCTCGCCGTTGCAACCTGTCTTGGTGTGCTGCTAGCAGTCGAATCGGGCGCGGAGGACGGCGTGAAAGCCGGATCTGTCGAAACCGAGGTCATTCACTGCGGCCACCTGATCGACACCGACGCCGGCAAGCTGCTCGGCGCGACGACGATCGTGATCGAGGGTAAGCGCATCAAGGAAGTGAAGCCGGGCTATGTGGAAGTGCCGGGCGCGACTCAGGTCAACGACATGCCGACGAGCACCTGCCTGCCCGGCCTGATCGACAGCCACGTGCATCTGACGATGCAGTTCGGCCCGACGACCTACAGCGACAAGTTTCGGCTCAACGCCGCCGACTACGCGATCCGCAGCACGGTGTACGCCAAGCGCACGCTCGACGCGGGTTTCACCACCGTGCGCAACCTCGCCGACAACGACAACGACTCGATCGCGCTGCGCAATGCGATCAACGCCGGCGTCGTGCCCGGTCCGCGCATTTTCACCGCGGGCAAGGCGATCGGCTCGACCGGCGGCCATGCCGACTTCAGCGACGGCTATCGCAAGGACCTCGCCGGCGATCCCGGTCCCAAGGACGGCATCATCAATTCACCGGAAGACGCGTGGAAGGCCGTGCGCCAGCACTACAAGGACGGCGCCGATGCGATCAAGATCATGCCGTCGGGCGGCGTGCTCGACGAAAGCACCAGCGTCGACAACTCGCAAATGACGATCGAGGAGATCAAGGCCGTAGTCGCCGCATCGCACGACTATGGTTTTACCGTCGCCGCGCACGCGCACGGCGCCGAAGGCATCCGCCGCGCGATCCTCGGCGGCGTCGACTCGATCGAGCACGGCACCTACATGGACGATGCCGACGTGAAACTGATGAAGGAGCACGGCACCTGGCTCGTGCCGACGATCATCGCGGGCAAGTATGTCGAGGAACAGGCGAACAAGCCCGGCGTATTCCCGCCGCAGGTCGCGGCCAAGGCGAAACAGGTCGGGCCGATCATCCAGGCCACCGCGGGCAAGGCCTACAAGGCCGGCGTGAAGATCGCGTTTGGCACCGACGCGGCGGTATATCCGCACGGCGGCAACGCCAAGGAATTCGTCTATATGGTCGAGGCCGGCATGCCGCCGATGTTCGCGATCCAGGCGGCGACCACGCATGCGGCGCAGCTGCTCAAGCACGACAAGGACATCGGCAGCATCGCTCCGGGCAAGTTCGCCGACATCATCGCGGTGCAGGGCAATCCGCTGCAGGATGTGAGTCTGCTGCAGAAAGTGGGGTTTGTGATGAAGGAAGGGACGCAATACAAATGATCGCCTAGTAATTGTCTGGCCGTTTTCCTGAATTTAAAAACGGCATGCCAGTTACCGGCTGCCACGGTGAAATTCCGACTTTCCCATACCAAGGAGCGAGCCATGCCGATTCCTCCCGATCCACCGCCGACCACTACCATCGGAGCCGGCGGCCACTACGATCTGCTGCCGGCCGTCGAACGCGTGGTCGAACTGCTCGACAAGGCACCAGCGTTTTCCGCTGCTGCCACGGCGTTGCGCCAGCTACTGCTTGCGCTCACGCTGGAGTCCGTCGCAGGGACTATCCATGACACCAACTTCAGGGCGGAAGCCTTCACGGCCGCAATGAAGCACATGACTATGGCGCGTAATCAAATCAGGGGGCTCTGAGCGGTCGAAGCGCTGTTCAGCGATGCGCTCTTCGTTGCAAGACGCGCAAGTACCCAGCGGAAACCGTTCTGCTGGGCCATGATTTCGATGCCGCGGCGCAATTTGGGTGCCGCGGCATCGTGTGTGCGCTCGAGCAGCTGCAGGGCAGCGAGCCTGGCTTCGAATGCTTCCGGCATCCATTGCCGCCTGTCCGCATCGTCTGCCAGCGCGCGCAAATCCGTGACTGCGCGGTCGACCTGGCCTGACAATCCGGAAACCTCCGCCAATGCAATATCGATCGGCAGCGCATCGGCCGGCGAGCTGATGCGCTTGCGCAATTCCCCTGCGCGACCGAATGCCTGATCTCGCGCTGCAGTTTCATTGACCTGCGCGTGGCACACTGCAAGCAGGGCCTGTGCAATCGCCTCGACGGCGGCGTCGCCATTGCGCGGTTTGCCGAGCGCAGATTGCAGGTGGCCCTGTGCTTCCGCATTGCGCCCACTGCGCAGGGCGACGTAGGCCAAAGCGATTTCCATACCAGTTATCGCCCGCTCGTCTGATGCTTTTTCTGCCAGTGCCTTCGCGCGCATGAAGCCTGCAACTGCAGCTGCTACATCGCCCTGATCCCGGGTAACCAGCGCGCAGCGCTCGGTGGCGCTTCTGATGTATGAGGGCTCGCCAAGCTGTAGCGCTTCGTGCACCGCCTGCTCGCAGACTCGCCGGGATTCGGTCAAATCCCCGCGCAGGCGCAAGCTTTCGCCATAGAGTTGCAGAACGAATGCGTGTTCACGGACGGCTCCGGCCTTGTCGCTCAATCGCAGCGCTTCGCGAAAATCCGCCGTCACCGCATCGGTCGCAGCCTCGCCCATGCGCAGCGACGCGATCGTGTACAGGCTCCAGATTCTGCCTCGTTCGTCGCCAATGTCGCGATAGATGTCCTGCGACATGCGCGCGGCCGTATCCGCACCATCCCGGTTGCCCTGCTTCCAGTGCAACAGCACCAGGTTGGAGTAGACCAGAGCGACACCGCGTCGATTGCCGATGCGCTGATAGGCCGTCAGCACTCTCTGATATTCGTCCGTCGCCGCGCTCAACTGATCCTGATTGTTGAGCAGGTTGGCCAGGGTCAAGCGCGCGTCTGCCTCGTAGCGCTGATTGCCGAGGCGCGCATATTCGTCAATGGCACGGTTGATCTGTGTCAGCGCAAGCGACCTTTCACCTAGCGCCTCGTTGGCGATGGCCATGTCGTAGATGGCATCGGCGGCAAGGGCCGCCTCATCACGCGTCTGCGCCAGGCGAAGCGCGGCTTCCGCGTGCTGCACCTGGGCCTTGAAGTTGCCGCGCCGCGCAGCGATCAAGGCGGCCTTGATTTCGATGCGCGGATCGTTCGCCACCGCAGGCAGCTTGCGCAACTCAGCCAGCGCGTTCTCCGCCTGGTCGAGCCTGTTGGCATTGATGAGGTCGCGGACAAGCTCGAGATGACGCTCGGGATTCCGCGCGTCACTTGCAAGCAACGCGTTGTCCAACGTCAACACTTGCGGCCAGTCCGCCTTCTGCACCGCCAACTCCCGCCGAATAAGCCTCTGCTGTTCCAGGGGCAATCCGTCGACATGCGCGGCCGCCTGTTCTGCCATCGCAAGTGCCTTCGCATCGTAACCCAAGGTCTTCAGGGCCCGCGCGAGATACATGCCCGCAGGCGCGTATCCTGGCGCGATTGCGACGGCATTCTGCAGCTCTGCGCGTGCACGCGCAGCATCGCCCTGGTGCAGTGCTTCAAGCGCATCGCCCATGTATTTGGCGACATCCGCACTGGGCGGCTGCGCGCGATTGATGGCTTGCCTTTCCGCTATGTCTATCGGCGCGACTCCGATCTTTTTGCGTAGCTCGCTTCCAGCCCTCTCAACAAGCGCTGGAAGGTCTGCCTGTACGCCGGTCTCCGCGACGCTCGCCAAGGTTGCCCCGTTGCGTGCATCCTGAAGCACAAGATCGACTCGCAGGTTGGCGTCGCCGCTCCCCCCGGCTACAAAATAGCTGCCACTCAATACATAGTCGGCATTCAGTCGCTGGCGCAACAACGCGAGCCCCTGAACCGCATACCCCCCGTTGGCAAGAGTAACTAGGCCGGAACGTGCATCGCGCACGAGATTGTCCGGCAACGTATGTAATTTCCCACTCTGTGCCAATTCGGTGGCCAGCATGTGGGTCAAGGTCCGAGCAATCCAGTCCGCATCTTCTCGCTTGGCAAGATTGCTGAAGTCCACGATCGCCAGCGCGGGATCGGTCCCGGTGAATCCACGCGCCGTGCGCTCCTGCAGCATCACCACGACTGCAAGGAGCGCAATGACGGCAAGCGCCAGCGTCGCGGCTACGGCTGTGCGATTTCGACGCAAGAACTTGAAGGTACGATACGCAAGGCGATCGCGCTTCGCCGCGATCGGTTTGCCTTGCAGATAGCTGTCGATGTCGGCGGCAAACGCCTCGACGCTCGCGTAACGCCGCGTCGGCATCTGCTTCAGCGCAGTCAACGCGATCGTGTCGAGGTCCCCACGCAGGCGTCCCGGCGGCACTGGCGCGGATTCTAGTTTGAGCCTGCCGGGTGCGACCGGATCGGTGTCGAGGATGATCCTGAGCACGTCGGCCGCGTCGGCGGCGCCGCTGAAATCATGCGGTCGCCGTCCGCTCAGCAGTTCGTAGAACACGCCGCCGAGCGCGTAGACGTCGGTCGCCGGACTGATCGCGCCGCCGGCGATCTGCTCGGGCGCGGCGTAGGCCGGCGTCATCGGCTGCTCGCGTTGCGTGCGTGTCAACGTGCGCCCGGTGTCGTCGTCGGCATCGGCCTGCAGCAGTTTGGCGATGCCGAAATC
This sequence comes from uncultured Rhodanobacteraceae bacterium, assembly GCA_964509025.1. Lineage (GTDB taxonomy): Bacteria > Pseudomonadota > Gammaproteobacteria > Xanthomonadales > Rhodanobacteraceae > Rudaea. The sequence continues at coordinate 23,077 of CAZDWH010000001.1, forward strand.
GAGCAGCTTGATGCCGCCGTTCGCGGTGACGAGGATGTTCGACGGTTTGATGTCGCGATGCACGATGTGCTGCGCGTGGGCGAACTTGATCGCCGCGCAAATGCCGAGGAATAATCCTAGGCGATCCTCGAGCTTGAGCTGATGCTCGGCACAATAGCTCAGCAGCGGCAAACCTTCGACGTATTCCATCGCGAAATACGGGCGCCCGTCCGGCGCGATGCCGCCATCGAGCAAGTGCGCGATGTTCGGATGATCCAGGCGCGCGAGGATCTGGCGTTCGCGCAGGAAGCGCCCGAGCACGGCTTCGGAATCCATGCCGCGCTTGATCAGCTTGAGCGCGGCGCGTTGCTTGAACTGTCCGTCCGCGCGCTCGGCCAGCCAGACCACGCCCATGCCGCCCATGCCGATTTTCGACACGAGCCGCCATGGACCGATGCGCGCGCCGGCTGCGTAGGCATCGGCGATGACGAGCGCGTCGTCCACGCGAGTCGCTTTCGACTCGCCCGGCTCGGAACGGAACGCGTCGCCAGGACGCGGCGCTTCCTGCGAATCGAGCATCGACACGACAAGCTGTTCGAGTTCCGCATCGCCGCCGCAGAGACTTTGCAGCGCGGCGTCGCGCTGCTCGCGCGGCGTGCCGAGCACGCGCTCGAAAATTTCGCCTACGCGATGCCAGCGCTCGGTGTCCATCAGCGTTGCAATACTGGAGTGTGCGATCGAAGCAACGCACGCGCGCCCACGCGCGCATCGGATGCGCTATACAGCGTTCGCGCCGCAACAACCCGGCTCGCCTTCGCATTCCCCATGGGACGCCCTTCCAAGGCTCCAATGCCACCGCGACTATAGTTCGCGCCCCACCACGAGTGCAACGCGCTGGGCGGACTGCGAACCGGCGCACACGGATCGGCGTTGGCGCGAATATTGTACTTTTGTACAAGCGGCGTACCGCTGCGCAGCACGCGCAGCGCGAATCGGCTAGAGTCGGCCTCATCCCGCGCCTTGCGTTGGCGCGGACTCCAGCCTTGCGACGCGCATGTCTTCGATCCTGATTGCCGACGATCACCCGATGTTCCGCGTGGCGCTGCGTATCGCCGCCAGCGCAGCGGTGCCGGACGCGCACATCGCCGAAGTCGCCGATCTCGCTGCGGCGCTCTCTCACCTCGACGCGGAACCCGACACCGAGCTCGCCCTGCTCGACCTGCACATGCCCGGCAGCCGCGGGCTCACGGGGCTCGCCGCGCTGCGCACCCAGCATCCGGGCCTCACCGTCCTGGTCGTCTCCGCGCACGACGATCCCGGCGTAGTCCGTCGCGTCCTCGATCACGGCGCAGCCGGATTCATTCCCAAAAGTTCGACGCCCGAGGAGATCGGCACGGCGATCCGCTGCGTGCTCGACCGCGGCCGCTGGATTCCGCCGCAACTGGCAGCGGCCGTGTCGTCGCTGCACAGCGACCCGCGCGATGCCGACCTCGCCAGCCGCCTGGCGAGCCTGACCGAGCAGCAGTTCCGCGTGCTCGGACAGATCGCGGAGGGACGCCTGAACAAACAGATCGCCGCCGCATTCGGCATCACCGAACGCACGGTGAAAGCGCACGTCAGCGCGATCTTCGAAAAACTCGGCGTGCGCAACCGCACCCAGGCCGGCGTGTTGCTGCGTCAGCTCGATCTCAATTCGCCCTGGCGCGATTCTGCGCCGCAGTGAACCTCAGGCCGGCGTCGGCGCGAGCTGACGCAGGCGCAACAGGGTCTGGTGCAAGGCCAGCGGCTTGAGCGGTTTGTACAGCACGGTCAGCCCCTCGGCCTGGATGCGCTGGCGCAACGCGCGATCGCGATCGGCGGTCAGGATGATCGTCGGCACACGCGCACCTGCGGCATGGATCGTGCGCGCAAGATCGAGGCCGGTGCGGCCCGCGTCGAGGTGATAGTCGAAGATCGCGATATCCGCCTCGTGTGCGTGCTGCGCGGCGTGCTCTGGCGTGCGCGCGGCGATCACCTTCCAGCCCCAGTTCTCGAGCAGCAGCCGCAGCGCGAGCAGCGCCTGCGGCTCGTTGTCGACGACGAGCGCGCTGCCTGCGCTGGCAACGTGCATCGGCTCCGCGCCAACCGGCGCCGCCGCCTGCACGGGTGCGAGCGGCACATGCACCGCGAACACGCTGCCGTGGCGCGGCCACGAACGCAGACTCAGATGGTGACCGAGCAGGTTGGCGATGCGCTCGGCGATCGCCAGGCCGAGCCCGAGCCCCTGGCCGGAGGCATTGCCGCCGCGGCGGAACTCCTCGAAGATCAGCCGCTGCTCGGCGGGCTCGATACCCGGCCCGGTGTCCCAGACCTCGATGCGCAGTCGCTCGCCCTCGCGGCGGCTACCGAACAACACGCGCCCGCGTTCGGTGTGGCGCAGCGCGTTGCCGAGGAAGTTCTGCAGGATGCGACGCAGCAGTTGCGGGTCCGAATGCACCCACGCGCGCGTCGGCATGGCATCGAAGCGCAGCCCGCGCTCCGCCGCGAGCACGGCGAATTCCGCTGCGAGCGGCGCGAGCACCTCGTCGAGTGCGAACGCGCGCGCACGCGGATCAAGCTGGCCACCGTCGAGCCGCGCGATGTCGAGCAATCCGCCGAGCAGGTTTTCGGTCGCGTTGAGCGCGCCCTCGAGATGTTGCGTGGTCGCGCGCTCGTGCGTGTCCGCGCGTGTGCGCAGCATGTGCGCGAATAGCTGCGCCGCGTGCAGCGGCTGCATCAGATCGTGACTGACCGCGGCGAGAAAGCGGCTCTTCGTTTCGTTGGCGCGTTCAGCCTGCTGCATCGCCTGCGCCAACGCCGCGGTGCGTTCGACCACGCGCTGTTCGAGCGTCGCGTTGGCGAGCATCAACGCGCTCTCGGTGCTGCGGAACGCAGTGACGTCGCTGAACGTCGCGACATAGCCGCCGCCCGGAATCGGATTGCCGCGGATTTCGATCACGCTGCCGTCGGGGAAGCGGCGCTCGGACAGATGCGGCGTACCGTTGCGCATATGCGCCAGGCGTGCGTTGACGCGCGCCGCGACGTCGTCGCTCGCGCCGATCACCCCAGCATCGATGTTGTACGCGGTCAGTTCCGCCACCGCGCGCCCGACCTTGAGCATCCCTGCCGGATAAGCGAACAGCTCGGCGTAGCGCCGGTTCCACGCGACCACGCGCAACTGCGCATCGACCACGCAGATGCCCTGGCTCATGCTTTCGAGCGCCGCCTCGAGCACGCGCTGATTGAAGCGCAGATCGGCCGAGGCCTCGCCGACGATCGCCGCGACCGTATCGAGCTGACCGACGCGGTCGCTGTGCGCGGCGTCGAGCAACAGTCGCGCCGACGACGCGCCGATCACCGCGGCGAGTTCGTGCGCGACGCCGGCCAGCGTTGCCTCATCCACGATCGCCGCGTGCGGCGACGCAGGGAACAGCGCGGCGACGCGCTCCGGCGGCAGGAAGCGCGCCGCCAGCGTGCGCAGCTGCGTCCACTCCAGCGCATGCCGCGGACGTGTCTCGATGCGACCGCGACCGAGCGAGGCGACGAGTGCCATGATCGCGATATTGGCGCACAGGCTCGACACGACGGCGCGCGCGAGCGGACTCCATGCGCCGAGCCCGAACAGGTCGGAAGGCGCCAGTACGGCCACGCCGAACGGGCCGGATTCGAGCCACGCTGCGCCGGGCCCGACGATGGTCGGCAGCAAGGCGTACAGCCACACCGCGGTGCCGGCAGCGAGTCCGGCGAACACCGCGCGTGCGCCAAGGGCCGGACGATACACCGCGACGAGTGCGCCGGGCGCGAGGCCCGCCAGGGCCGAGAACGAGAGCGCGCCGATGTCGGCGAGCGCATCGTTGCCGACGAGCACACGGCTGTAGGCCCATGCGAGCAGCAGCACCGCGAGGATCGCGACCCGGCGCAAATTCAATACCTCGCCGCGCAGATCTTCGCGCCGACTGCGCGCCCAACCGCCGAGCGCGCGCAACGGCGCGATGAGATGATTCGCAACCATGAGGCTCAGCGCGTAGGTCGCCACGATCACCATGCTGGTCGCCGCCGACAGGCCGCCGAGGAACGCGAGCAGCGCGAGGCCGCCGTGCCCTTGTGCCAGCGGCAAAGCCAGCACGTACAGGTCGGACGGCACGCCCGCGGCCGCAAGCTGCGCGTCGCCGAGGCGCGCAAGCGGCAGGATCGGCAACGAGATCAGCAGGATGTAGAGCGGGAACATCCAGCGTGCCGTGCGCACATGCGCGGCATTGCGGCACTCGACCACGCCGGCATGGAACTGGTGCGGCATGGTGAACATCGCGAGCGCGCCGAGCAGGATCAGCGCCGGGAATCCGCGCGTGTCGTGCGCCGGCGCCTTCGCCAGCGCCGTGGCGTCGTGCGCGCCGAACACGAGCAGGCCGAGCGCCAGCATCGCGACGAGCTTGAACAGCGACTCGAACGCGATCGCGAGCACCAGGCCGCGGTTGTGCGCGACCGCCGACGCACGGCGCGTGCCGAACAGCATCGCGAACAGCGCCATCAGCAGCGCGACGTACAGCGCGCTGTCCTGCCACGCCAGCGACTCACGCTCGCGATACACGAGGATGCCGTAGCTCATCGCGACCGCTTTGAGCTGCAGCGCGATGTACGGCACGATGCCGAGCAGGGTCACGATGGTGACCAGTGCAGCGAGGCTCGAACTGCGCCCGAGCCGCGCCGCGATCAGGTCGGCGAGCGAGCTGGCATTGCTTTCGCGCGCGAGTTCGACCAGGCGCTGCAGCACGCCGAAGCCGAGCACGTACAACAGGATCACGCCGGCGAACGTCGGCGGCAGCCACCAGCCGGAGCGGCTCGCCTGCGTGACCGTGCCGTAGAACGTCCACGAGGTGCAGTGCACGGCGAGCGACAGTGCATAGACCACGGCCCACTGCCGGCGCAGGAAGCCCGGCCGACGCTCGCCATAGAGCGCCACGCCGAACAGCACGCCGAGCCAGAGTACGCTGGCGCCGAGAACCGTGGTCGCGTTCATCGCGCGCGCCGGCGCGAACGGATCAGCGCCGCGGCGCGACGCCGAGCGCGGCGAGCGCGTTCGTCAGCCAGCGCAGCTGCACGCCGTCGCGGCTGTCGTAATTCGCTCCGGAATAGCCGAACCAGTCCCAGCATGCCTTTGGATTCAACGGCGTGTAACTCACGCGCGTCTGAGGATACAGCACGGCCACATCGTAGACGTCGGCCCAGCGGTTGAAGCCGGCGTCGCGCACGAACGCCTCGCCGATGTTGTCCGCGTTCTGCTGGCAGCCGTGCAGCGCGACCAGCACGCCGCAGCGGGCCCCGCGCGCGCAGCTGCGCGGCAAGTAAAGATAACCGCTGTCGGCAAGATAGGCATCGGCACCGCCGGGCTTGAACGCGTTCTGATCGAAGCGACGCAATTCGCCCGCGGCTTCGGTCGGCGTCCGCTTCGGCGCACCGTACAGTGCGGCGAAAATCGCGCCGGCCGCGTCGAAGCCGCACTTGCCGAGGAACGGTTTCTCCGACTTGTCGCAGTCGGTGCCGTTCGCCTGAGTCGGCATGGTGTGACTGAATACGCGCGCGCCGTCCCAGGTCACGTCGATCGAGCCGAGCGCGGGCTGCGCCTTGAGTGCGCCGTAGAAATCCGCGCTCGACTTCGCCACGTTCTCCGCCACGACCGGATCGAGGGTACCGTGCAAAATATATACTTTTGCTCCGGCCAGATTCTTCAGCGCGCCGATTTCGCCTTTCTCCGAACGCGCCAGCGCGCGCTGCGCCAGCGCCGTCGCGTCGGGCGCGGGCGCGCCCTTCATGCAGGTGCTCAGTGCGGTTTCGATCTTGCCCTGGGCGCAACCGTAGGGGCCGCCAGCGACCAGTGCGGCGCCATGGAAAATCTCCGGGTACGCCAGCTGCGCCTGCGTCGCCATGTAGGCGCCCGAGGACAGGCCGGCTACGCCGACGCGCGCGGCGTCGACGTGCAATGCCGGCAGGCGGTTGTTGTCGGGCGCCGACTGCGCGGCGCAGCCGCACAGCGCGATGGCGCAGACGCAAAGGCGGGCTAGCAAGAATTTCATGTGCGATCTCCTGAAGGATTCATTGGCGCATCGTCGACCCAATCGCGCTCCACACGCAAAGCCGCGAGCAGCAACAGTGCCGCCGCAGCGAGATAGAAACCAAGGCCGTAGAGAAAGGCGAACTTGATCGAATCGTCACCGTGCAGCGGACGCAACCAGTCGGACATCCTGCCGAAAAAATACGGCCCGATGCCCAGACCGATCAAGTTGTTGACGAGCAGGAACAGCGCCGACATCGTGCTGCGCGAAGTCGCCGGGGCCAAATGCTGCACGGCGGTGAGCACCGGGCCGAGCCACATCAGGCCGAGCGCCTGTGGCACGAGAAACAGCCAGAACGCCTCCTGCGGTGTCTGCGCGAGTATGCCGAGCGCATACAGCGGCGCCGACACCACGAAAGCCGCGGCGGGAATCAGTGCGTATGCGCGCAGCGAACGCTGACCGAAGCGGTCACCGAGCCAGCCGCCGAGCGCCATGCCGGCGACGCCCGCAACAAACACGATGGCGGCAAGAAATTGCGAACGCGCGACGATGTCCATAGCGAGCGAACGCGCGAGAAAGGTCGGCAGCCAGTACAGAAAACCGTAACCCACCAGGGACGAGCAGCCCGCGCCGAACGCGAGCAACCAGAACGTCGGTTTCGACGCGGCGAGCTGCGCCGTGTCGAGCAACCTCGGCGCTGCCATCGCAGCCGGTTTGGCGCGCGCGGGATCAGCGACGAGCGAGCGGAATATCGGCGCCAGCACGATGCCCGCGATGCCGATCGCAAAAAAGGCAAAGCGCCAGTCCACCGCTTTCGCCACCAGCCCGCCGAACAGGATGCCCGCCGCGGCACCGATCGGAATTCCGAACGAATAGATCGCCAGCGCGCGTGCGTGCAGGCGCGGCGGGAAATAGTCGGCGATCAGGCTGTAGGCCGGCGCGACGCCGCCGGCCTCGCCCACGCCGACGCCCATGCGCGCGAGAAACAGCATCGGGAAACTCGCCGCCACGCCGCACAACGCGGTGAAGCCCGACCACAGCGCGAGCGCGCCGGTCATCATCCACACGCGCGAGTAGCGATCGGCGAGCCAGGCCGCGGGCAGTGCGAGTACCGAATAGAACAGCGCGAAGGCGAAACCTCCGAGCAATCCCAGGTCGCTGTCGGACAGGTGCAGTTCCGCCGCAATCGGCTCCTTGAGGATGCTCAGGATCTGCCGATCGAGAAAATTCAATGTATAGACGACGACCAGCAGGAACAGGACGAAATTGCGCCTGGAACCGCTCACCTCATTCGCGCATGGGCTCATCGTCGCGTTGCGCGGCTTCAGCTGCATCCGGAGCATCCCTGGAAAAAACCTTGCGCGCGCTCGACGCGAACCGCTCGCGCGCAAGGCGCCACTCAGAACGAATAGCGTGCGCTGGCAAACACCAGTCGCGGTGAGCCGTAGAATCCGGTCAGCACGCCGAGCGCCGCGATATTGTAGCCATCGGTGCGATACGACTTGTTGGTCAGATTGCTGCCCTGCAGGGCGAAGCTCCAGTGCGCGTCGCGATTCCAGATCAGGCTCGCGCCGAGCAGGCCGTACGCACCCTGCGCGATGACCGGGCTCAGGTCCGTCGTAGGATATACCTTGGACTGCCATGTATAACCGACGCGCGCGCGGACATCGCCGCCGAAACTCACCGGCGCGCGGTATTCGAGGTTGACGCCGGCCTGGCCGTTCGGCGCGGCATTGAACCGCTTCTGGTCGGCGACGTTCACGCCGTTGGTCAGGTAATCGTCGTACTGCGTGCGCAGGCCGGCAAGGTTACCGACGACCGACCAGTGTTCGATCGGATGCCAGGCGAACTCTGCCTCGATGCCGTAGGCGTGCGCCTTGCCCGCATTGGTGAAGTCGCCGAAGAATCCCGGCTGGCCGTTGGCCTGGATGTACGAAGTGAACACGGACAACTGGATGTCGCGGTAGCGCGTGTAGAACACGTCAGCATTGAGCGAGAACTTGCCATCGGCGAAATTCGACTTGCTGCCGAACTCGAACGTATCGCCCACCTCGTCGGCGACCGGATTGTCGGCTACGGGGACGGCCAGTGTATTGGCGCGGATGTTGTAGCTGCCCGACTTGAAGCCGCGACCGAGCGAGGCGTACAGGTTGGTCTCGTCGTTGAGCTTGTACATCAGCGAGACGCGCGGCGAGACGTTGGACGGATCGCGCGAGCGGTCGAACGCCGCGGTCGTCACTACCGGCGTGCCAAAAGTTGCGTCTTTGGTCGTGTAGTTGTGCACCACCGCGTGCTTCTTCTCGTCGGTGTAGCGCACGCCGGCGGACAGGTTCCAGCGGTCGCTCAACGCCCAGGTCCAGTCCGTGTAGAGAGCATAGCTCTTGGTGGATACGGTGCCGCTGGTCACGCCGAACGAGGCGTTGAAGAAATTGTTGTGGATCGCGCCACCGGCTTCGCCGTCGAAATAGTAGATGCCGGCGACGCCGCTGGTGCCGTTGTCGCCCTGATACGTTGCCTGGAATTCCTGCGAGGTCTGGTTGTCGTTGTAGTAGGCGTTGACGTCGGCGATCTTGTTCGCCAGCGTGTCGAAGTCGATATTGGTGTTGGTGTTCGACTGGCGATGCGCGGTGATCGACTTGAACGACCACTTGTCCCAGGGGAAGAAATTCACGTGCAGCGATTCGCCGACCATGTGCGTCGGGTTGAGACTCGGCATGCCGCTGCGCACGTCGTAATCGCTGTCGAGCGGCGCGAAGGTCGGCGCGAACTTGTTCGCCGCGAGCAGCTTGGCGCCGCGCGGATTGGAGTTGTCGTGCACAGTGTCGGCGCTGAATTGCACGTCGAGCGGCACGTCTTTCGGGAAAAATCCGGCCGAGATGCGTCCGGCATTGGTGTTCTGGTTGCTGACCGAATCGCCGCTGGTGAAATTCGTGCCGTAGCCGTCATGGTGCAGCGAGGCGTAGGCGACGCGCCCGCGCCACACGCCATCGTCGGTCGCGCCGCCAAGACCGAGCTTGAGGTTCTCGCGCCCCTCGTTGCCGGCCTCGATTTGCGCATAGCCTTCGCCCGTCGTCGGCAGCGGCTTGGACACGTATTTGATCGCGCCACCTATCGTGTTCTTGCCGTACAGCGTGCCCTGCGGACCGCGCAGCACTTCGATGCGCTGGATGTCGAACACGTCGAGCAACGCACCCTGCGGCCGCGCAATGTAGACGTCGTCGAGATACAGGCCGACGCCTGGATCCGAACCCCAGGTCGGATCGGACTGGCCGATGCCGCGGATGTAAGTGGTGATCGTGCTGTTGCTGCCACGCGCGTCGTGGATCACGAGGTTCGGCACGTTGCCGGCGAGGTCGCCGAGATTCTGCACGTTGCGCGCTTCCAGCGTCGCCGCGGACAGCGCAGTGACGGCGATCGGCACATCCTGCAGCGTCTCCTCGCGGCGGCGCGCCGTCACGGTGATCGTCTCGAGCGAGGCGGAGTCGCCCTGCTTGGGCGCATCGGCGGCGGCGGCCGGGTCGGCGTCCGCTGCGATCGGCGCCGCGTGGCCCGCGGACAACGCGAGCAGTCCTGCGATCGCGAGACTCAGTCGTGTCGGCTTCATATTCCCCTCTGATCTAAGTTATGGCTACCCGCAATGCGGGGCAGTGCGCAGCTTAGGCAAGCCATGCGGGCGCGGCACTTGTACGTTTGTCCAATACGCGGCATGCGGTCGCGACGCCGCACGTTCGCGCCACGTCGTTGCCGACTACGCCAGCGCATCGATTGGACCTTGGTACAAGCACAAACCTTCGACGATCCGCATACGATTCGGGCGAAACCCGCCCCTCGAATTCGTCGCCCATGCCAGTTCCCAGCAGGCCCAACCGAGTGATCCCGTGTCCTTGCTGATCTGTCTGGCCGCTCTCGCATTCCTGATGGTCGCGGCCTATCGCGGCTACAGCGTGATCCTGTTCGCGCCTGTGGCGGCGCTCGGCGCGGTGCTGCTGACGAATCCCGCCGATGTCGCGCCGATCTTTTCCGGCCTGTTCATGGACAAGATGGTCGGCTTCGTCAGGAACTACTTCCCGGTGTTCCTGCTCGGCGCGGGGTTCGGCAAGCTGATCGAGCTGGCGGGGTTCTCTCGCGCGATCGTCGCTGCAGCGATCGGCGTGGTCGGCGGCAAGCGCGCAATCGTCGCGATCGTGCTGGTGAGCAGCCTGCTCACTTACGGCGGCGTATCGCTGTTCGTCGCGGTGTTCGCGGTGTATCCGTTCGCTGCCGAATTGTTCAAGCAGAGCGACATCCCGAAACGCCTGATCCCGGGCGCGATCGCGCTCGGTGCGTTCACCTACACGATGGACGCATTGCCGGGCACGCCGCAGATCCAGAACATCATTCCGACCGCGTTCTTCAAGACCGATGTGTACGCCGCGCCGTGGCTAGGTGCGATCGGGGGACTGTTTATCCTGGTCTGCGGCCTCGCTTACCTCGAATGGCGCCGGCGCGCAGCGCTTGCCGCAGGCGAAGGCTATGGCAGCGGCCACAGCAACGAGCCCGAACCGGTTGCCGAGAACGTGCGTATCAACCCATGGATCGCCCTCCTGCCGCTGTGCGCGGTCGGCGTAGCCAACTATGTCCTGACCGCGTTGATCAGGAGCCACTACGGCAGCAGCTACGAGATCGTGTTGCCCGCGGGCAAACCGATCGCGCTCGATGTGGATGCGGTCACCGCAGTGTGGGCGGTCGAAGGCGCGCTCGTGGTTGGCATCCTGCTCGTGCTCGCCTTCGGTTTCACCCAGGTACGCGCGAAATTCACCGAAGGCAGCAAGGCGGCGATCGCGGGCGCCTTGCTCGCGTCGATGAATACCGCATCGGAGTACGGTTTCGGCGCGGTGATCGCCGCCCTGCCCGGCTTCATCGCGATCCGCGATGCGCTCGGTGCGATTCCGAATCCGCTCGTCAACGAGGCGCTCTCGGTCACCACGCTCGCCGGCATCACCGGTTCGGCCTCGGGCGGCATGTCGATCGCGCTCGCGGCGATGGCCAACGATTTCATCGCCGCGGCGAACGCGGCCGGCATCTCGCCCGAAGTGCTGCATCGCGTCGCCGCGATGGCGTCGGGCGGCATGGACACGCTGCCACACAACGGCGCCGTGATCACCCTGCTCGCGGTCTGCGGGCTTACGCACCGGCAGTCATACAGGGACATCTTCGCGGTGACGTGTCTCAAGACCCTCGCGGTATTCGTCGTGATCGCGGTGTACTACCTGACCGGCATCAAGTAGCCTAGGCAGGAGTCCGTGTAACTAAAGCGTCATTCCGGACAATTAATCTTGCGACTTTGTGACAATCCCACCCGGAGTGACCAACATGATCCGCAAACCCCTGCGCCAGCGCCGTCTGGTTGTGATGCTGGCGGCGCTGAGCCTGGCCGGTATCGCCTATGCCCAGGCGAATTTCTCCTCGCTCGAGGAGCGCATGTCGTACAAGGAATTCAAGGAATACGGTCTCGACAAGCTCACGCCCGAACAGCTGCGCGGACTCAACGATTGGCTGCGCGCTCATGGCGCGACCGGCGGCAGTGCGGGTATTGGTTCTGCGCGAGCGGTAGCCGCTCCTTCGGCCGGCGCGACTGCTGCGGCAGCGACAGACGCCGACGGCCGCATCGTCAGCCCTCTCGTTGGTGATTTCAACGGCTGGCATCAGGGCACCGTACTCACGCTCGCCAACGGCACGCGTTGGGAAGTGCGCAACGACGACACCGTCTACGGCCACGGCGATCACAACCCGGAAGTGACGGTCGAACAGCGCAGCATCGTCGGCGGCTGGGTGCTGAGCGTCGAAGGCTACAATGACATCGCGCACGTGCTGCCGGTGAAGAAGTAACTCCCGCTCGGGGTCTCGCGCGCGTAGCGCGAGGCTCGCCGCGCATTCCAAGCGGCATAAAAAAACGGCGGACTCGAAAGTCCGCCGTTTTTTCGCAGGGCTGCGATGTTTCTTAGAACTTCACTTCGGCCCACAGACCGATTTCGTTGGTCTTAGTGTCGAGTTTGGTGACCGGCAGACCGTCCTTCAGACGCTCATGTTTGTACACACCGGCGATCTTGATGCCCTTGCGCGGGGTGAATTCGAGACCGAGGTACTCGTACTCGTCCTTCTGCGTCGAAACGGTGTCCTGCTTCGGCTCGACATGGTCGTAGCGGCCGAACACGGCCCAGTCCTTGGCGAACGAGACCCAGCCCCAGGCCGAATAGCCTTCCGCCGAATCCTTGAACGGTGAACCAGTCGTGATGGTGTACTGGATGTTGCTCTTGTTGTTGTCGGCGGTGAAGTATTCGATACCGAGACGCAGGTCGGCGGTGTTGTAAGCCGCGAGCGCGTCGAAGCGCGAGAAGGTGCGCGTGTTCAGGGTCGTGGCGAGGTTGGCCGGATCCTGGCCGAACTTGCCGTTGTAGCCGCCAACCGCGAGGGTCAGGCCCTTGATCGGCTGGATGCTGACGCGGCCTTCGAGATCCATCGAATCGGTGCGCGTTGGATTCTTGAAGCCGCCGCCGTTGACGACCGCGACGTTATAGGTCCAGAAGTTGTCGCTGGCATTGCCGAGCACATGGATACCCCAGTCGGCCGAGTTGCCGAAGCCGTATTTGTCGACCGCGGAGTTCTCGACATAACGCAGGCCCGACAGGCCGTCGACGAAGCCGATCCACGGATTGTCGTCGGAACCGACGCGCACCGCGAATTCCTGCGACCACTTGGCCTGCAGCCAGGCCTTCTTGACGAACACCTGGGTTTCGTTCGAGGGTGAGGCCGAGACATAGTTGAAATCGGTGGTGAGGTTGGCCGACCAGAAATCGTCGAACTTGTGGTCGATGGTGATGTAGCCACGCTTCACGTCGAGACCGGTGCCGGCAGCGGCGGTGTCCTTGCCAAGGGCCTTCTGGTCGATATTGGTGAAGTCGATGAACAGCACGCCGCCGGCAACGGTGTTGACGTCCGCGTGGGCGGTCACCGACACGCCGCCGAGGACGGCAGCAACGGCGAGCGCGATCAGATTCTGGCGCATGGGTAAGCTCCTTACGGGAAAAAACGGAATTGGGGTTTTGCACGCGCGGCGGACCGCCGACGCTTTAAGAATTCGTTAACGCACCGAGGTCCGCGCACTTTGCCGCTGAATTGTTACAGAATTATGTAACAGAGCCCACGATCTCATTCGGCGCGGATTTCGCACGCCCTGGCGCATCGGTCCGCTATATTTTCGGGCGCAGTAGTAGCCTGCTGCGGCACGCAAGCGACGTTATATGTCGCTGTAAGGTTTTACGTACTGCATCCGTCTGTGTCTGCAGCACGTATAACAGCGTGCCTTGACTGCTAAGCCCCTGAAGCTGGCAGGCAATGTCCTCCAGCTTGAGGGGTGTTACGTCCGGCATATGCCTTAGCGTCACATCGTTATGGCTAAAATGCGCAGGGCGCCGCTTCGACGGCTTTTCCACTTTCGCGGGAGCCCAATCCCGCCAACCACCGGAGAAAATGTATGTCGCACAAGATCGTCAAACCGCTCGTTCTCGCCATCGGTACCGGCCTTGTCGGCTCGTTCGCACTCGCGCAAGTCGCGCAGGCGAATCCGACGTTCCATCTGAACAGTCTCGTCGCGGGCTACACGCAGTCGGCGATCGGCAACGAAGGCAAGTGCGGCGAAGGCAAATGCGGCGCCACCAAGGGCAAGAAGTGCATGGAAATGACGGACAAGGCCGCGCAGGACAAGTGCATGGCCGACGCGCATCCGAAGGGCAAGGAAGGTTCCTGCTCGGGCGCGGACAAGGACAAGAAGGGCAAGGAAGGCTCCTGCTCCGCGGCGAAGAAAGGCAAGGAAGGTTCTTGCTCGCAGGCCAAGACGGATGCGAAGGGCAAGGAAGGTTCTTGCAGCCACTAAGATGAAATCTCGCACTGTCAGTGGTGCGGGACTCGGCCTGCGGCGGGCGCTTATCGGCCCGCTGCAGGAATTGCTCGGCGCGGAACATACTGATCGTACATCCGCGCCGATCGATTTCTTCGAAGTCGCGCCGGAAAACTGGATCAATGTCGGCGGCAAGCTCGGCAAGCAGTTCCGCGCGTTTACGGAAAGCTATCCGTTTGTTTGCCACGGCCTGTCGCTGTCGCTCGGCGGCCCCGCGCCGCTCGACGAAACCCTGCTGCACAAGATCCGCAACCTGCTCGATGCGCATCAGATCCGCATTTACAGCGAGCATCTGTCGTATTGCTCGGACGACGGCCATCTCTACGACCTGCTGCCGATTCCGTTCACCGAGGAAGCGGTCGACTATGTCGCCGCACGCATCCGCCGCGCGCAGGACATATTGAAACAGCGCATCGCGATCGAGAACGTCTCGTACTACGGCGTGCCCGGCGCATCGCTCTCCGAGATCGACTTCGTCAACGCCGTGCTCAAGGCAGCCGATTGCGATCTGCTGCTCGACGTCAACAACGTCTACGTCAACAGCGTCAATCACCGCTACGACGCGAAATCCTTCATCGATGCGCTGCCGGCCGAGCGCGTCGTCTATATGCACATCGCCGGACACTTCAACGAGGCGCCGGGCCTGATCGTCGACAGCCATGCGGCGCCGATCATCGATCCGGTGTTCGATCTGCTCGATCACGCGTACCGGCACTGCGGCGTGAAGCCGACCCTGCTTGAGCGCGACTTCCATATTCCGCCGCTCGCCGAGCTGGTGAGTGAGCTCGATGTCGTGCGCGGGATTCAGGCGCGGTTTGCGCCGCCCGCGAGCGCGAGTGCAGCGACGGAGGCCAAGCATGTCCGCCGCGCCTGAACACGCTCGGTCACACACGCACGCGCTGCAATACGCTTTCACCGCGCACCTGCGCGATCCCGAACACGTGCCCGCGCCCGCGGATGTCGCGCCTCGACGCATGCAGGTCTATCGCGAACTCGTGTTCGCAAACATGGAGAGCTACCTCTCCTCGAATTTCCCGGTGATCCGCAGCTTGTACGACGACGACGCGTGGAACGTGCTCGCGCGCGAATTCCTGCGCGATCATCATTGCCACACGCCGCTGTTTCCGGAATTCGGTCGCGAGTTCTTGCGTTTTATCGAAACGCGCATGGAACAAGGTCGCGACGATCCGCCCTTCCTGCTCGAACTAGCGCACTACGAATGGGCCGAGCTCGCACTCGCACTCGACGAAGCCGATATCGCGACGATCGCGCACGATCCCGCCGGCGATCCGGTCGACGGCGTGCCGGTGATGTCGCCGCTCGCCTGCGTGCTCGGCTATCGCTATCCGGTACACCATATCTCGCCGGATTTCCGGCCGAGCGATCCGGGCGCCGCGCCGGCCCTGCTGCTGCTCGTGCGTGGGCGCGACGACATGGTGCGCTTCCATGAGATCAACGCGCTGAGCGCGCTACTGATCGAACGCCTGCAGGCGAACACCGAGTTGAGCGGACGCGAATGCCTTGACGCCGTGCTCGCGCAATACGATGCTGCAACCGCGGCCAACTTGCACGAGGCCGGACTTGCGATGCTGATCGAGTTGCAGCAACAAGAGGCGATACTCGGCGCACGCTAGTTCTGACCGTAAGGATTGCGAAGGCTGCACGTCTACCCTGCATTGCCTACCAACAAGGACCGACGCCGTGCAAAACCTCATCGCCCTCTGGACCACCCTCGCCTCACGCCTGCGCGGCGTCGGCCAGACCCTGCCGCCGTTTATCCTGCGCCTGATCATGGGCGTGGAATTCTGGCAGTCCGGGCTGGAAAAATACGCTGGGGAAAACTGGTTCACCGATATCCAGGACAAGTTCCCGTTTCCGTTCAACGTCATTCCCGCGAACATCAGCTGGAGCGTGGCGACGTGGTTCGAACTGGGTGGCGCGGTGCTGCTGGTGATCGGCCTGTTCACGCGTTTCGCCGCCTATAGTCTGTTCGTGCTGACTTTCGTCGCGACCGCGGCGGTGCACTGGCCTGACATGATCTCGATGTGGAGCGATCTGGCCAAAGGCTATGCGATAACCGATATGGGCCACGGCAATTTCAAGCTGCCGTTGCTGTTCGTCGTGATGTTGCTGCCGATCATCTTCCAGGGACCGGGCAAATTCAGCGTCGACTATCTGCTGTCGCGCGCGCTCAAGGCCGACCCGATGCCGGCGCCGAATGCAGACGCGTACGCGTGGGCGCTCGCGGCACTCGCGCTCGGCATTCCGTTTTTGATGCTCGTTCCCGCGCTCGGCGCAGCCTTGCTCGTCGCCGCGCTCGTGCTCGCGGGGATCGGGCGCTTTGCGCGAGCCTAGATCATCGCGGGGGATTCGATCATGTCCGAGTCCGACACCTCCAACGCGGCGGCGCCCAGCGCGAAAACTTCCGAGGAAGGCTCGCTGCGCGCGAGCCTGCGCCGCAACGCCGTCGCATTGATCAGCCTCAGCGTGGCGCTGTTCTCGACCAGCTACAACACCTGGCGCAACCAGAGCACCGAAGCGCATCGCAACGTGCGCGAGGCCTCGTTCAAGCTGCTCGAACAAGCCGGCGAGCTGCAACAGCTGATGCAACACCGCTACTACGGCGGCGATCACTCGCAGATGAACTGGATTGCCGGCTGGGGCCATGCCACGCTGATCCGCGATATGGCGCCGCTCGTGTCGCCCGCCGTGCAACAGCGCGCCGATACCGTGTTCGCTGAGTGGAAAGCGCATGCGGACGAACTCGAAAGCGGACAAGGCGATTCCGCGCAGCGCATCGAAACCGTAATCGATCAGCTGACGGGCGAGATACGCGCCGAATTGCTCGCATTGCACTAAGCGCGTTGTGAGCGCGCGCTGCGGCAGTTATCCTGCGCGCATGACCGATACGCAACACGAAGCGGCGCCGAGCGACGCCGCACCGACCAACAATTCGACCTCGAACAAATACGCCGAACGCTTCCGCGGCTTCCTGCCGGTCGTGGTCGACATCGAAACCGGCGGCTTCGACAGCGAGCGCGACGCGATACTCGAGATCGCTGCCGTGATCCCGCACATGGATGCGGACGGCGTGCTGCATCCCGAACCCGTGATCTCGACGCACGTCGAGCCATTTCCCGGCGCGAACATCGAACCGAAGTCGCTCGAAATCACCGGAATCGATCCGACGCATCCGTTCCGCGGCGCGATCGAGGAACGCGCGGCGCTCGACTTCATCTTCGTGCCGATCCGCAAGGCACTGAAGAAATACGACTGCCAGCGCGCCGTGCTCGTCGGCCACAACGCCGCGTTCGACCTCGGCTTTCTCAACGCCGCGATCCGCCGCACCGCGCACAAGAAAAGTCCGTTCCATCTGTTCAGCTGCTTCGACACCGCCACCCTCGCCGGCCTCGCCTACGGCCAGACCGTACTGAGCCGCGCCGTGCTAGCCGCCGGCTTCGAGTGGAACGAGCGCGAAGCGCACTCCGCCGTCTACGACGCCGAGCGCACTGCGTTGCTGTTCTGCGAAATCGTCAATCGATGGAAGGCGATGAGCGCTCGCACGGGAACGCTCGAGTGAACAGACATCGATTGTGAGCAAAGGAATCACGAATGAAATTCCTCATTGCGCTAGGCATCGCCATGACTTTTTTTCTGGACGACGCTCAAGGCTGCGAACGCAGGCTGTTCGGCACATGGAAGTCTGACGCTGAGACCTCGATGACGTTCATCCGAAACAACGCAAAACTGCAACCTAAGACAGATGCGTTTCTTTCCGCGTTATTGGGTCACATGACCATGACGTTTGCGAAAGGCGAAGTTCATTCAGTCATGCCAGACATTGAGGTATCGGTATCGGGCGAGCCGCGTCCATTTGCCGGCTTCGAAGAGCGAAAGGCTTACAAGATTCTGTTTTGCAACAAATCCACCATTGTCTGGTCGGCGAGACGTCCTTTCAGTGAAGAAGACGAAGCCACCACGTTTACCTTTGTCGGGCCGGACACAGTGTGGATATACCTGGGGAGCGTGGTTCCCGGAGTACCTGATTTGCATGCCAGAGAGTATTTTCAAAGAGCCCACTGAGGAAATCCTCAGCACGCGCACGCCGCTTGAGTTCAAGCAACAAGCGCCCCATCATTGCTCCATGCCCATCTACGAATACGCGGCGATCAACAAAGGCTGCGCCCACTGCGAAGCGCATTTCGACCTGCGCCAGAAACTCGCCGACGCAGAGCTGACCGCATGCCCACAGTGCGGCGCGCCGGTGCAACGCGTGCTCAGCGCACCAAATGTCGCGATCGGCGGCGCGCATCTGCTGAAGGAATCGAACGTCGAGAAGAAGGGCTTCACGCAGTATCGCCGCGCGGGCAAGGGCGTGTACGAGAAGACCGCCGGCAAAGGCCCGAAGTACATCAGCGGCGATTAGTCCGCATCCCACCGAAGTTTCTTGCTCTCGCTTCTGCGCGCACGATGCGCGCGCGGTTGCTCTTCCGGGGGTCCCCATTCCATTGCGGCGGCAGCGGACGATCAGGCCCGCAAGGGTCGGCGCGGGACCGCGCCGACTTCGCGGGGTACACGGACGTACCTTCCGCGAAGCCCGGCCGATGACGCGGACTTTTCGCGCACGATGCGCGAAAAGCGCAATGGCCTGGGGCGTGTTCTTTTGGTTACTTTTCTTGCACGAGCAAGAAAAGTGACTCGCTCGCCGGGACGGCGAGTGAAAGCTGTGGCTCTCAAGACAACAAAGCAATGGCGCTGGATTACACGCGGCAATCCTGCCGCGTGCCCTCCGGGCCTTCGCAACGCGAATGTTCGCTCCGGCATCCTGCCTTCGCAGTCCGGCTTGCACCGGAATGAAGAGCAGAACAGAAGCGCTGACATATGGCGCCCACCAATCCCCCCATAGCCCGGCGTTATTTGCCTAGGCCCGCGACAGAGGAATACGCTTAAGCACTTTTGCGCTGACCCAAGGACGTCGCCATGGCCATCTACAACAGCATCCTCGACACCATCGGCCGCACGCCGATCGTCAAGATCAATCGCCTCGCGCCTGCCGGCGTCGAGATGTACGTCAAGGTCGAAGCCTTCAATCCGGGCGCTTCGGTCAAGGATCGTCTCGCCATCGCGATCATTCTCGACGCCGAGGCGCGCGGCACGCTCAAGCCCGGCCAGACCGTGGTCGAGGCGACCAGCGGCAACACCGGCGTCGCGCTCGCGATGGTCTGCGCGGCCAAGGGTTATCCATTCGTCGCCTTCATGGCCGAAACCTTCTCGGTCGAGCGGCGCAAGCTGATGCGCGCGTTCGGTGCGAAAGTAATCCTCACGCCCGCGGCCGAGCGCGGCAGCGGCATGGTGAAGCGCGCGAAGGAATACGCGGAAAGGACCGGCGCATTCCTCGCGCGCCAG
Organism: uncultured Rhodanobacteraceae bacterium; assembly: GCA_964509025.1. GTDB lineage: Bacteria > Pseudomonadota > Gammaproteobacteria > Xanthomonadales > Rhodanobacteraceae > Rudaea. Next base: position 42,466 of record CAZDWH010000001.1, read on the forward strand.
TTCGAGAACGAGGCCAATCCCTCGTACCACCGCAACACGACCGGCCCGGAAATCCTGCAGGACTTCGCCGGCAAGCGCCTGGACTACTACGTCACCGGCTGGGGCACCGGCGGCACCTTCACCGGCGCGGGCGAGATGATCCGTCTGGCGCGTCCGGAAACGAAGATCGTGCTGGCCGAGCCTGCGGTCGCTGCACTCGTTTCGGGCCAGGAGTGGAAGCCGCACAAGATCCAGGGTTGGACGCCGGACTTCGTGCCCGCGGTGTTGAACAAGAACGTCGCGCACGAAATCGTCCAGGTCGACGAAGTCGTCGCGCGCGACACCGCGCGCGCGCTCGCACAGAAGGAAGGCATCTTCGTCGGCATCTCGTCGGGCGGCACCTTTGCGGCGGCGCTCGATGTGGCGAAGAAGGCCAAGCAGGGCGACGTGATCCTCGCGATGCTGCCCGACACAGGCGAGCGCTATCTCTCGACCTTCCTGTTCGAAGGCGTCAACGAGGGTAGCGACGAAGAATGAGTCGATGCGCGCCGTGGCCCTGAGGCATCAAGCCGCGGCGCATTTCTTCACGGTATCCCACGTGCGTGTCGTGATGTCCTTGCCGAAGGTCTTTTCGAGCAGCGTCATGAACACCGGATTGCCTGGATTCGGCGTGTAGACCGTGAAAATCTCGCAGCCTTGCAGCGCAAGGATGCGCGCGCCCTCCGTTTCTGGCGGCAGCTTGGCCAGCGCTTTGCGCGGCTCGCGCAGGAACGTGACCACGCGCTTCGCGTTCGTCGGCACGCGATACGCGGCGTAAGGATCGGCCGCGATCAAATCCTCGAGCCGGCTCACTGAGCGCACGATCGTATAGAAACTGCGATCGAGCTGCTGCGTCATCGTCGTTTCGATCTTGCGTGCCAATGCGAGCTCAGTCGCAGCGCGTGCGTCGAACACGACATTGCCGCTCGACAGCACGGTCTTGACGTTGCCGAAGCCGGCTGCCTCGAAGCAGCGCTTGAGCTCGGGCATCTTCGCGTTCATCGGACTGACCCCGCGAAGGAAGGCGACATAACGCGGCATGGCCTGTTACTCCATTTGGCGCAGGCGCCAGCCGCGCACCATGCCATAGATGCTGATCGCCACCCACGCCGCCTCGACGACGAAGGCCGAGAGATTGAAATTGTAGAACAGCGACAACACCACGGCGGCAGCGCCGATGGCATTCATCGCCTGATAGATGAAACCGGTGCCATGCAGCCTGCCGGCCTGCAGCAACAGGAACGCGGTCAAGGTAACGAACACACCGAACAGCCCAACCCAATCATGCCAATGCATGTTGTCGTCCTTCGTCGTGCGTTAGCGTGCGCGCTGCCGCAGCGCTTCGAACAGCGTCACGCCGGTCGCGACGGACACGTTGAGGCTCTCGACGGCGCCCTTCATCGGAATACGTGCGAGGAAATCGCAAGCCTCGGCGGTGAGACGACGCATGCCCTCGCCTTCGCTGCCTATCACGATCGCGAGCGAACCTTTGAGATCGAGCTGGTAGAAGTCCTGCGGCGCCTCGCCGGCTAGGCCGACGAGCCATACGCCCTTGTCCTTGAGCGCTTTCAGAGTGCGCGCGAGATTGGTCACGGCGAAGAAAGGCACGCGGTCGGCTGCGCCGCTCGACGCGCGGCGCACGGTCGGCGTGATGCCGGCAGCGCGATCCTTCGGCACGACCACGGCGGTAACACCGGCAGCTTCGGCGCTGCGCAGGCAGGCGCCGAGATTGTGCGGATCGGTCACGCCGTCGAGCACGAGCAACAAAGTATCCTTTTGCGCATTTTCCACCAGCGCATACAATTCGTTCTCCGCGCGTGGCGGCGGTGTCCTGTAGCGCGCCACGGCACCCTGGTGTCGCGCGCCACCAGTCATCTTGTCGAGTGCTGCCTTGTCGCGTGCATGCGGCTTCACGCCGGCTTCGCGCGCCTTTTCGGATAGTTCCTTCAGGCGCGCATTGTGGCTGTCGGCTTCGATGTAAAGTTCGAGGATGTTCTTCGGATCGTGCGTCAGCGCCGCCTCGACCGTGTTGATGCCGAACAGCAGTTCGCCGCTGGTGCTCATTTGCGTTTCTTTCCTTTCGCCTTGGTCGCCTTGTCCTGCACAACGACCGGCAGTTCGCGCGACGCGGCAGTGGATTGATCCGGCACGAGCCTGAAGTCGATCTTGCGATCCTCCATGCTCGCGCGCAGCACCTGCACGCGCACGGCGTCGCCGAGGCGGAACTCGAGCCCGCGTCGCTCGCCCGTGAGCAGATGCCGCACCGGATCGAAATGGTAGTAATCGTTCGGCAGCTGCGTGATGTGCACGAGCCCGGACACTTGCGATTCCTTCAGCTCGACGAACAAGCCGAACGAGGTCACGCCCGAAACGATGCCGTCGAATTCGCTGCCGACGTGCTTCTCCATCCAGGCGCATTTGTAGCGCTCGTCGACATCGCGCTCGGCCTCGTCGGCGCGGCGCTCATTGTGCGAGCAATGCGTGGCGAGTCCAGCCATCTCATTCGGGCTGTAGGTGTAATCGGACGGTCGCGCGCGGCTCAGCGCGTAGCGGATCGCGCGATGCACGAGCAGATCGGGATAGCGCCGTATCGGCGAGGTGAAATGCGCATAGTGATCGAGCGCAAGGCCGAAGTGACCCGCGTCCTCGGCGCTGTACACCGCAAGCGATTGTGAGCGCAGCAGCACGGATTCGATCAGGCTCGCATCGGGGCGACTGCGGATTTTTTTCAGTATCGCGGTGAAATCGCCAGGAGTAACGTCGGCATGCGGAGGCATCTTCAACGCAAACTCGCGCAGGAATTCCTGCAGGTCTTCGTATTTCGATTCAGGCGGCGGCGCGTGCACGCGGAACAGCGCGGGAATCTTGTGCTTGTCGAGAAACTTCGCTGCCTCGACGTTGGCGGCGATCATGCATTCCTCGATCAGCTTGTGCGCGTCGTTGCGCTCTTCGGCGCCGAGCTGCACGACCTCGCCTGAGGGCGCGAGGCGGAACTTGACCTCGTGACTGCCGAAATCGATCGCGCCACGCCGCTGCCGCGCCTTGGCGAGGATGCGATACAGCTGATGCAGGTGTTCGAGCTGCGGCAGCACGTCGGCGAGTTCGGCACGCGCGTCGGCATGGTTTTCGCCGAGCGCCTGCCACACGCGCGTATACGTGAGTCGCGCGTGCGAGCGCATCACCGCGGAGTGAAACTTCGCGCGCGACACTTCGCCGTCGTAGCCGACGTGCATCTCGCACACCATGCACAGACGCTCGACTTTCGGATTGAGCGAGCAGATGCCGTTCGACAGCGTCTCCGGCAGCATCGGCACGACAAAGCCGGGGAAATACACCGAGGTCGCGCGCTTGACCGCTTCCTCATCGAGCGCGGTGCCTGGACGTACGTAATGCGACACGTCAGCGATCGCGACTACGAGGCGGAAGCCGCCTTGCACCGGTTCGGCGAAGACAGCGTCGTCGAAGTCACGCGCATCTTCACCGTCGATCGTCACGAGCGGCAACTTGCGCAGATCGACACGGCCGGCGATCTCGTCGCGCGTGACCTGCGGTTCGACCTGCTCGGCTTCGAGCAGCGCCGCCGGCGGCCACTCATGCGGCAGGCCGTGACTCGCGATCGCCATCTCGACGATCAGCGACGGCGTGAGGCGCTCGCCGAGCACGCTGACGATTTCGCCGATCGGCCCGCGCTGCGCGGTCGGCGGCTGCGTGATCTGTGCGACGACGATCTGGCCCGAGCGCGCGCCCTGGTCCTTGCCGGGCGCAATCATCACATCCTGGTGCAGGCGCCGATCGTCGGGCACCACCATGATGACGCCGTTCTCGACCAGCACGCGCCCGACCACGCGCGAGGCGCGGCGTTCGAGCACTTCGCAGATCGCACCTTGCTTGCGTCCGCGCCGGTCGACGCCGATGACATTGGCGAGTACGCGATCGCCGTGCATCACCTTGCGCATCTCGGCCGGCGACAGGTAGAGATCGTCGCTCTTGTCGGTCGCGCCATCGTCCGGACGCAGAAAACCGAAGCCTTCGGCGTTGGCGATGATGGTGCCGGGAATCAGATCGAGCTTCTTCGCGACGCCATAGCCACCGCGACGGTTTTGCAGCAATTGACCGTCGCGTACCATCGCGGCGAGACGCTTGGTCAGCGCCTCGACATCGCGCTCGCTGGTCAGATGCAGTTCCTGCGCGAGCGCCTCGGTGGTCATCAGTTGACCGCGGTCGGAAAGCAGTTGCGTGATCGCCTCGCGACTTGGAATCGGATAGGCGTAACGCTCGGCCTCGCGCTGCGCATGCGGATCGGGCGTGTGCGGCGGCGACTTGCCTTTGCGTTTAGGGCCGGGGGCGGAGGGCGGCACATTCCTGACCGAAGCCCGCGCACTGAAGGCAGGCGTGCGCTTCGCGTCGGTACGCTTGCCCTTGCGCGCAGGTGCAGTCGCGCTCGTACGCGCGGGAAGCTCGGGCATCCACGGCGGGCGCTTCGACGTGGATTTGCCACCCGGCTTCGAGGGTTTGCGCTTCTGCTTCACTGCCTGCTCGTCTCGTCCATATGCGATGGATGATACCCGAGAAGCAGCGCGAAACCGCGATGGCGCCTATCGTTCCCGCGATGCCGCGCCCGCCACCGGTGTGGCGCGCGGCCAGTAGTCGCGCTCGATGATCGCGTACAGCGCCGCGGTGAAGCGATCGGCATCGGCCTGCGCGAGATGCGACCACTCGGGCAAATTGAGCCCCTGCAACTCGGGATGATCCATGAAGTGAATGCCCGGCGCGCCGGTGCGGGCCAGCAGCACATCCCAGGTCTTCTCGCGCGGGAACACCTTGTCGTCGAATTCGAGGTAGCGATCCGAGGTCGGCGCGCGCACGAACAACACCGGCACGCCGCGTGCGCGCAATTTGGCGACCGCGTCGACGGCGCGCTGGATCTGCGCATCGATGAGCTTCTGCAACTTTTCCGGCGTATCCATGTTCGGCGGCGGTGGGCCGCCGAAATGCTCCGCCCAGATGTTCCTGGCCAGCTCGCGGTACTGCGCATCGGTTTCGAGCTTGCTCCACAGATGCGTGTTGCGATCGGCTTCCTGCACGAACAGTTTGCGCACTTCCGTATGCGCCGGCACGCCGGGTCGCGGCGGCCAGGCCTGACGCTTGAGCACGGCGGCGAGTGCGAAGTCGAAGTCGTAGAACGCAAACCAGGGCTCGATCAGCTTGCGCGACAGCCAGTTGCCGATACGCTGCGATGGCGTCTCCTTGTGATAGTACGGCACCACGTCGCCGCGGAACGCAAACCCGGTGAAGAACAAGTCCGACGCCACGCCAACCAGCACGCGGCCAGTGAATTGCGGGTCCGCGGCGAGATCTTCGAGCACCAGCAGCGACGTGGTGCCTTCCATCGCCAGCTGTATCGGGCGCTCGCCGGCGAGCTTCTCCCAGACCTGCAATTGCACGTCGGACAAGATGCGTGACGACCCGGTCAGCACCGTCCTGCCGCCTTCGCCGCTGTCGATGCGCCGGCGCTGCTGCGCCCACTCGCCATTGCTGTTGTTGTACCCAGGAATTGCGCCCTGGGTACGCCAGTAGCCTTCCCATGCCGCCAGCAGCAACAGCATCAGGGTCAGCGCGCCGAAGAAAACGGGCCGCCATGGCTGCACCGGGATATCGCGCACCGGCACCGGTTGCGCCACACCGGGACGGTCGGCCGCGGTGACACGCGCGTAGTCGCCGCGGAACACCACAGGTGCGGAGGTGGATCCGTTCTGAACGTCTTCTCGCAGCATGCTCTCGCTCCGTCAGAACTGGAAGTAGATGAAGGACGCGCCGGTGCCCTGCGCGATGACGATCGCAAACGCCATCAGGCCCCACACCGCGCAGACGGCGACAGGGTGCGTGCGCGCCACGACCGATTCGAGCGTGCGCGCGCGCATGAGCCAGTGAGTCAGCACGAGGCCGCCGACGATCGCGACCGCGAAGACCAATGATGAAGTCGCCAGTATCGGCTTCGTTCCGTCATTCAGCCCGAGCATGCCGAGCAGCACGCTCCAGGCTTTGCCGAAGGTCTTTGCGCGGAAGAACACCCAAGTCACGTTGACCAGCGTGTAGGTGAGCAGGCCGAGTGCGACGAACGCGAGCGGCCCGGGTTTGTATCCCGCGAAGCGGGCTCGCAGGAAGCGTTCGGCCGCGAGATAGACGCCGTGCAACCCACCCCACACAACGAAAGTCCAGCTCGCGCCGTGCCACAGGCCGCCGAGCAGCATCGTGCCCATCAATGCCATGTAAGTTCGCGCAGGTCCGTGCTTGTTGCCGCCGAGCGGGATGTACAGATAATCGCGCAGCCATGCAGATAGCGTGATGTGCCAGCGCCGCCAGAAGTCGGAGAAGCCGACCGCGGCGTAGGGAAAACGGAAATTGTCCGGCATCGCAAAACCGAGACACATCGCCGCGCCGATCGCCGTGGTCGAATAGCCGGCGAAGTCGCAGAAAATCTGTCCGCTGAAGGCGAGCGTGCCGATCCACGCGTCGACGAAACCAGGCACTTTGTCGGCGTCGTATACTTTTTCCGCGATCGACGCGAGAAAACCGTCGGCGAGCACGATCTTGTTGAACAGGCCGAGCGTCATCAGCGCCAGGCCGAAGCGCAACTGGTCGGCGCTCGCGCGACGCGGCTGCTCGAACTGCGGCACCAGTTCGGTCGGACGCATGATCGGTCCGGCGACGAGATGCGGGAAGAAGGTCACGAACAGCGCGTAGTCGAGCAGGTTCTTCGCCGGCTCGGCGCGGCGCAGATACACGTCGAGCGTGTAGGCCATCGTCGCGAAGGTGTAGAACGAGATGCCGACCGGCAGCACGATGTCGGCTTTCGCCGGCTGAAACGGCAGGCCGAGCGCATGCATCAGCGCGGTGAAGTTGTCGAGCAGGAAGCCGCCGTATTTGAAATAACCGAGCATGCCGAGGTTGGCCACGACCGAAAGCAGCATCCACGCATGTCGCGCCGATTCACGCTTCGCCTTCACCAAACCCTGCGCGGCATACCAGTCGATCACGGTCGAGATCCACAGCAGGATCACGAACGGCGGATTCCAGGCCGCATAGAACAGGTAGCTCGCGAGCAGCAGGTTGACCTTCTTCGTCGTCCAGCCGAACGGCAGGTTGTGCATGACGAGCACGCACGCGAAGAACACCACGAATGTCAGCGAATTGAAGACCATGGTTGCCCCTTGCAACGTGATGTGCGGCGTGTCCCGATGCGACACGACTATCCCCGGTCCTCATATTGGCACAGATTGTGAAGTGGGACACACTTTTACGCAGATCGGGATTACGATTGACAATACGGCCCACGACCATTATCGTTCGCGACCCCTGCGCAACCCGCAGCGGCACCTTGCCCAGGTGGCGGAATTGGTAGACGCACTAGTTTCAGGTACTAGCGGGTAAAACCGTGGAGGTTCGAGTCCTCTCCTGGGCACCAACGAAATAAGCCGCAGCGAGTGCGGCTTTTTTGTGCCTGTGCCGAAAGCTACTGCGCTCGGCCCGATTCTAGACAGGATCGGGCGCACCGGCGGTGCTTGGACTGCGCAGGCAGGATGCCGGAGCGAACATTCGCACAGCGAATGGCCCGAAGGGCGAGCCGCGGATGCGGCGAGTCATCCTCATGTACTCGACTGTACACTCCGGTTCCTGCGCTCCGGCGTCGCGCGACCTGCCTTCGCTCGCTACGATTTCGACACAGGTACGCGCGTGCTGCGCTGAAGCGCCTTGTATCGCGCATCCGTGCCTCCATCTTCGGCTATCCTTGCGCTCTTTTCGCTAGCGATCCGCCATGACTGCTTCCCCCAACGTCTTCGACGCGACTGAACAGAATTTTGAAAGCGACGTGCTGCAGGCCTCTCTGACAACGCCCGTGCTCGTGGATTTCTGGGCGCCTTGGTGCGGACCGTGCAAGACGCTCGGCCCGATCCTCGAGAAAGTCGTCGACGATTACGCCGGCGCGCTCAAGCTCGCGAAGGTCGATACCGATACGCAGATGCAGCTCGCGGCCGCGTTCGGCATCCGCAGCCTGCCGACCGTCGTGATGGTCAAGGGTGGGCAGATGATCGATGGCTTCATGGGCGCGTTGCCGGAATCGGGCGTGCGCCAGTTCGTCGAAAAACACCTCGGCAAACCGGAAGTGGCGCCGGCCGAGCCCGAGCCGCCGGTAGACGAAACGCCGCAGCAGGCAGTCTCGCGGCTCAAGGCAGAAATCGCCGCACACGCCGACAAGCCCGAATTGCAGCTCGACCTCGTGCTCGCACAGCTGCGCGCGGGCGACGCCGACGCAGCACGGGCGCAGCTC
>CAZDWH010000002.1:0-4272 GCA_964509025.1 uncultured Rhodanobacteraceae bacterium
GCGCGTGCTCGGCATTTCATCCGCCGCGGTGATGACGCAGTTGTTCCGCGCGCGGCAAAAACTGAAGGCGATGCTGGACGGCGAAGAAGGCAGGGGCAAGGTGCATGAACTGCGTTGAATTCCGGCGTGAGCTCGGCATCGATCCGCATGGTCGTGCGGAGGAGTTCGTGCGCCATCGCGCCGAGTGCCCGCGCTGCGCCGCCGCGGCCGAGCGCGCGTACGCGCACGAGCGCGAACTCGCGCGAGCGCTCGCAATCGAGGTGCCGGCGCAGCTCGCCGACAAACTCCTGCTCGCGCAGACAACCGCGGAACTGCAGCGCCGCACGCGCTGGCGGCGCCTGACCGGCTTCGCCGTCGCCGCCACCTTCGTGCTGGCGATCGGTGTTGTTGGACTGCGCGTCGAGGCCAAGCCCCTGTCCGCGCAGGCGGTCGCGCATGTGCAGCACGAAGCGCCCGTGCTCAAGCTCACGCATGCCTTGCCTGCGGCAATGACGCGCGCCGCGTTCCGCAATTTCGGCGTGGAGTTGCGTGACATACCTGACGGCATCAGCTCCGTCTACTGCTGCCCAATGGACCAGCACCGCACGGTGCATCTTGTGATGCTTGATGGTGATGACCCGGTCAGCGTGATCTGGCTGCCGGAGCAGCTCGGCGATCGCGGCGATTTCGAGCGTGAAGGCTGGCGCGGGCGGATTGCAGCGCTTGGCGCCGGCACGCTGGTTCTGCTCGCCAGGAATTCGCGCGATTTCGACCGCATCGAAGCGCAGTGGCGCGCCGCATTCGCATCGCGGATCTGATTCGCTGATCAAACTGTGCGTTGACGCACACTTCCCGCATACGATCTTATGCGCTTGTATAGGCATCGAATGTGCATAATCTGAACCCACAGGGTGCAGACTAGAGATATACGCACAGCCATGGTTAAAGCTCATCCTACGCCGCGCCCCGAATCACGTCGCACTCCATCGCTGCTCGCGCTGGTACGCAAGCAGCGCTATCCGGACATCATGCGTCAGGTTCTCGGCGACTTGCGTCTGGCCGACGGCCGCACCGTCGCCGAGCACGGGCGCGAGCGCGTGCTCAAGAACCTGTCCGAGTTTTATCGCAAATCGCATCAGGTCGAACGTCTCGTGCACGATTTCGTCGCGGTCTACATCCGCGCGTCGCGCCGCCTCGAAGCGATGGCGCGGATCGATCCGGGCGACGAAAAGGCGCGTGCGCGGGCATTTCGCGCAATGGCCGAAGACTCGCACCAATTTCACGAAATCATCGAGGCCATGCAGGTCTGGGCCAAGAAGCACCGGCCCGAGCCGCGCATCGTGCCCGACGACGGCAGCACCCTGGTGGAGCGCGCGCTGCGCCAGCACAAGCTGCAGCGCAAGCACGTCAAAGCCTGATCGGGCACGCGCGCCGCGACAACGCCGCCGCATCAGGCGATAATTGCGTTTTTAGCCTGATCGAAACCCCATGCCCGATTTATCCGTCGTCGTGCCCGTGCACAACGAGCGCGACAACATCGTCCCGCTGCTGACCGAGATTGCCGCCGCGCTGCGCGGCAAGGCCGACTTCGAGATCGTCTACGTCGACGACCTGAGCCGCGACGATACGCTCGCCGTGCTGAGCGCCGCCAAGGCGCAATTCCCCGAGTTGCGCGTATTGCGTCATGTCGCGCAGAGCGGCCAGAGCACCGCGCTGCGCACCGGCATCAAGGCTGCGCGCGGAACCTGGATCGCGACGCTCGACGGCGATGGTCAGAACGATCCTGCCGATATCCCCAAACTGCTCGAGATGCGCGACACGTCGCAACGCAGTGAATCGGAGCGGGCGATCAAGCTCTATGCCGGCTGGCGCGTCAATCGCCAGGACTCGGGCAGCAAGCGCTGGGCGTCGAAGTGGGCCAATGCGATCCGCTCGCGCCTGCTGCGCGACGACACGCCCGATACCGGCTGCGGCATCAAGCTGTTCGACCGCGGCGTGTTTCTCGACCTGCCGTATTTCGACCATATGCACCGCTATCTGCCCGCACTGTTCCAGCGTGCCGGCTGGCAGGTGAAATCGGTGCCGGTGAATCATCGGGCGCGCGGCGCTGGCGTGTCGAAGTACAACAACCTCAACCGCGCCCTGGTGGGCATCGCCGACCTGCGCGGCGTAGCCTGGCTGATCCGGCGCTCCAAGCGCACGGCGGTCGAGGAAGTCTGAGTCCTCAATGGCAGCCGGGCCACAGGGATTGGCGGCTCTAGAACCACCCCATCCGTCCGAAGTTGCGCCAACTGCCTGATTCTGCTCTAATAGGCGGCTCGCTGCGCCTTTTTGCGGCGACTCCGGTCCAGATTCGCACTCGGGCCGGGCCGAATCCGTCCTGGCTAAGGGCGGCAATGAATCTACGAGGTACGTATGGCCAAGGTCTGCCAAGTAACCGGCAAGCGCTCGCAATCCGGCAACAATGTGTCGCATGCCAATAACAAAACCCGGCGCCGCTGGCTGCCGAACCTGCACGAGCGCCGCTTCTGGGTGCCGAGCGAAAACCGCTGGGTGAAACTCAAGGTTTCCACTCAGGCCCTGCGCACCATCGACAAAAACGGCATCGAAACCGTGCTCGCTGAGCTGCGCGGTCGCGGTGAGAAGATCTAAGGAGAACACCCATGGCATCCAAGCGCGATAAAATCCGCCTCGTGTCCTCCGCGGGCACCGGTCACTTCTACACCACCGACAAGAACAAGAAGACCACGCCGGACAAGATGGAAATCAAGAAGTACGATCCGGTCGTGCGCAAGCACGTGGCGTACAAAGAAGCCAAGATTAAGTAATCTCGGTCGAAACGAATGAAAAACCCGCCGCGAGGCGGGTTTTTTTTGCCTCTCATGCGTCATCCCGTCCGCGTTACGACGGCCTGATTTGGGGTTCGGGCATGTCTGCAAGCAGCGAGGATCGTTTCGGCGGCGCCCCACTGGCATTCCACTTGCTTGACCTTTTGCCATGACGCCGGTGAAGTGGCGATAGTGGCGATTGCCTTAACCGGACTTCCACATGCTCCGCCGTGAAAAGATCATGATCGGCGCCTTCGCCGCTGGACTGCTCGGCGTATTGGGGCTATTTGGATCACTGGTCTGGCTGCTGTGGAAAGAGTCCGTCGCGTCGGAAGATGCCTACGCGGGCAATCTTGCCACCGCGCTGGGTCAGCGCACCGAACAGATCATCACCGACGTTCGCGACATGCTCGCCGGATTCGACAAGCTGCAGGAACTGCGTTGTTCGAAAGAACATCTCGAAGCCTTGCAGAACGCCGCGGTATCACGCCCGTACGTTCGCGGAATCGGCTACTGGAAAGCGACCGAACGAATCTGTGGCGTCGGCTTCCTGCCCTTGAGCGGTCTGAAACCGCAGCGTGCAGATCGAATCTACGAAAACGGAGTGATCGCGTGGTGGCCGAGTGCGCAGACAGAAGTCGGTGGCGTGCAACTGTTCCTGATGCGTTTGGGCAATCATGACGTCGCCCTTGATCCACGCATGCTGCTCAATCTCGGAACGATCCAGCATCGACAGGCCGCTTTGTGGGTGGAAAAGCTGCGCATGGCGAGCGTTCCGCCTGACGCGCAACTCCCTGCGCCGGACGCCTTACCGGTCGGGCTCGCGATCAAGAGTGACCAAGGTCAGATCGACTCTCACTATTCGCGCAACGACGTACTTCCGATCGATATTGTGGCACGCGAGCCGATAGCGAATTTCTGGGAAAGGCATTCCTCGACTCTGACGCTCGGCGCCGCCCTCGGCTTGCTTCTGGTGGCGGCGTGGATCGCGCTGATTCTTCGTTTCTCGCGCTATCAACTGCGCCCGGCCACCGAGTTGCGTCAGGCGCTCGCCTCGAATCGAATCTCGGTTCAGTACCAGCCCGTCATCGATATGCGATCGGGAGTCTGCGTAGGCGCAGAGGTATTGGCGCGGTGGCAGCGGGAAGACGGCCGCTGGACAAACCCGAACGCTTTTATCCCGGTGGCCGAAGAGGCGGGGTTGATCCATGACCTGACTGTAAACATCATGCGATCAGCGATCCGCGATCTCGGGCGCATCTTTCGTGAAGTCGGCCCCATCAGTGTGAACATCAACCTGTCTCCTGAAGACCTCAGGAACGATCGGATCGGCAAGGTGCTGGCCGAAGGCCTGCAGACTGCGGGGTTGCCGACCGAAGCCATCAAGCTCGAAATCCCCGACCGCGCGCTGGTCAACAGCGACCTTGCCCCGGTACCCAACCCCCAAGTTCTCGACCCCCGGGCA
>CAZDWH010000002.1:4282-49269 GCA_964509025.1 uncultured Rhodanobacteraceae bacterium
CACAGAGCTGGCCAGAGGTGAGTTCGTAACGGGCGGGGTTATCATTTTCCGGATCGAGGCCGAAGAAATTGGAATTGCCTTCGTCGATCTTTTCCGGATGAATTGCGCCAAACTTGCCATCTGGCCCCGGATAGCGGAAATAGAAGGCAAACTGTCCTGCTTGCGCCTGAACTTGAAGAGCATCGTCAGCCGAGGGCTTGAAGTAAACCGTGGCCCAAGCCTTGGAGCCGGCGGTGTTGCGGACCGAAGCCTTCAACATCGAAATCACCGAGGGCGGGCGGGTCAACAGGGACGTTGCACGTGGCCTCATCCGCCAGTTTCGCGATCGCGGGCATCAAGTCGCCATCGATGACTTCGGTACGGGCTATTCCAGCCTCTCCTATCTGCAGTCCTTCGAGCTGGACGTACTGAAAATCGACAAGTCGTTCGTCGACGCGATCGGCGCCGAAGCTGCGACTAGCCATGTGATTGTGCACGTCATCGAAATGGCGAAGTCGCTCGGGCTGCAGATGGTGGCGGAAGGTGTCGAGACGGAGAGTCAGGCGCGCTGGTTGCTCGAACACGGGATGGTTCATGCCCAAGGCTACCTATACAGTAAGCCACTGGTGCTCGCGGAATTCATTGAGTTTCTGCGAGAAAAGCGTCCGCCTGGGAGCTCATGACGACCGTGATTGTCGAACGAATGACAACTACGCACCCGCCGGTTTTCTTTGCGCTCGCGCTCGCGCTAGCACTCGCTGCCTGCGCAGCCCATCGACCTGCACCCGCAGTGGTGAAGCCACACAGCGAGCCCGGAGCGACCGCGGTGAAACCGCGAATCGAGACTGCCGCGCCTGCGGCAAAACCGCATATGGAAGCCATCCAGGTAGTTCATCCTGAAAACGAGGAACGCGGAAAAGCGCAAATACGGCAGAGTCTGGCCAGGAGCGAACGCGATGTACCGGCTTATTCCGACCTTGGGTACTACCTCGACGTATTGCAGGGCCGTCTGAACCAATCGATCGGCTCTCGCATGACAATCGCGCGGGGTCCGGATCGCCTCACCATCGATCTGGCCCGTCAGTTGAAGTTCGCCGAGGACGGGGCGCAGCTCAGCCCATCGGACCGCGATGCTCTCGTCCCATTGATAAATGTGCTGGCCGAATACCAGGCGACCCTGGTTTCGGTCAAAGCGAATGCTGGCGACGTAGATCCGCAGGCGGTGCGGCTTGCGAACCTGCGCGCGCAAGCGCTGGCGCAATACCTGTTGGAGTCGGGTATCGCGCCCAAGCACATCGTGATCGTCTCCGCTCAGCCGGATGGCGGAGTCAAAGAGCCGGCGGGAGTCGCAGTCGTTCTGGAGCCGATTCTGCGAACAACCGGAGACAAGTGATGCACGACGCGCGCAAGCTGAAGCGATGCGCGCTGAGTCGTGACGGTCGAGCTTAAATCAGCGCCATCCGCCCCACTGCCGGATCGTCGGTAAAAAACCCGTCGATGCCTGCGTCGAGGTAGCGCCGGATTTCCTTGATCGAACCTTCGACATTGCGCGCATTGTCGCCGGCGTCGCTGCGGAATTCCTTCGGCAGGAACTTGTTCTCGGGGCGAAATGTCCACGTATGCACGAGCAGCCCCGCGGCATGCGCGTCGCGGATCACCGGCGTGGGCTGGCCGAGGTTGCCGGCAGAGTCGCGCGGGATCAGCACCTGCACATTCGGCGCGACGACATCGGCGTACTTCGCGACGTCCTTCAATCCCGCCGCGCTGGTGATCTCGGCCCAGAGCGTCTTGCCGCCCGCGGCGACGACATCGGCCGGCGATTTACGCGAATCGCCGGTCAGCTGCATGAAGCGCACGTTGTCGCGCTTGCCGAGTTTCTCGCGCAGATACTTGAGGTTCGCGACTTCGAACGACTGGATCTCGATCGGCGCACGCCGCGTGTATTCGTGAGCGTTCAACACCGCGAGGAAGCGGTCCTCGAGCGGCAGGCCGATTGACTTGAAGAAAGTCGAATTTTTCAGCTCCGGAATGATGCCGACGACGCGTCCGATGGTCGCCGACTGCGCCGCGACGAATTCGATGATCTCCTCGAACGTCGGCACGGTGAACTGGCCGTCGTAGGCGGTGTTCGCCGCGCGCACGTCGGGGATGCGCTCCTTCGCGCGCAGCGTCTTCAACTCGGCGAGGGTGAAATCGCTGACGAACCAGCCGGTGAAGGTTTCGCCGTCGACGATTTTGCTCGTCTTGCGCGACGCGAACTCGACGCGCGACGCGACATCGGTCGTCGTGCTGATCTCGTCCTCGTGGCGCGCGACGAGCACGCCGTCCTTGGTGCTGACGAGGTCGGGTTCGACGTAATCGGCGCCGTCGGCGATCGCCTTCGCATACGAGGCGAGCGTGTGCTCGGGCCGCAGCGCGCAGGCGCCGCGATGACCGAACACTTCGGCGCGGTGCGCCGTCGATGCGGCGCGTGACTCGTTTGGCAGGCTGGCGATGGCGGCGGCTCCCGCGGTGGCGGCTAGAAAGGTGCGGCGATCGAGTCTCATCGTGTCTGCTCCGGATACTTTACGCAAGCGCTCAGAACAATTTGGTCGAGAAGGTCAGGAACCATTGCCGCGGTGGAATCGGATAGGTGTTGTAAGTGCCCGAGGCGGCGCCGACAATGACTTCGTAGATGCCTTTCTTCTGCGTCAGATTGCTCACGTTGAGGCTGAGCTTCGCATCGTGCATCCAGGCCGAGTCGAGTGGCAGTGCATAGCTCGCTTGCGCGCTGAGCAGGAAGTAACTCGGTACCGACAGATCGTTCGTGTAGGTCGCGTAACGCTTGCCGACATAGTCGCCGACGAGCTGCGCGCCGAAATCGCCGAACTTCGCGCTCGCGACGAACTTGTTCATCCAGTCCGGGCTCGCCGGCACGTTCTTGCCCGCGGTCGGCACGACGGTCGTGCCGCCGGTCGTGTAGTCGTCCTGATACTGCGAGCGGTTGTACGAGATCGCGTCGTAGAAGCTGAAATGCTCGCCGAAGTGCAGGGTCGCGGCGAGATCGATGCCGTCGGTCTTCACGTCGCCGACGTTGTTGATGATGACCGCGCCCGGATTGATCGTGACGAACCCCGCCGTGGCACCCACGCTCAACAGGCGGTTGGCGAAATCGACGTGGTAGGCGCTGACTTGGCCGTCGATGCCGCTGATCGGGCCAAGCTCGGCGTCGTGCTGGAAGCGCCAGCCGGCTTCGTAGGCCCACGCGGTCTCGGGCTGTACGTTCTGCTTGAACGCGTTGAACAAGTCCTGGCTGCCGAGGCTCCACGGCGACAGGCCGCCCGCGCCATATGTGATGAACTGGCGCATATTCTTCTGCACGTTCACAAATAGCTGGTCCGCGCTGGTGATGTCCCACAGCGCGCCGACCTGCGGCAGGAATTTCTCGCGCGTATAGATGCGCCCGCTCGGCAGCTGCAGAAAACCCGTCGTCGAACCCGGCAGAGGCGATATCGGCGCCCAGCCGTGCGCGAACTGATAGCTGGCTTTGAAGCCGGCCTGCAGCGTGACGCTGTCGCTGACGTGCCATTGATCCTGCACGTAGGGCTGCACGACCTCATTCCTGATTTCGCTGTTGTACTGCGTGATCAGCGGCTCTGCGTAGTCGTGCGGGCGCTGATATGGCGAGCTCGGATGATTGACATCGAGCGCATACCAGCGGCGCTTGGTCGAGGAGCGGTTTTGCTCGTACCACAGGCCCGCATCGATCTGGTGATCGCCTAGATGCCAGTCAATGGATGAGAGCCAGCCGCGGCGATTGATGTCGTATTCGGTCGTGCGCGTCGCGTAGCCGGAATTGCCGAACACCTGCTTCAGGTTCTGGCCGGGGAAATACACGCCGAACAATTTCGGCAGACCCGCGACCTGGATCGGTCCCGCGACCACACCGACGCCGTCGTCGTGATGGTAGTAGAGCTGATTCGACCAGGTGATCGCGTCGCTGAACTTCCACTCGTACTTGGCGTAACTCAGATAGTCGGTGCGCTGCGCATCGCTGTAGTAGTTGCGATAGTTGTTGCCGGCGGATGCGGGCGGCGCGCCGTTCGCGCCGAGATACGCGAGCGCGTACGGAAAATTCGGATACATGAAAGGACGATTGTCCGGCCGCGGCGTGCCTTCGCCCGCACCCGTCGCCGAACGATAGAGACTGTCCTCATTCGGTTCGATCTTGTCGGAGTAGGCGAGATAAGCGGTGAACTTGCCGTGCTCGTCGTCGTGTACGAACTTGCCGTTCGCCTGCCAGCCGCGCTGGTGACCGGCGAAGTCCCAGGCGCGCTGATCCTGATGCAGGACCGAGCCGTAGGCCGTGTTGCCGCCGCCGAGATCGCCCGTGTCGTAGCGCAGGAAGGTGCGTGTGGTGGCGTCGCTGCCGAAGGTCTGATTCAGCGTGACCGCACTCTTCGCGAGCGGATCGCTCGACACCGTCGCGATCGTGCCGCCGAGGTTCGAGGTCGACGCGGTCGCAAGATCGCCCGCGCCGGAGGCCAGCGTGACGTTCGCGACGTTCTCGCTGATCACCGCACGCTGCGGCGACAGGCCGTTGTAGTTACCGTACTGCTGATCGCCGAGCGGCACGCCGTCGAGCGTGTAGCCGAGCTGTTGCGTCGAGAATCCGTGGATGAACAGGATCGTATTCTGTTCGTTGTTGCCCCACGGATCGGCGGTGAGATAGAGCACGCCCGGAAGCGTCTGGATCGCCTTGAGCGGACTCGCACCGGGCTGGATCTTCTGGATCTCCGCGCCCGCGAGCGATACCGCCGAGCGCGTCGAGCCCTTTGCGCTGACCATCACGGTATCGAGGCTGCTCGCCGCAGGATCAGCCGTCGCAGCAGCCGGCGTGCCTGCCCCGGTCGACGCATCGGGGGCGCGCTCGGCGCCATCGGTTTCTGAACCGAATGCGGCGAAAGGGGCGAGTGCAAATGTACACAATGTCGCCGTGCGCAATGCGCGCACGAGAACCTGCAGTCGAAGTGCGCGGAAGGAGGTAAGGTCTGACACGGCGGCGATCCTTGTGCTTGCCTGCGCACGGTGCGTGCGAATGCGGCAAGTTAGGCGCGCGAAGTGTCAGTACGGTTGCGTACGCATTGCAATGAATGTCATTTGCGAACAACGGCAATGAATGAGCTGAGGAGTGCTTAAGGCATCTTGCGATCGTAGTAGGTTGCGTCATCGACGATGCGACCGTCCTTGACCGCGTAGACCGAGATGATCCGCACGGTTATCGGCTTGTCTTGCGCACCCTTCAAATGACCCGTCAGGACGAATTGCGCGTAGATGTGGCTTGACGAGGTCTCGAGCGTTTCGAGCTTGTCGTTGGCATCGGGGATGGCGTTGAATAATCCGCGATAGGTATCGGCGATCTGCTTGTTGCCCGCCAAGTTGGGGTAGTCAGGACTATGCAGGATCGCACTGCTCGCATAGATTTTTTCGATAGTGTCGGCATCGTGCTTGTTGAACGCTGCAAATTTCAACCGAACTGCATCCATGGATTTGATGTCGCCACCCGAGCCGGCCGATGTCGCCGTGTTGGCAATGCCAGAAGCCATGCAGAAAAGCAAAACCGCTGTTTTCATTTTAAGATTCTCCACGCGATCGCAAAAATGGCGACGGCTCGAACTCGAGCCGCAGTAGGATGTAGCTGACTGACGAATGGCCGCCGAGCCAGGGTCGTTACTCCACTGCGGGATGCGCGCCAATGATTGTAAAAACCCGACAGCCTGAGATGGCCCGACGCGCTCCGGCGTCTGGTGCGGAATTCGGACAGGGTTGCGGGATACTGCGACACTCGCCACCGCCCGGCGCCTATCATCACAGGCGCTACGCACCGCCGGCCGCGCTTGCCGACTGGGTAGAACATTTCTGGCTCGAAGACTGGCAGTTCGAATCGGGCGCGCCGCAAACGAGGGAGGTCCTTCCGCATCCCAATGTTCATCTGGTTTTCGCTCGAAGCCGCTCCCGCATCTACGGCGTCCAGTTGAGTCGCTTCGTCCGGCAGTTAAGCGGCAAAGACACCATCGCGGGTATCAAATTTCACGCCGGAGCGTTCTATCCTTTTTTGCGCAAGCCCGTATCAGGGATCGCCAACACGTCCGTTTTGGCCACAGAGGTCTTCTCCGATGCCTCCGATGCCGAGAAGGAGGTACTGATTTGCGGTAATGACGAGGGCATGGTGCAAGCGGCGACGGACTTCCTGATGGCTCATCTTCCATCCAGAGATCCGCGCGTGGACGACGCGCGGCGCGCCATTGAGCAGATTGCAAGGGATCGCAGCGTGACGCGTGTCGAACATCTCGTGGCGCGGTGCGGCATCGGCGAGAGGACGCTGCAAAGGCTGTTCGACCGATACGTCGGTGCCAGCCCGCGCTGGGTGATCAAGCGTTATCGAATATATGAGGCGCTCGAAAACGTGGCTGCGGGCACGCGAACGCAATGGGCGGATCTGGCGCAGGATTTGGGATACTTCGACCAAGCGCATTTCATCAACGACTTCAAGAAACTGGTCGGCCGCTCCCCAACCGAATATGCCGAGCCCTTGGCCTGACCTGCTCAAGCGTAAAAAAACCCGCCTCGCGGCGGGTTTTTGTCTTGCGCTGATGATGCTGCAATCTATGCACGCGCGGGCGTCAGCGCGTAGCCGCGCAAGCGCGCGGAGAACTCGGCCAGCGCGGCGATGCCGGTTGCTTCGGCCTCACGGCACCACTCGGTGAGACTCGCGAGCATCGCTTCGGCGCCGCCGTTGCCGCGCTCGAGCACGGTGGCGAGGCGCGCGCGGAAGTCACACACCGTGCGCAGGGTCGGGCGATGCTCGACCAGCGCCGCCATGCGCTCGCGCGAGGCGTTGTCGAGCCAGCGTCCGCCATTGCCGAGCGCGCGGCGCAGACGGCGCGGAATCGCCGCAAGGCCGTTGCCGGCGTTGCTCGCTTCCTCGCGCAGCGTCGGTGCGATCACGCCGCGGAAATAGTCGGTCATCACTTCAAACTTGTGCGACAGCAACGCCTTGAGCGTCTCCGCGTCGGGCAGCTGCACGTTCGGACGCACGTCGAGCGACGGCGCGACGCGCAGGACCTTGGCCAGGCCGAGGGTCTCGAACAGGCGGATCGCGGCCCAGCCGATGTCGAACTCGAACTTGCGCAGCGCGAACTTGGCCGAACTCGGGAACGCGTGATGGTTGTTGTGCAGCTCTTCGCCGCCGATCCAGAAGCCCCATGGGGTCAGGTTCGTCGCCATGTCGGCGGTCTCGAAATTGCGATAGCCCCACCAGTGGCCGATGCCGTTGACGACGCCGGCAGCCCAGAACGGGATCCAGATCATCTGCAGCGCCGAGATCGCGAGACCCCAGATACCGAACAGCAGAATGTTGACGGTGAAGGTCAGCACGGGACCCCAGTAGGCATGCGGCGTATAGACGTGGCGCTCGAGCCAATCGTTCGGTGTGCCGAGGCCGTACTTTTCCATCGTCGAGGCGTCGTGCGAGGCGACGCGATACAGGTCGACGCCTTTCCACAGTACCGTGTTGATGCCGAAGAACTTCGGGCTATGCGGATCTTCCTCGGTCTCGCACTTGGCGTGGTGCTTGCGGTGGATCGCGACCCACTCCTTCGTCACCATGCCCGTGGACACCCACGACCAGAAGCGGAAGAAGTGCGTGAGCACGGGATGGAAATCCACGCCGCGGTGGCACGCGCTGCGGTGCAGGTACAACGTCACCGCGAAGATCGTCAGCTGGGTGACGACGAAAAAGTAGATGACCTTGGTCCAGCCCGAGGCGTGCATGAGCCCGCCGTTCAAGAAATCGAGTATGGTGTTCATGTAGTCCACGGTAAGAGAATTCGCTCCCCACGGCGAAGCCAATCATCATACGCGAAGGTGGGGACCCCCGCCAGTTTTAAACGCTGCCGTTGGGCGGCGAATCGGTTCCTTTTGCCGCGCCTAAAGCCATGACTTGCAACAAGAAATTAACCACTCGGTCACAAATGCATGCCTGAACTGCCCGAGGTCGAGACTACCCGTGCAGGAATCGCGCCGCACCTGATCGGACGCCGCGTCGCGGCTCTGATCGTGCGCCAGCCGCGGCTGCGCTGGCCGATCCCGAACGCGTTGCGTCAGAAACTGCCCGGGCAGCGCATCGAGGCGGTCGAGCGCCGCGCGAAATACCTGCTCGTGCACACGCAGGCCGGCAGCGCGCTGCTGCATCTCGGCATGTCGGGATCGCTGCGCGTGCTCGCAGGCGATGTCGCGCCGGGGCCGCACGATCATGTCGACTGGCGCCTCGATAGCGGGCGCATCCTGCGCTACACCGATCCGCGCCGCTTCGGTTGCCAGCTGTGGCAAGCGCCGGGTGCGACGCATGCGTTGCTCGCCGGACTCGGGCCCGAACCACTGAGCGACGATTTCGATGGCGCGTATCTGTGGCGCGCCTCGCGCGGTCGCGCGGCGGCGGTGAAGTTGTTCTTGATGGATCAGAAGATCGTCGTCGGCGTCGGCAATATCTACGCGGCCGAAGCGCTGTTCGCGGCAGGCATCCATCCGAATCGCGCAGCGGGCTCGGTTTCGCTCGCGCGCTACGAACGGCTCGCCAGTGAAGTGAAACGCATCCTTGCCCACGCGATCACGCGCGGCGGTACGACCTTGCGCGACTTCATCAGTCCTGATGGCGCGCCCGGCTATTTTGAACAGGAACTGTTCGTCTACGGCCGCGCGGGCGAGTCGTGCAAGGTCTGCGGTACGAAGATTCGCGTGATCACGCTAGGGCAACGTTCGACGTTTTACTGTCCGCGCTGCCAGCGCTGACCTGCGATTTTGTTATTCGCTTTCGCTGCCGCGGCTGATACGGAAGATATGCCCGTCCGGATGGCGGATATGCATCTCGCGCACGCCCCAAGGCATGTCGGTCGGCGCGAACATGATTTCGATGCCCTGCGCGAGGCAGTGCCTGTGCACCGCATCCACGTCGTCGACCCAGACCGACATCCACACGCCCTTGTCTGCCGTTTCGCCATCCTCGGCATCGCCGAATGTGGTCGTATTGCTGCCTTTGCCACGTCCGCCCTGTGCTCCCTGGCACAGAAAGATTTCGCAGTGGCCGGAGCAGACGCTGCCGAAGGTCGGCGGTGTGCCCCAGTCGAAGCCCTTGCGCCAACCGAGCTTCGCAAACCAGTCGAAGCTCCGCCCGATGTCCGACACATTCAGGATCGGCGTGAGTCCTTTGGCGATCATGCGCGCATCCTCGTTGTGATGTGATCAAGCCTGCGCCGCTTCTGCGGCTTCGTCGACGGCGGTTTCTCCCGCCGTCGACGCAAGCGGTGTCGCCGGCAGCATGCGCGCCTGACGCCATCCGCCCCAGCGGTAATATGCCGCCGACAGCGTCATCGACACGAGCGAGCCGAGCGGGAAGCTCCACCAGATCGCATCGGCGCCCCAACTGCCGACCAGCGCATAGGCAAACGGCACGCGCACGCACCACAGCGCGAGGATCAGGATTATCAGCGGCGCCATCACCGCGCCGGTCGCGCGCACGACACCCGCGAGTACGAACGAGATGCCGAAGAACACGAACGACCAGACCACGACGTGGTTGATGTGCTGGGCAATCTCGATCGCGCCGCCGTCGCCGCGCAGGAACAGACCGAGCGCGCCGCGGTTGAACAGGTAGATCAGCAGCACCAGGCTGCCGGTCAGCAGAAAATTGAAACCGACGCCGGCCAGTGCGACCTTGGCGACGCGATCCCAGCGCTGCGCGCCGACGTTCTGCGCAGCCATCGACGAGGCTGCCATGCCAACCGCGAGCGAAGGCATCTGTATATAATTCCACAACTGGAAACAGGCGCCGTAGGCGGCGGTCGTGTGCGCGCCGAAGCCGTTGACAAGGCTGATCATCGCGAGCATCGATGTCGACATCACGATCATCTGCAGGCCCATCGGCAGGCCCTTCGACACGAGCGACTTGAGGATCACCGGATCGATGCGCAGCAGCGAAAGTTCGCTGCGCTGGATGCGTAAGAAATGCTTGCTGCGATAAAGGTAGGCGATCAGGGCGGCGAGCGTCAGCGCAGTCGCGATCAGCGTCGCCGTGGCCGAGCCGCGGATGCCCATCGCCGGTATGGGTCCCCATCCGAAAATGAACAGCGGATTGAGTGCGATGTCGAGCACGACATTGACCGCGAGGAACACGAACGGCGTGCGCGCGTCGCCGGCGCCGCGCAGGCTCATCGACAGGAACGCCTGCACGTAAATGAACGGCAGGCCGAGGAAGATGATGCGCAGATACGCGACCGCGAGCGGCAGCGATTCCGCCGGCATGTGCATGAAGGCCATCATCGGCTCGGCGTAGGCGAGGCCGAGCACGGTCAAAGCCAGCGACATTACGATGAAGAACGACAGACTCGTGCCGATCACGCGCTTGGCTTGATCGACGTTCTTGGCGCCAATGCTTTGTCCCACGAGGATCGTGCCGGCCATGCCGACGCCGAGCACCGCGCCGATCAGGAAGAACAGAATCGTATTCGCGTTCGAGGTCGCCGCGAGCGCGGCTTCGCCGAGGCCGTGGCCGACCCAGATTGCGTTGACCGAGCCGTTGAGCGATTGCAGCACATTGCCGGCGAGAATCGGCAGCGAAAACAGGAACAGTGTCTTGCCGATCGCGCCTTCGGTCAGGGCGCGATTGGCTTGGGGTAGGGCGGACATCGGCGGGGGCTTTCGAGGGGCGTCGTCGATTATTTTGACGCGGCGACATGCTTTTCAATAGTGACGATTGTCAGTCGCTGGCTTGCGCCTGCCGAAACCCTGGTACAGGTAGATCGGAATGCCGGTAACGATCAGTCCTGCGCACCATGCCAGCGCATCCCAGCCCGCGCCGACCAGCGCCCACATGCCGTAGACGAACGCGAGCGCCGCGGCGACGATGTGCCAGCTGTGCCGATCAGGCTCGAGCGGTTCGAGTCGAATCAGTGCCGCCGCGCTGAACGCATACGGCAGCAGTGCCGCCGCGGTCGCAATCAACACCGACGCGGTGAATACGCTGACGAGCGAACCGGCGAAATTCGCGTAGATCAATCCGCTCGCTAGCACACTCCCGACGACGAGGCCGATACGCGGCGTGCCGTTCGAATCGGTGCGTGAGAATAACGCAGGGAACAAACCATCGCGCGCCGCGGCAAGCGGAATCTGTCCCTGCACGAGCACCCAGCCGTTGAGCGCACCCCAGCACGACAGAGCCATCGCGCCGGCCATCGCCTGTGCCGCGGGCTCGCCCCATAGGCGACGTGCCACGTCGGCGAACGGTGCGGTCGAATCCTTCAAGGTGTCCAGTGGCACCAAACCCAACACCACCGTGCAGGCGGCGACCGTGATGATTGCGGCGAACGCCACGCCGAGCACGGTCGCGCGCGGAATCGAACGCTCGGCATTTTCGACATGTTCGGCCGGTATCGTCGCGCACTCGAGTCCTTGCAATGCCCACAACGTCAGCGCCGCGGTCGCCGTGGTCAGGTCGATCACGCCGCGACCCGAAGGATTGAACGGCGTGAAGCTGTGCGCATCGAGTGCCAGCGCTCCGACAAAAATCACGAATGCGATCGGCGCGATCTTGAGCGCGGTCAGCACGATCTGCGTGCGTCCGGCGAAGCGCACGCCAACGAGATTCGTGAGCGTGGCAAGCCACAGTACGGCAAGTGCGACCGGCAGCGCGTAGGCATTGAACCCCGGCGCAAGTGCGCTGATGCTGGCGGCGAAACCGACCGCGATCGCCGCGGTGGCGCACCAGACCGAGATCCAGTAACTCCAGGCCATGACGAATCCGGCGAAGTCGCCGAAGGCGAGATGCGCATAGGCATACGGCCCGCCGCTGACCGGGTGGCGTTGTGCAAGGCGCGCGAAGACGAGCGCGAGCAGCAGCGCGCCGGTGGTCGAAAAGATCCACCCGTACAGACTCGCCATGCCGAACGGTGCGAGCGAGGCGGGCAGCAGGAAAATGCCTGAGCCGACCATATTGCCGACGACCAAGGCCGCGGCACCCCAGATGCCTAGCTCGCGCGTGCTCACGCGGCGGAGTGTTCGCGCAGCGCGCGCCGGTACAGTTCGTGGAAGTGATACACGCCGGTTTCGCGCTTCGGATTCAGTCGTCCGGCGAGATAGGAACCCGAAGCGAGCCCGCGTTGCACCTGCTCGCAGATCTCGATGTCTTCGTGTTGCACCTTGTCGCTGAAGGCCTCGTCCTGCGCGCGTTTGGCCGCGTCGTCGGCGCCGGCCGCATAGAAGTAATCGAATTCGACGCGGCAGCGGTCGGGCGCGAGCGGCACGACGCGATTGGTCTGCAGGCGGCCCGGCAGGATGTTGAGCATCGTGTTCGGCCAGATGTAGTAGTACAGCGCCTCGCCATTGCCGTAGAGCGCGTCGGCGCTCTCGAGCGGGCTGTGCTGCAGCGAATACCACGGCGTGAGTTCGGTCGTGTAGCTGCGGTAATCGAGCATCCGGTTCAGTTCCGGATGGATGTGCGGTACGTGGTAACCCTCGAGATAGTTATCGACGTAAGCCTTCCAGTTGCACGCGACCTCGTAACTCGTGCGGCGATCGAATTTATACGTATCGAGCCGATGCGCCGCGGTACGCGCATCGATGCCGCGAAGCAACTCGATCAGCGGCGGCACGTCGCCGAGCGCGACGAAGACCTGGCCCTGCCACTCCGCGACCTGTGCCTGCGGCAGCGCGATTGCGCCGACGTCGAAATCCTGCGCGTCGCTCATCTCGGAGGCGCTGCGCAGGCGGCCATCGAGCGTGTAGGTCCAACCGTGATATTTGCAGCGCAGCGCCTTGGCGCCGCGTCCGTCGCAGGTCGCAAGCGGACCCGCGCGATGGCGGCAGACATTGTGCAGCGCGCGCAGCACGCCATCCTCGCCGCGCACGAGCAGCAGTGGAACACCCGCAATATCGACAACGACATGATCGCCAGCGCCTGCAAGTTGCGCCGAGTGCGCGACGAGCTGCCACGAACGCGCGAACACCGCTACGCGTTCAAATGCGAAGGCGCTGGCGCCGGTGTACAGCGGCGCCGCCAGTGCGTGTGCGCTCGACGCGGGTTGCGCCGCCAGCCACGAATTGTCGATTACACGAGTATCCGGCTGCGCGTTCAAATCCGACTCCAAGCGATGCGGCGCCGCCATTGTGCGACACCGCGCCGATCAAAGTGAAGCGATGTCTCGCTTATCGCGCCGCACCGGTTTGGCCGATGTTCTGATCGAACAGTTTGTAGATGCGCTTGTACTCGTCGAGCCAGGAATCGGCATTGGTGAAGCCGTGGCGGTCGAGCGCATAAGGCGAGATCGTGAAGTTGTCCTTGTGCAGTTCGATCAGGCGCTGATACAGACGCATCGAATCCTCGAACAGCACATTGTCGTCGATCATGCCGTGGCAGATCAGCAGCGCGTCCCTGAGACCGTCGGCGAATTCGATCGGCGATGAGCGCTTGTAGGCGATCGGATCGACTTGCGGCTCGTTGAGAATGTCCGAGGTGTATTCGTGGTTGTACTGCATCCAGTCGGTGACCGGACGCAGCGCCGCGCCCGCGGCGAATTCGCCCGGTGCGCGGAACAGCGCCATCAGCGTCATGAAGCCGCCGTAAGAACCGCCGTAGATGCCGACGCGCTTGGGATCGACGCTCTGCGTGTCGACCAGCCACTTCTTGCCGTCGAGCAGGTCGTCGAGTTCGGGATGGCCCATCTGGCGATAGATCGCGGTGCGCCATTCGCGCCCGTAGCCTTCGGACGCGCGGTAATCCATGTCGAGCACGACATAGCCCTGCTGCAGCAGCAGGTTGTGGAACATCTGTTCGCGGAAGTAGTACGGCCAGCTCGAATGCACGTTCTGCGTGTAGCCGGCGCCATGCACGAACAACACGGCTGGATGTTTTTTCGACGCGTCGTAGTCCGCGGGCTTGTAGAATTTCGCCGCGATCGTGCCCTTGAAGTGCGTCGACGGCACGTCGACGAACTGCGGTGCGACCCAATTCAGCGTCTTGTATTCGGCGCTGCGCGTGTCGGTCAATTCGCGCGGGGTGCCGCTGCCGTCGGCGGCAACAACCGCAAGCTGCACCGGAACGTAGCTCGATGAATGCGTGACGAGCAGGCGGCTGCCGTCGTGACTCAGCACGAACCCATCCGCGCCGCGATATTGCGTTACGCGTTCGAGCTTGCCGCCGCTTGCGGCGACGCGATAGACGTCATAGCTGTGGGTGTTCTCGGCATTGCTGCGCACATAGAACCACTTCCCGTCGTCGCTGAGCTGCGCGCGCGAGACTTCGAACTTGCCCTGGGTCAGCGCCTGCGCCTTGCCATCGGCGGACTTGGTATACAGATGTGCATAGCCGGTTTCCTCGGATTCGTACCACAGCGTGCGCCCGTCGTTGAGCCAGCCGAAGCCGTTGAAGTTCCAGTTGATCCACGCGGGATCGGTCAGGCGATGCTGCGGCAGCAGCGCGTGGTGAGCGAAGTCTACGCTGGCGATCCATCGATCCTTGTTGTCGATCGCGCGAATCTGGATCGCGAGCGCGCGGCCGTCGCGGCTCCACTCGATCCCGCCGCCACCGCCGTCGTCGGCATCGGAGACGATGCGCACGGCACGCATTTTCGGCTTGCCTTCCTTGTGCGGCGTCTTTTCTGTCTCGTCGCCATGCGTGGCCTTCTTCGTATCCGCTTGCTTTGCATTTTCCTCGCGCGTATCGCCATGTGCGGATCGCTCTGCACGATCCGCCTGCGCGAGCTTCGCGTTTTCCTCGCGTATGGCCTTGAGCGGATCGTCATGAATGCCCGGCAGCGCATCGAACGCAAGCGGATACGTCTTGTGCTCGATCAGATCGAGCAACTGCATCGCTTGTCCGATCGGCGCGTTGCGGCCGACGCGCACGCGCTCCTTCTCGGTCTCCTCGTAGCCCGACTCGGTGACGTAGCGCATGAGTTCGCCACGCTTGCCTTCGTCGCGCTTCTTCGGCGCGGTGACGATAAGCATCCAGCGCGCATCGGGCGAGAGATCGGCATCGAGCAGCTTCACCTCGTCGCCGAGCCAGAACGGTGAGGGCGCACGCGTCGGATCGGCTTTGCGCAGCGCCTCGGCCTGCGCGCGGCGCGCATCTTTGTCATCGTGCAGCTTTTTTAGCGTCGAGAACGTGCGTAGTTGCATCTCGCGCAGGTCGTCAGGTGCGGGTTTCGCGTCGGGATCCTTCTCCGCCTTCAGCGTCGCCGCCGTGCCCGTGACGCCGCTGGTGAGATCGTGCACGAGCCAGTCGTTGCCGGTGCGGAACGTGACGAGCCGGCCGTCGCCTGACAGGCGTGCGGTGCGCGCGCCGCCCGCGCGCGTGATCTGCGTCAATGCGCCGTTGCGCAAGTCGCGCACGAACACATCGCCGTTGCGCACGAAGGCTGCGCGCGTGCCGGCGAGGTCATAGCTCGCATCATGACCGTCGCTCGCCGCCATCGCCGCGCCATCGACGACGCTATCCTGGCCGCTTGCGAGATCGATGCGATGCAGATCGACCAGCGGCGAGCCGCTGCGCTTGAGCGAGTAATACGCGGCCTTGCCGTCGACGCTCCAGTACGCGTTCTGCACTGCAGTGCCGATCCAGTCGGGATCGGCCATGATTTTTTCGAGCGTGAGCTTGCCCGCAGGTGCGGGATCGGCGGCAGCAGCCGCGAACGTGAGCGAGGCGAGCAGGATGGCGAGCGCGGCGCGATGCATGCGAGATTCCCCAAAAGACTTGCGAAACGCGCAGCATAGCGGGACACGGCGAACCCGCAAGCCGCCGAAAGTCACGCGGCAGCGACGTAGGACGCATTTCAGTAAACTGCGTCTCTGTCACCGCGCTAACAGGTTCCACCGCATGCCGCTGCCCACCGTCGAACTCGAAACCGCCCGCCATCCGCAACACGCGGTGATCTGGCTGCACGGCCTTGGCGCCGACGGGCATGATTTCGAGCCGATCGTGCCGGAACTCGTCGATCGCAGCTGGCCCGCGCTGCGCTTCGTGTTTCCGCATGCGCCGGTGCGTCCGGTCACGATCAATGGCGGCATGCCGATGCGCGCCTGGTACGACATCACCGGCATGGAGATCGCGCAGCGCCAGGACGAGGTCGGCATGCGCGCCTCGATCGCGCAGCTCGAAGAACTGATCGCGCGCGAACGCGAGCGCGGCGTCGCCGCGAAAAACATCCTGCTCGCTGGCTTCTCGCAGGGCGGCGCGATCGTGTTCGCTGGCGGCCTGCGCCATACGCAAACGCTTGGCGGCATCATCGCGCTGTCGACCTATCTGCCGCTGGCGGAAAAGACCGCGATCGAACTCAGCGCGGCGAACAAATCGATCCCGATTTTCCAGGCGCACGGCACCTTCGACCCGATCGTGCCGCTGCCGCTTGGCAAAATGAGCTGCGATCGCCTCGTGCAGCTCGGATACACGGTCGAGTGGCACAGCTATCCCATGGCACATCAGGTTTGCGCGGAAGAAATCGCCGATCTGCGCAAGTTCATCAGCATGCGTTTGGATTGAGGAAGCAACACAACGCCGCGATGAGCAAGCCGTCGCCAACGCCCGCACCCGATCCGCGCATCGCTCCGGCGACCTGGCTGCCGGATTTCTGCAGCCCGCCGGTGCTGTTCGCGGTGATCGTCGTGGTCGAGCTGCTGGTTGTCGCGATCCTGATTGCGCCCTCCGATGAGACTCAGTCGCTGCTGCCGCGTCTCGGCACGGCGACACTGTTTGCGCAATGGCTCGCGCTGCTTTGCGTCGTCACGTTATGCCAGTTGCGGCCGTGGCTCGCGAAGCTCGCGCCGGCGCGAGGCGAACTCGTCGCTTACCTCATCGTGCTCGCGCTGACTGCGCTCGGCAGCACGCTCGTGTCGATGCTCGACGACGTGCTCGCGCTGCATCTGACCCTGCCCGCCGAATTCCGCTGGCATTTCGTCACGCGCAGCATCGCGCTGGCGGCGTTGCTGTCGGCGGCGCTGCTGCGCTATTTCTATGTGATCGAGCAGTGGCGTGCGCGCGTGCGCGCGGAGGCGCAGGCGCGCGGCGACGCGTTGCAGGCACGCATCCGTCCGCATTTCCTGTTCAACAGCATGAACACGATCGCGAGCCTGATCCGCACCGATCCGCGCTCGGCAGAACATGCGGTCGAGGATCTATCCGATCTGTTCCGCGCCGCGCTCGGCGCCGAGGGCAAGCTGTCGACGCTCGGCGAGGAGATCGAACTCGCTCGACGTTATCTCGCGATCGAGCAGCTGCGCCTCGGCGAGCGGCTGCGCGTCGAGATCGATACCGGCGATGCGCCGCAGGACCTCGCGGTGCCTGCATTGCTGCTGCAACCGCTGGTCGAGAACGCGGTGCATCATGGCGTGCAGCCGCTCGCCGATGGCGGCACGGTGACGCTGCGCGCACGCCGCGCTGGCAGCGGCGCCGAAGTCACGATCGCCAATCCGCGCCCGCCCGAGGGTCAGCGCCGGCCGACGCGTCACGGTGTGGCGCTGGCCAATACCAGGAGCCGGATCGAGTACCATTTCGGCTGGCGCGGCGCGCTCGTGGTGAATGCGGGCGAATCCGATTTCAGCGTGACATTGCGCCTGCCGGAAGACAAGCGCGAGCAGCAGGACCGCATGTAATGAAAGCCTTTGTTGTCGACGACGAACCGCCTGCGCGTGCGCGCCTGGCGAGCCTGCTCGAAGAACTCGGCGGCGTCGAAGTCGTCGGCGAGGCGGGCGATGGGCGCACCGCGGTCGAGATCGCCGCGCGCCTGAAGCCCGATATCGTGCTGCTCGATATCAGCATGCCGCTGATGAGTGGCCTGGAAGCCGCGCGCCATCTGATGACGCTCGAATCGCCGCCTGCGGTAGTGTTCTGCACGGCCTACGACGAACATGCACTCGAAGCCTTCGAGGCGAACGCGATCGATTATCTGGTCAAGCCGATCCGCCTCGAACGCCTGAAGGCCGCGCTCGAACGCGCGCGGCGCTATTCTTCCGGCGCGGTTGCGCGCGTGCAGGCGGCAGCACCCGTGCCCGCCGCGCGCACGCATCTGTGCGCTCGCGTGCGCGGCAACCTGATGCTCGTGCAGGTCAGCGATATTCAATATCTGTTGGCCGAGGACAAATACACCGTCGTGCATCATGCGCACGGCGAAGTGCTGATCGAGGAGCCGCTGAAAACGCTCGAAACCGAATTCGGCGAGCGCTTCGTGCGCATCCATCGCAACTGCCTCGTCGCGCGCGCGAGCCTGAGCGGACTCGTGCGCGGGCCGGACGAGCGCGTGTTCGCGCAGATCGCCGGCAGCACGGCGCAGCTCGAAGTGAGCCGGCGCAATCTGCCGGGCGTG
This sequence comes from uncultured Rhodanobacteraceae bacterium, assembly GCA_964509025.1. Lineage (GTDB taxonomy): Bacteria > Pseudomonadota > Gammaproteobacteria > Xanthomonadales > Rhodanobacteraceae > Rudaea. The sequence goes on from CAZDWH010000002.1 coordinate 22,648, forward strand.
CGCAAGCTGGTGAAGGGCACGAATATATGAAGCTGCTGCGTATCGCCACGCGCCAGAGCGCACTCGCGCTATGGCAGGCCGAGCATGTCGCGGCGCGTCTGCGTGCGGCGCATGCGCAACTCAAGGTCGAACTATTGCCGATGACCACGCGCGGCGATCGTATCCTCGATCGTCCGCTCGCCGAGATCGGCGGCAAGGGACTGTTCCTGAAGGAACTCGAAGTCGCGCTGGCCGAGCGTCGCGCCGATATTGCCGTGCATTCGTGCAAGGACATGCCGATGCAGCTCGATGCAGGTTTCGCGATCGGTGCGATCCTCGAACGCGCCGACGCAGCCGATGCGTTCGTCTCCGTGAGGCACGCGCAACTGAGCGATCTGCCGCAGGGTGCGCGCGTCGGCACCTCGTCGCTGCGGCGCCAGGCGCAGCTGCGCGCGTTGCGTCCCGATCTGCAACTCGCCGACCTGCGCGGCAACGTCAATACGCGTCTGGCGAAACTCGATGCAGGTGAATACGACGCGATCGTGCTCGCCTGCGCCGGACTCGATCGCCTCGGCCTCGCGCAGCGCATACGTGCACGTCTCGAAGCGCCGGCATGGCTGCCGGCCGCGGCGCAGGGCGCGATCGCGATCGAGCAGCGCGTCGGCGACGACGCCGTCGCGGCCTTGCTCGCGCCGCTCAACGATGCCGACACCGCGCGTTGCGTGACTGCCGAGCGCGCGCTGACGCGACGCCTCGAAGGCAGCTGTCAGGTGCCGATCGCGGCGTATTGCATCGAGACCGAACGCGGCCTGCATCTCGCAGGCCTCGTCGGCGATGCGGCGACGGGCGAATTGATTCGCGCCGAGGCGCAGGGCGCCGCGGAACAGCCCGGCGAACTCGGCATCGAAGTCGCCGGGCTGTTGCTCGCGCGCGGTGCCGGACGATTTCTCAGTGCGTGAGATCCGGGTTCGTTAACTTGCGCGCATGATCGAGGCGCCCACGAATGGAATCGTCGTCTACCGCGCGAGCCGGCTCGAGGCGTTGCTCGATCCGCTCGAAACCCTGCTCCATCAATCCCGGCCGAAAGACACGCTTGCGCCACAACGCGTGATCGCCGCGCATGCGGGCGTGCGCGACTGGCTGCTGCGCGCCCTGGCGCAGCGTCGTGGCGCCGCGGGCATCGTCGCGAATTTCGACGTGCAGCTGCCGAGCACCTGGTACGATGAACTCGCGCAACGCGTGCTCGGCGAAGCGGCGGTTTCGCTCGCACCGTATCGTCAGGCCGCGCTGCGCTGGCGCGTGTTCGAGGCACTGGCCACGAGCGAAGATGCCGAGGTGCGTGCATTGCTCGGCGACGATGCGCGCCGACGCTTCGGGCTCGCCAACCGCGTCGCGCGCATCTACACGCGTTATCTTGTTTACCGCCCCGACTGGTTGCACGCATGGGCTGCGGGACGCAACAATAATCCGGCGCCGAGTTTTCTCGCGAAGCTGTGGCGTCGCTTGCGCGATGAGATCGGCACGCCGCACCGCGGCGAATTGTTCGATCGCCTGATCGCCGCACTCGGCAAGCACGACGCGCGCGACGAAGACGCGCAGCCGCTGCATCTGTTCGGTCTGAGCCATCTCGCGCCGGCCGAACTCGCCGTGCTGCGCGCCGTCGCGCGGCGGCGCCTCGTCGTGCTGTATTTCCCCGATCCATGCATCAAACAAGAGGAGTGGGCGGGTTTGCGCGCCGATCGCGCGTGCCTGCGCGCTTGCGTGAAGCAGGAAGTGCTGCAGGACGATGCCGACGCCATGTTTCTCGAGCAGGATCATCCACTGCTCGCGAGTTGGGGGCGCATCGGCCAGCACCTGATGCTCGCACTCGCCGATGCGGACAGTGAAGTGCGTATCGATGTGCGTCACTGGCGCGACGAGTTGCCGCTCGATGCGCCGCTCACGCGCCTCGCCGCGCTGCAGGAAAGCATTCGTCATCTCGATCTGGCTAAGCTGCGCGCGCCGCGCAAAGAAAAAGCATTCGACGATGCCTCGCTGCGCGTGCACGTCTGCCACACGCGCCTGCGCGAACTCGAAGTGTTGCGCGATGTGTTGCTGCGTGCGCGCAGCGATCTGCCCGACCTGAAACCTTCGGAAATTCTCGTTACCGCGCCCGATATCGCGGCTTACGCGCCGCTGATTCCGGCAGTGTTCGGCGAAGCCGGTGCGCATCAGGGGCCGCTGCCGTATCACCTCGCCGACGTCGCGCTTGCGCGCACGCATCGATTGTTCACGGCGTTCGACACGCTGCTCGATTTGCCGCAGGCACGCCTCGGCGCGGTCGAAGTGATGGACCTGGTCGAAATCGACGAAGTCGCGCGCGCACTCGGGCTCGATTCTGACGATGTGGAAGGCTTGCGCACGATGCTCGAACGCACACGCATCGCATGGGGCTTCGATGGCGCGCATCGCGCGGGCTTCGGCGTGCCGGCGACCGAGGAAAACTCGTTCGCCTGGGGCATGGATCGCCTGCTCGCGGGATATGTGTTCGGCGGCGGCGATGATGAGCGCATGGCGCAGACTTTGCCTGACGGCACCGCCGTGCTGCCCGTCGAAGGCATCGCCGGTCCTGCGGCGCAAGTCGCCGGTGCGCTTGATCGCCTGCTGCGCGAGCTCGAGGCGTTCCGCCGCGACGCGGCGACCCCGCAGCGCGCCTCGCAATGGGCAAAACGTTTCGACGAGCTCGTCGAGTCGCTGCTGCACATCGACTACACGGACGAAGAAGCGCGCAGTGCGCTCGTGGCATTGCGCCGTGCGATCCACGCGATCGAAGGCGAAGCGGAAGGGCTCGATCCCGAGCTTGATTTCACCGTCGTGCGCGACGTGCTGCGCGAGCGTCTTGCGGCGGTGCCAGAGCGCCAGCGCTTTCTCATGGGCGGCGTGACCTTCTGCGGCATGGTGCCGCAGCGCGCGGTGCCGTTCCGCGTGATCGCCGTGCTCGGTCTTGATGACGGCGCGTTCCCGCGCGCAGCGGGCGACGGCGGCATCGATCTGATGGCGCGTTACGCGCGGCTCGGCGATCGCGACGTACGCAACGACGATCGTTGGCTGTTTCTCGAAACCGTGATGGCCGCGCGCGAGCGCCTGCACCTGAGTTATGTCGGCGAAGGCGTGCGCGATGCGAAGCCGCGCAATCCGGCGCAGCCGCTGGCGGAGCTGATGAACGTGCTAGAGGCGGACGAGCCAGCGCCACCGTCGTCTGCGGACCTGCCCGAAGACGATTCGCCGCGCGCGCCGCCGTGGCTGGTCAAGCATCCGCTGCAGCCGATCAACGCGCACTATTTCGACGGCGCCGACAGCCGGCTGTTTTCCTTCAATGCGGGTTTCGCGGCGCTGGCGCAAACTGGCGTGCACAAGCCTTTAGCGCCATTTGTTGCAGCACGCGATGCAGAGATCATTGTCGATCCGTCGCAGCCGATCGTCTTGCGCGAAGTGCTGGCCTACTACAAGGATCCTGCCAAGCAGCTGCTGCGCACGCGCGCGCAGTTGCGTCTGGATGCATTCGACGAGGATCGCCTGCTCGGCGAGGAACCGCTCGATGCGGAGTTCGCACGCATCGAGCGCGTCGCGCGGCGGGTTTTTCTCGGTGCCGTTGAAAACGGCAGCTTCGCGCCATCCGCGCCGCCGCCCGATTGGCTGCGTCTGAATGGCCTGTGGCCGCCGGGCCAGCCCGGCGAAAAAGCCTGGCGCGATGAATGCGAGAAGATCGCGCCACTGCTCGCGCGCATGCGGAACCACGCGCTGTTTGCGGGCGGGTTGCCGCCGCCGCTGTCGCTTGCAATCGATCGGCGCATCGGCGCGTTTCATTTGCGCGGCGAACTTGCGCGTGCGTACACGCGTGACGGCGCGTTGTGGATTTTCGAGTTGTATCCGGGCAAGAAAGAAAGCGAGCTCGGCTTCAGGGAGCGCATTGCTCTGTTTCTCGAATGGGCGCTGCTGCGCCTCGATGCGGCCTCGCGCAGTGCACCGGTGCATCTGCTCTGTCTGCTGGAAGACGGCGCCACGCCATGGCAGGACGCGATCAATCGATTCGACGCCGAATTCGTCGCGGCCGCGGCGCCACAGCGCGAAGTGCTGCGAGGCGAACTCGAAAGGCGCATCGCGAGCCTCGTCGCATTCTTCGCACAGGCGCAGATGCAGCCGGCCTGGTATTTCCCGAAAACGAGCTGGAAGCTCAGCGCATCTGCCGAGCTCGTCGACATCGATGAAGCTTGGAACGGCGGTTACGCGTCGAAAGGCGAGCGCGATTTCACGCCCGGCTACACGCGCCTGTTCGCGCGCGACGTGGATCTTGCCGACGACAGCGAAGAGCTGCGTGCGCTGCATTTCCATGCACGCACGCTGCGCGCGCTGATCGAGTTCGCGCCAGAGGCCGCGAACGATGACTGAGTGCGTGCAAGTTCCGGATTGGAGGCGCTTGCCGCTCGATCCCGGCGGTCGCAGCCTGATCGAGGCGAGCGCGGGCACGGGCAAGACCTGGACGATCTCCGCGTTGTACCTGCGCCTCCTGCTTGACGTGGGGAGCGACGGCAGCGCACCGCTGATGCCGCGCGGCATCGTTGTTGCGACGTTCACCGACGCCGCAGCAGACGAATTGCGCGACCGCATTCGCGCACGCTTGTTGCGTGCCGAACACATCGCCCGCGTCTCGATCGACAAAGCAAACCTGGCTGCGCTCGGCGAACTCGATGAGGCCGAAGTCTGGCTTGCCGAGCGCTGGCGCGACGACGCGGCGCGACGCGATCGCGATCGCACGCGCCTGCGCCTTGCGCTCGGCGAACTCGATCTCGCGCCGATCGGCACGCTGCACGGATTCTGCGCGCGCGTGCTGCGCGATTATCCGTTCGAGAGCGGCGGTGCGTTCGCGCCGAGCGAACTCATAGCCGGCGACGAGTTGATCGATGAACTCACCGACGATCTATGGCGGGCTGTGCAGCAGGGCACGGCCGCGCCGCCGCCGTTCGATTCGATCAAGACGCGCGAGAAATTGCGCGCGCAATTGAAGTGGTGCCTGATGCCGGACGTCGGCTTGTGGGCGCCGACGTCGCAACAACTCGATACTGCGCTCGATGCGGCACTGGCGCCGCACATCGCCGCAATCGCAGACGACAAAAAAATCTGGGGCAGACAGACCAAGTCGCCACGCGCGCTGCGCACGCTTGCTGCCTGGCTCGCCAACCGAAGTGCGCAGTGGACGAATGACGACGCAGAGGCACTCGACGATCCGATAGCGCATCTTGCTGAGCATGCATCGGATCGCGCAGAAACCGCCTTCCTGCGAGCAAATCAGCGCTGGCTGCAATACGCCGCAGCAGCGGATGAAATTCGGGCGTGGCAAGCCTGGATCGCGCAGGTGCGCGCCTGGCGCGAAACGCGCATCGCCGCGTCGAATCGGCTCACCTTCGACGACTTGCTCACGCGCGTGCGCGATGCGCTCGCGCGCGAGGGCGGCGCGCTGGCCGATCGGCTGTTCGCGCAATGGCCGGTCGCGCTGGTCGACGAATTCCAGGACACCGACGCGACGCAGTACGCCATCCTCGACCGCATCTATCGCGATGAAGGTGGCACGCAGCGCGGACGCCTCGTGATGATCGGCGATCCGAAGCAGGCGATCTACCGTTTTCGCGGCGGCGACGTCGCGACGTACCAGCGCGCCGCGCGCGAAGCGCAGGCGCAGTTGACGCTCACGCACAATTTTCGCTCGACGCCCGCGTACGTCGCCGCGCTCGACGAATGGTTCGACGGTCCGCGCAAGCGTCTGAGCGCCTACGCTGGCGCTGCGGTCGAGGTCGCGCAGGTCGAGGCCGCAAAGTCCGCGCAGCACAGCACGTTGCCGGCGCTGACGATTCACTATCAGACGCAGGCGCCGGCAAAAAATCCGGAACGCATCAATGCCGCGCTCGTCGCCTGTGCCGAGCGCATCGTTGTGCTGCTCAACGATGAGCATGCGCGCATCGGCGATCGTCGTGTCGTGCCGGGCGATATCGCGGTGCTGCTGCCGACGCATCGACAGGTGCAGGCGCTGCGCGCGTTGCTGACCGCGCGTCGTGTACCTTGCGTCGGCGCCGGCAGGGGCAGCGTGTTCGACACCGACTGGGCGCGCGAGCTGCAGATCGTGCTGCACGCGATCGAGCACGGCAGCGACGGTGCGCGCCGCGCCGCGCTGGCGACGCGGCTGGGTGGACTCGACTACGCCGCGCTGGTCGATCTTGCGACAGATAGCGCCGAGGCGTACGCGCGCGACTTCATGGCGCTCAAGCAGCGGTGGCGCGACGAAGGCGTGCTCGCCGTCGTGCTCGAACTCGCACAACGCGCTGCGCTGCGCATCGCCGGTATGGCCGAACGCGAGCGCGCGCTGACCGATCTGCGCCATCTGGGCGAACTGCTCGAGGAACGCGAGCAGCAACTGCACGGCGCAGAGCAACTGCTCGCCTGGCTCGGCGCGCAGCGTGAGCGCAAGATGGACGAAGCTGATCCGACCGACGAGCGTCTGCTGCGTATCGAGTCCGATGCCAAGCGGGTGCAGCTGATGACCCTGCATATGAGCAAGGGTCTGGAATTCCCGATCGTGATGCTGCCGTTGATGTGGGCGCATGGGTCGGGCCGCGACGACGTGATCGTGATCGAGGAGCCGTTGTGCGGCAAGCGGGTGGTCGGCTATGGCAGCTTGGCCGAGGCGCAGTTCGATCGTGAAGGCCAGGACGAACGCTTTCGCGTCCTCTACGTCGCGCTGACACGCGCGAAATATTCGTGCCATGTGTTCGCGTATTCGCCACAACGGCCGGCGCGCGCGAAGTCGACCGCTGCACTCGGCGATCCGCAGCGCTCAGCGCTCGACGCGATGCTCGATCGCCTGCTCGACGATGCCCCCGCGCCGCAGCCACCGCTCACGCATGTCGAATGGTGCACCGATGCCTGGCCGCAGCGGGATGCGCTTACGCCGTATCTTGCGTCTGCGCCGGATGCGTCGGCGCGCCCGGTCGTGCTTGTGGCGCCGCCGAATCCGCCGCGCGAAGACCTGTGGAGTTTTTCCGCGCTCACACGCACGCATCGCGCGCGCGACGACGAGGCTGCGGCGGACGACGAAGGCGATCTCCGCGGCGCGGCGGACATCGATGCGTCGAGTGAAAGCGCCATCGTCGAACCGGAATCCGATCCCGAGCTGGCGAAGCTGAGCTCGCTGCGCGGTGCGGAGTTTGGCAACGCCTTGCATCAAATGTTCGAAACACGACGCCTCGGGGCGCCATTCGCGTCGCAGCATGCGCTGATCGATCGCGCCTTGCGCGAAAACGGTGTGTACCTGCGCGCTCTGCCGCACGAGGCCGCGATCGAGCGCATCGCGCAGCGCCTCGATAGCGTGCTCGCTGCGGAACTCGCGCCGGGTTTGCGATTGGGTGCGCTGCCTGCACGGCAGTTGCGCGCGGAAATGGAATTCCGCTTCATGCTCGACGCGGTGTCGCTACGCCGCCTGCGCGAAGCCTGCGCCGCACATGGCGATGCGGATCTCGTGCCGCAGCATGTACCCGTCGCGACGCTGCGCGGATTGATGGTCGGCATGATCGATCTCGTGATCGAGCACGACGGACGTTTCCACGTGCTCGACTACAAGTCCAACCATCTTGGCGACGCGCGCGCTGACTATGCGCCGGAAGCGCTGCGCGCGGCGATGGATGCGCATCACTATCGGCTGCAGGCGCTGCTTTACACGGTCGCGCTCGATCGCTACCTGCGCGCGCGCGTTCCGGGCTACAAACGCGCAAGTCATCTCGGTGAGGCGATCTATCTGTTCGTGCGCGCAGTCGGCATCGCGCCGGACGGCATCGCATCGGAGCTGGGCATCTGGCGCCAGCGCTTCGACACCGTGCTGATCGATGCGGTCGATCGCGTACTTGCAGGCGTGGCGGAGTCGGCTGCATGACGAAGTATACGTTCGCGCAATTCGACGGGTGGCGCTGGCCGGAAAGCTGGAGCGCGCTCGATCGCGCGCTTGCCGCATGGGTGCGAACGCACGGGGGGTCGCCGTTGCTCGCGCGCGTCGCTGGCTGGGCGAGCTTTGCCGATGCGGCGGGCGATAGCGCGTTACCGCTCGCGGGCGAAGGCGCGGGGCGACATGGCGCGCCGGTGCTTGCGCCGGAAGATATCACCCAGCTGCGCGCCGAGGCTCTGGTCGGCGACGCTTCGGCAGCGAGCGCATTTGTGCTCGATGCCGAGGCGCGTTTCGCCCTGTGGCGCAATCACGAACACGAAATACGCATTGTGCAGCAGGTGCGAGCGCGCCTTGCTGCGTGCACCGGTGCTGCTGCGACAACGTCGAGCGACGACATCGACATCTTGTTCCAGGGCGATCGCAGCGATGCCGTACAACGCCAGCGCGATGCGGTCGCGCGCGTGGTCGGGCGGCGCCTGTTCGTGCTGACCGGCGGACCCGGCACGGGCAAGACCACGACTGTGCTGCGCATGCTGGCTCTGTTGCAGCGTCGCGCTGACGCGCGCTTGAACATCGCCGTCGCCGCACCGACCGGCAAGGCGGCGCAGCGATTGGTGCAAGCGCTGCGCGCCGGCAAGGAAAAACTGCGTATCGACGGATTGCCGCGCGATTGGCAGGAGGCGCTCGACGCCATCCCCGATCATGAAGCGCTGACCGTGCATCGCCTGCTCGGCTATCAACCGCAGCGCAACGGTTTCATGCGCGGCAAGCGCAGCCCGCTCGCGGCCGATGTCGTAGTGATCGACGAGGCCTCGATGCTCGATTTGGCGATGCTGCGCCGCCTGGTCGACGCCGTGCGCGACGACGCGATGCTGATCCTGGTCGGCGATGCCGATCAGCTCACCTCGATCGCGACGGGCTCGGTGCTGATGGATATCGTCGCGAGTCTCGAACGCGCCGCCGCGCCCGAACTCGTGCGACTCGAAACAAGCTTTCGCGCCGCGCCCGCACTCGCTGCGATCAATCGCGCCGTGTGCGTCGGGCAGGGCGAAGCATTGCTGGGGGCGCTCGATATGGCGGGCTCGATCGCACGGCATCACAATGTGGACGATGCGGTCAGGCTGCGCCTGCGTCTCGATCGTTGGGCGCGCGAGCTCTCCGCGCTAGAGCTGCGGCCGATGCTCGACAGGATTCCCGCGGACGCAACCCGCGATGAGCGTGAAAGAATCGAGCAGCGCAATGGCGAACGCGCCGTCTCCGCGCTGCGTGCACTGGCACAGCGCCAGCTGCTTTGTGCGCTGCGCGAGGATGCGTTCGGCACGGTCGCCGCGAACGCGCGCATCGAGGCGCAGCTCAAGCGCGCCTGGGGTGTCGATCCGGAGCGCACCTGGTACGCGGGCCGCGCCGTACTGATCACGCGCAACGACTACGCCGCCAGCCTGTTCAACGGCGACGTCGGCATCGTGCTCGCCGATGCGAACGGCAATCTGCGCGCGTGGTTTGAAACGACGGACAGGGAGGGGCGTCCGGCCATGCGCGCGTTTGCGCCGGCTGCGCTGCCGGCGCACGAGAGCGCGTTTGCGATCACGATCCACAAGAGCCAGGGTTCCGAGTACGCGCATGTCGCGGTGTTGCTGCCGCCCGATGCGGCGAGCGCGATCCTGTCGCGCCAGCTGCTGTACACCGGCGTGTCGCGCGCCAAGGCATCGCTCGAACTGTGGGCGAGCGACGCGGCAATGGCGGCGGCGTTGGCACGGCCGGTCGAGCGTATCGGCAGTCTTGCGGCGCGTCTTTCAAGCGGACTAAGGCCGGCTTAACATCGGCCGGCATAACGTCGTGCGATTCGAACCTACGGAGGAGTCGAGCCATGCACAGCACGCAGCGCCACGCCAAGATGCACAAAGCCTACGCGCCGGTCGTCAAGTCGCCGCACCAGGGGCACCGGCCCGAGTGGCTGATAGGACAGAAGATGATGGATCACGCGACCAAGGCGATCCGCGCACGCACGCACCTCGAGCGCGGCTACGACATTCCGTACCTCGCCGGCTACAGCCTCGATGGTCACACGATCTTCATCGACCGGCACATGCCGAAGAGCTTCATCTTCCGCCGTCGCAAGGTGCTGACCGATCGCTTTCTGATCGTGCACGAGGCGGTCGAGAAATCGCTGATCCAGCTGCTCGGCATGCACTATCTGACCGCACATCAGATCGCGCTGCACGCGGAACAGGCCGCGGTACGCGCCGAAGGCGTGACCTGGGAAGCCTATGACGACTTCATGCAGGAATACATCAAAGTGGTGGGTGACGAGCAGTTGAGCAAAGTCCCGGACAATCTCGATCTCACGCCCTATGTCGATTTCCACGACACCGAGGAGTTGAAGAAGATGCGTGCGGGCATGGCGCATTGCCCGAACTATGAGCCGAAGCACAAGGTACATATCGCCGGACTGACCTAGTTTCGCATCGTCGTGTCGACGCAGGCGGATGTGGCGAAGATCGCGTTGTCGTTTCCCGAAACGCGGCGCGAGGAGCATGACTTCGCCTTCGCCGTGCGCAACGGGAAAAAGTACAAAGGCTTCGCGTGGGTGTGGAAGGAGCGTGTCGATCCGAAGAAGGCGCGCGTGCCGAATCCTGCGGTGCTTGCCGTGCGCGTCGCCAATCTCGACGCGAAGGAAATTCTGCTGATGGCGGACGCGCGCAAGTTTTTTACCGAACCGCACTACGACGGCTTTCCCGCAGTGCTCGTGCGCCTGCAGGAAGTCGGCCGCGCCGAGCTGCGCGCGTTGCTGCGCGAGGCGTGGATCGCGCAGGCGCCGAAGGCGCTGGCAGCAGAGTTCGCGCGATCGCAGGTATCTTGATCCGGAGCAATCGATGCGAGGACGCCAGCGGACTTGTATCGCCGGGATTAGCTCCGATGTATGCCGGATGCGCTGTTGTTTACCCATTGCCGGATTGCTGGTCTTTGCCGCGACTTGCGGCGACGCGCAGGCGCGCACGGTGTGGCGCTGCTTGCGCGACGGCACGGTGAGCCTCGCCACCGCGCCCGAGCCTGGCTCGCAATGCATCGCCAAGACGCTCGACGACAACGCCGCCGCGCTGCCGAATCTGTGGGGCGCACTCGGCTCCTTTCATGGCACGCTGTATCGACGCGAACAGGAAGGCAAAGTCGTTTACTCGACGCGCAATCTGCCAGGGTCGGTCGTGGTGCAGCAGTTCAGCGTGGCGACGCCGTCGGGATCGCCCGCGCATGCCGGACTCGGCAAGCTCGGCGCGCCGCTGCTCGGCGTGTATCGGCGCGAATTCTCGACGGCCGCACGCCGCACCGGGCTCGACGAAGCCTGGCTGCGCGCGATCGCGCATGCGGAGAGCGCGTTCGCCGCAGATGCGATTTCCGACAAGGGTGCGAAGGGCGTGATGCAGCTGATGCCGAATGTGATCGGCGATTACCGTGTCGCCGATCCGTTCTCGCCGCAGCAGTCGATACTCGCCGGCGCGCAATACCTGAAGGCGCTCGAAGCGCGTTACGAAGGCGATCGCGTACTTGCCGCAGCGGCTTACAACGCCGGTCCCGATGCGGTAGCGCAATTCGGCGGCGTGCCGCCGTATGACGAAACGCGCGACTACGTGGCCAAGGTCAACGCACTGTACGCGCTCTACCGCAAGGCGATGGGGCTTGCGCCGCGCGGGCTCGAACTCGTGCCCGCGCGTTGATGCGGGCGACCTTCGCAAGTCCGATCTACTAGAGCGCGGCGTCGGCGCTCGTTGCGCTGGCGAAAACGGCTCGACGCGAAATCGAATCAAAGCGCGTGCGCACCGGCGTCGTGCACAGAACTTTGCCGCCTCTGGCCCAGCGGCGCCAATCGGAAATGCTGCATTCGATTGGCAGCAGGCTCAGGCCTGGCGTGCTGTTGCCCGCGCAGCGATAGTGCACGCCCCGGGCACGACCGCGCGGGCGGATTTCCACAAAGCGGCGCTCCCCGTCCATCCCCTCGACGATATCTCCATACAGCGGGTCATCGAGCGGATCGCGGTCGCCATAGGCGACTGTAATTTCGCTGAGCACATCGAGTTTGCGAAGACGTGAAGCGCGCATGGCTGATTCCCCCGAATCATTGATGCGCAGTCGCATCAAGTAGCAGAAGGATCGACCGAATGCGGCCATGCGACAACTGTCATTTCTGACAGGTACCTGCGCGCGCAGCGACTTTTATGATTGGGCAATCACAGCACAAGACTCATCCTGTGTAATCAGCTGATCCGATGACTGAAGTACGCATCAAAGGAGCTGAGACAAACTGCTCGCTTGTCCATCCTGACTGAGTGGAATCGAACGCACCCGGGAAATACGACAGCTACGGAAGGGCTGCCTCCTGTGCGATGGCTTCGACTGATAAAGGACATCGACATGATACGGACGATAGCTGCTACCGCGGCGCTTGCGCTTTCCCGGACGATGCTATTGGCAATGATCGCTTTCGCTTTGGCGGGCACGGGTGGATGTGCGAGCGTCATGTACAAACGAACCGCGACCGGAAAGTTCTCGGGCAAGCTTTATGTCGAATGGGTTTCACCGAATCTGTTCGTCTATCGTCCCGACCCGGCCGAGCCGCTGGTATTCGTCACTTCCGATGGTCGCAGGATTCAGCCGCAGAAAATGTATACCGATGGCGGTTCGATACCGCGACTGTTCTGGTCGGTGCCGGACTTCGGCCCCTGGGATTTTGGCCCTGCCTACATCGTGCATGACTGGCTGTTCGCGCAGCATCACTGCAAGGTCGACGATTGGGCCAGCTACGATTTCGCGTCCAGCGCACGCATCCTGGCGGAGGCGATGAAGACCCAGATGGAAAAGGGCGGGCAGCCGGAGCCGTTTGTGGTTTACGCCGTTCACGAGGCGGTGCTCACTCCGATCGCCTCGCGTCTGTGGAACGAAGGCAAATGCGTCACGCCTCCACTTGCATCATCCGCGGCCACGCCGGTAGCGCCTGCGCCGACCGTCCGCTTGCTGACGATCGATGCGCACTGAGCGCCGCACCATCGTGGAGATATCGATGCGATCGAATCTCGTAACGCTGTTTACCGCAATCTCGCTGGCGATTCTGGCCGCAGGCGCACATGCGACTCCGCCACCCTACGAGGCTGCCCCGCTTCCCCGAGCATATCTCGATCGCCTGGCGGCGAATCCCCAAGCGTTCCGGTTTCAGCGCGCCTTCAAGGCGATGACCGAGAGGGCAGCCGTTGTGCGTCAGTTGTCCGCCCAACCGCAACTGCTCGGCATAGCCGCCGACGGAAGCGCCTTGTCCGCGTCGCTGTCGTCGGCGCTCGGTGGCAGTGCGGTGAGCCCGCCGCCGAATCAGGTGCAGGGTACGCGCAAGATTCCGGTGGTCCTGCTCGACTTCCCCGAATCGGGAGCAAAGCCTTTCACTCCCGATCAACTCAAGCAAGAGCTGTTTGACGGGCCATGGCCGACCGGAACGCTGACCCAGTATTACGCCGAAGTGTCGAACGGTGCGCTCGACGTCAAAGGCACAGTGTTGCCGTGGAAGACCCTTTCGAAGTCCGCTGACTACTATGCGGGAGCGGATTTCGTCGACGCGGATGGCGTCACCCAGCACTGCTATGGACTATGTCTGGGCAACTCCAGGATCGCGGACCTCATAAAAGAGGCACTCGATGCCAACAAGACGTTCGACTGGCGCGACTACGACAATGACGGACCGGACGGCCAGCCCAACAGCGCGGATGACGACGGCTTCGTGGACTTCGTCGCCTTTGTCCACGCTGGCCGCGGGGGCGAATGTCGCGGCGAGGGCAATACCAACATCTGGTCGCACCGCGGCAGTCTCTCCGAGAACCTCGGGCTGCAGCCCTACACGACGACATCGAGGCGGGCGGCCGGAGGATTCATCAAGATCGACGACTATGTCGTGCTGCCGGCGTTGGCATGCGATGGCTCGACGATGATTCCGATCGGGGTTATCGCGCACGAGTTCGGGCATGCGTTCGACCTGCCCGACCTCTACGATGTGACTGGACACTCTGCCGGATTGGGAAACTGGGACTTGATGGCCACCGGATCGTGGGGCGGAGACGGGCACAGCCCAGAGACGCCAGCGCACATGTCGGCGTGGTCGAAACAGTTCCTTGGCTGGATCGAGGTCAAGGACGTGGTTGGAATGGCAGCGATCCCGCTACAGCCGATCGAAAAGGCGCACACCGCGTATCGGGTACGGGTGTCGAACAATCTCTATTATCTCGTCAGCGCCACCGACAAGTCAGGCTTCGACTCGAAACTGCCGACCGGCGGCATGGTGGTCCTGCTCGTCAACGAATCCGTTGTCAAATCCGGTTTGCGCAGCAACACCGTCAATTCGGACGTGACCAACATGGGTGTGAAGGTAGTCGAAGCCGATGGCCTCGACCGTCTCACGGCCGAACCGTTTCGCGGTGACGCTGCGGATATTTTTCCCGGAACGACGGCGAGGCGAGGATTCGACTCGACCACCTTGCCGGCGTCGCTCGGCGGCGTTTCGATCTGCGGTATTCCGGATCCCGGCAATCCGATGACCGTGCAGATCAGCACCACCGGAGGCAACTGCACTCCGGTGCGAATTGCCTCGTCCGCTGCGCCGGTGCGAGCGGCGAGCAGTCCGCCACCCAGCCCGCCGCCGCCGGCCGCGTCGCCGGGTGCGGGCGAAACGAAGAGCGCTGCCGCCCTCAAGGAAGGGACCAATGTCGTGATTCAGGGCGTGCTGCGCAACGAAGGCACGAACTACTTCGATCGAAAGTCGCGGCAGATTGTCTTGCGCGATGAAAAGGGCGAGGAGGTCCATGTAACAACCGCCTTGCCACTGACCGCTACGCCCGCCGTGAGGCCGCCCGGTGGTACGTTGAGCGAATTTCTCGACAAGAAAGTCGAGATCCGCGGCGTCGTCGAAAAAGCCGCCAACGGCAACACGCCGCCGAAGGTGCGCGCCTTGGACATGCGTGTCGTTCAGTAGGCGTGAACCTTGTGCAGCCGGGTTCCGCTGGCGCGATCTCCTGCGGCGCCCACGCTCGCGCGGTAGACGGCAGTAGCGCAAAACCTGCAGCGTTCTAGTCGAGCAAGTGCTTGCGCGCGGCGTAGCGCATCAGCTCGACCGAATTGCGCACGCCGAGTTTGTCGAGGATGCGCGAGCGGTGGTTCTCCGCGGTCTTGGCGCTGATGTCGAGCTTGCGCGCGATCTCCTTGCTGGTGAATCCTTCCAGGATCATGTGGAACACCTCGCGCTCGCGCGTCGACAGCGCGCCATACGGGTCGTCGAGCGTGCGCTCCGGATGATGCACCTGCGCGGCCAGCGCCTGCGCCGCCTGCGGACCGAAATAAGTGCTGCCGGCCGCGAGCGCCTTGACTGCGGCGATCAGATCGGCGGTCGCGGCGTGCTTGAGCAGATAGCCACGCGCGCCGGCACGCACCGCATGCAGCACGTATTCGTCCTCTTCGTGCATCGTCAGCACGAGCAGTCGCGTCTGCGGCAGGTCGGCGCTGAGGCGGCGCAGCACTTCGAGTCCGTTGAGGCGCGGCATCGAGATATCGACGATGACCACGTCGGGCTTGAGCCTCATCGCCTGCTCGACCGCGTCCATGCCGTCGGCCGCCTCGGCGACGACCTGGCACTCGCCGCTCGAGCGCAGCACGGCGACGAGGCTTTCGCGCACGAGGTTGTGATCGTCGGCGAGCAGGACGCGGATCATGGCGGCGCCAACGGCAGGCGCAGCGTGATCGTACAGCCCGCGCCCGAGCTCGATTGCAACGTGAATTCGCCGCCGAACAGGCGCGCGCGATCGCGCATGCCGCCGAGGCCGGTGCTCTCGCCGCGCGCGCTCACCGCGAAAGCCGTGGCAGGATCGCAACCGCGCCCGTCGTCGCTGATGCTGAGCACGAGGCGTTCCGCATCGCAGCGCAGCACGAGCGTGGCGAGTTTGGCCTGCGCGTGTTTGACCGTGTTGCCGAGCGATTCCTGCGCGATGCGGAAGATCAGCGTCGCCACATCGCCATCGAGTTCGGGCGGCAACGGATCGATGTCGATGCGGATATGCAGGCCGGGGGCAACGCTCAGTGTACGCACGAGCCAGCGCAACGCAGGTTCGAGGCCGAGATCGTCGAGGATCTGCGGCCGCAGCAGGCGCGACAGCGCGCGCGTGTCTTCGAGCGTCGACTGCGCGAGCTCCTGCGCCTGGTTGAGCGCGCTCAGTGCGGCGACGAGTGTGGTCGCGGTCTGTGGCGGCACTGCGCGCACCGCGGCGCGGATCTGATGGATCAGCGCGGCGAGATTCTGACCGATGCCGTCGTGCAGCTCGCGCGCGAGGCGGCGGCGCTCGTCTTCCTGCACGTGCCAGACCGATCGCGCGAGACGCGCGAAGTGCTGCTGGTCGGCGCGCAGGCGATCGAACAGCTCGCTGTGCCGGTGCATCAGCTCGGCCAGGCGCAGATTGAGCGCCTCGATGCTTTCCGCCTGCGGTTGCGGATCGATTGGGTCGAGCCCCTGCTGCACGCATGGCCTCCATGCGCTTCGTTGTCTGACGCCGAGAGTGCGACAGTGGCGCGAACGAATCAAGTCCCTGCCACGCGCCCGGTTTCCGCGGTGGCGATCTCGTCGAGGTATTGCGCGAACTGCGTGCGCGCCGCGGGCGGAGCCGCGTCGAGCACCGCCGCACGCGCCGCGATGGCTGCAGCGCGCGCGGCTTCAGCCTCGGCGGTCGCGCCAGCGAGCGTGAGCGCCGTCGCGCCAAGCGTGTGCAATGCGCTGGCGTTGTGCCAACGGCCGACCTGACGCAATACGGGTAGTGCTTCGCGATAACGTTTGGCTGCTTCCGCCGCGCGATCCGCCCGCAGCGCCTGCGCCTGTGCCAGCTCAGCTGCGGCGAGGCGCAGCGGAACATGTCCGAGCTTCGCCGTTGCGGCGAGGAGATCGGCGATCGGTGCCTGCGTCGCGTCGCCGTGCAGCACGCTTGCACGCGCTTGCGCAAGGCGCGTTTCGAGCGCAAGCACGCCCGCGTGGGCCTGTTCGGCGAGTTTGCGCGCTTCGCCGAATTTCACGCTCGCAGCGGCGCCGTCGCCTTCGAGCAGGGCGACCTGGGCCTGGCAGAGCAGGGCGATCGCATGCTGTTCCGCGCCTAGCTCGTCGACCACGATCGGCGCCAGCGCGGCCTTGGCGGCGATTGCGCTGCCGAGTTCGATCTGCGTACGCGTGGTGAGCAGCTGCGCCTCGGCCGTGCCGCGCTTGTCGGCGCGGCGCGCGAAGATTTCGCCAGCGTGCTGCGCTTGGCCGAGCGCATCGGCATAGCGTCCTTCGGCGAGCGCGAGCTCGGCGAGATAGGTCGAGGTGACCGCCTGTTCCTCGGGCAATTGATGGTCCTCCGCCGCGCGCAAGGCGGCGTCGAGACCCTTGCGCGCGGCGTCGAAATGTCCGCGCGCGATTTCGAGCAGGCCGATGCTCTGATCGATGCGCAGTTTCTTCGGGCGATCCTCGAGTTTCTCGTACGCCGCAAGCGCCTGCTGCCAATAGACGAGCGCATTGTCGAATTCGCCGAGGCGGTAATAAGTGAGGCCGACGTTGTCGAGACTCTCGGCGATCGGCGCTGGCGCATCGACCTGGCGACGCAGCGCGAGTGCCTCGCGGTAAGCCGCGAGCGCGGCGGCGAAATCGCCGTGTTCCTCGGCCACGACACCGCGATCGTTGTACAGATCGGCGAGGCTGGCGCGATCGCCGAGCGTTTCGAGCAGGCCTTTGGCGCGTTCGATCGATTTCTCTGCGGCGGCATTGTCGCCGCGTACCGCCTGCACCACGGCGAGATTGCGCAGCGAAGTTGCGAGGCCGCGCTTGTCGCCGATCTTGTCGCGCATCGCCACGGCTCTTTCGTATTGTTCGCTCGCCGCTTCGAGTTGGCCCAGGCGCTCGTAACCGATGCCTAGCGCGTTGTGTGTTTCCGCCTCGCCGGCGGCATCGCCCGCGCGCGTGCGCAACACGAGCGCGCGCACGAGGTAATCCTCGACCGCGCGCTGCGCATTGCCTTGCTGGATCGAATACTTGCCGAGCAGGAAGAACGCGCGCGCATCCTGCGAATCGGCGGCGATGTGCTGGTCGAGCACTGCGATCGCGCGCTTGCCTTCACCGTTCGCCGCAAGCGCCTGCGCGTAGGCGACCGGAACATCGGGATCATGCGGATATCGCGCGGCGAGTTGTTCAAGCTGGTTCAGCGCGCCGTCGTCGCCCTGGCCATCGAGCGCGGCGTAGCGCAGCTCGTTCGCGGCGAGACTTTGCGCCTGTGCGAAGTGCGCCAGCGCATCCTTGCGCGTCGTTTCGGCGGGCAGATCCTGTTTCGCTTCGGTCTGCGCCGCGAGCAGGGCGGACCAGATCAGCGCAGTTTGGGGGTGTGTTTGCGCGAGTGGCGCAAGCATACCGGCGGCCTGCGCAGCCTCGTGCTTGTTCGCTGCCTCGAGCGCGGTGCCGAAATCGGCGACCGATTTTGCGTCGTCGATGAAGGCCGGGGCCGCCGACGCTTTGATGTTCGCCGCCTTCGCGAGCGCGGCAACCAATTGCGCCGCAACGTCCGCATAGACGCGCGGCAGTTCGGCAGGCACGCCGACGGCGCTGAAGCGCTGTGCCGCGCCTGCGTTCGCCGGATCGAGCAAGCTCAGGGTGATGCGCGCCTGTTTGCCGTCGCTCGCGACTTCGCCGCGCACCAGATGGCTCGCGTTGCTCGCACGTGCAAGCTCTGGCAGCTGACGCAGCAGCGTATCGCCGCTCATGCCGGGCGCGGTGCGCGCGATCGCATCGAGCGTGCGGCGGCGATTATCGACCGCGATTTCCGGTGCTTCGCGCAACCACGCGCGCAGATGCGTCTCGAAGGCCAGCGCGCTTGACGCAAGTGCGGAATCGCGTGACTCGAACGGCAGCACCGCAATCGTCGGCACCACGGCGGCGACTGGCGCGGCGGGCGTTGCGGGTCGGCGCACGATCCAGATGCCGACCAGCACGGCGACGAAGAGCGCAGCGGCGATGCCGAATACGAGGCGGCGATCGAGCTGCGCTCGCGGCACTTTCTTCGCGTCGAGCGCGCGCAGCGCGGCATCGGCATCGGCGAAACGCCGGCGCGGATCGCGTTCGAGCAGGCGCGCGCAGAAAGCGGCCAGCCACGCGGGCAGATCCTTGCGCGCGCGCGCGAGCGAGGGCGCAGGGCGCGCGATGCGCTGCATCACCGTCTCGGCGGGCGTGCCCGAGGCGAATGGCAACTCTCCGGTGAGCATTTCGTAGAGGATCAGGCCGACGGCATAGAGGTCGCTGCGTCCATCGACCGCGTCGTTGCGCGCTTGTTCGGGCGAAAGATATTCGGGTGTGCCGATCACGAGTCCGGTCTGCGTCACGCCGTTCGTGCCGGCCGCGCGCGCGATGCCAAAGTCGGAAAGATAAGCGACATCCTCAGCATCGAGCAGCACATTGGCCGGCTTGAGATCGCGGTGCACGACGCCGCGCTGATGCACGGCGGAGAGGCCGACGAGCAGCGCGCGCGTAATCTTCAGCGCGGTCTCGACGGGGATCTTGCCGGCGTCGAGGCGATGCTCGAGCGAATCGCCGGCGATGTAGTCCATACTGATCAGCCAGCGCTCGCCGTGTTGCGCGATGTCGTGGATGCGCACGACGTGCGGGCTCGACACCTGACGCGCGAGCAACAGCTCCTGGCGGAAGCGTTCGAATGCTTCCGGACGGCGCGCGAGTTCCGGACGCAGCAATTTGATCGCGACCTCAATGCCGAGCGAGAGATCGCTGGCGCGATAGACCACGCCCATGCCGCCGATCCCGAGCATGCCTTCGATGCGGAAACGCCCGGCAAGCACGTCGCCGGGATGGAGTTCGGCCGCCGCGAGGAATCCGGTCGAGGTCGCCGCTTCGGGCGTAATGCGTTCGGACACGCTTTCGCTCATGCACGCACGATACCGCAGTTTTTCGCGGATTTATTGTTGCAAAGCGCTAGAGCTGTCGCGCAGCGGGCAGATCAGATCGAGCCGAGCGCATGCGCGCGGCGGATATCTTCCCAGCGTGGTGCGCGTGCGCCGAGCGCGGCGCTGGCGGCGAGTAGTTCTTCCATATCGGCTCGCAGCTGCGCCGCTGACAAGGCCGACGCGGCTTGCTGCGCCACGCTTTCGAGCATCTCCTGATCGAGTTCGGTCAGCGGCAGCCCGGGCTTGCGGCTGTCGGCATAGACCACGCCAATCAATTGTGGTCCGGCCAGCATCGGCACGCTGACGAGCGCGCGCAGACCAGCGAGTTGCACGCTGGCGCGTTGGCCGAGCCAGGGCGCCGCGCCGACATCGCTGCAAATGACGCTGCGCCGTTCATCGAGGGTGCGTTCCACGGCGCCGGCGCTGCCGGCGAATCCCGCACGCGTGAGGTCGCTCGTGTCGAGCGCGTGGCGCGCACGCACGCGCAGCGTGTCCGCGAACTCGCCATATAGCACGAAGCCGCGTTCGAGTCCGCAAAGTTCGAGCACGGCGGCGAGCGTGCGTGTCAGCAGCGGCTCGATGCCGAATTCGAGGTTGAGGCCGGCCGAGAGCGAGCGCGATACCGAGCGCCTCGCCTCGCTCTGCGCCCGCGCGGCGGCGGCTTCGTCGGCGCTGAGCGGTTCGAGGCGGCAATACACATCACCGATCGCGCACCAGATTGCGCTGCCCAAATCGACCTGGTCGATGCGCTTGCCGTCGACGCGCACGCCGTTCTTGCTGCCGCTGTCGGCGAGCGACCAGCGACCGTCAACGCAGCGCAGCTCGGCGTGTTGGCGTGAAATCGAAGTGTGCTCGATGCGCAGATCGCAATCGGCGCTGCGGCCGATGCGATACAGCGGCGCATCATCGAGAAGGCGCAGCAGGGCTGCGCCTTCGGGTGGGTAGGCGTAAACGCGTAGCGGCAATTACTGGCCGAAGTCGCGCAGGCGCGTCAGTGTGAAGCGCAGCGTAGCGGCCATGCCGTCGAGCGAGCCCTCGGCGTTGTCGAGGTCGCGCGTCGAGCGCCAGACATTCGCAAGTCCGGTACCGGCTTGCGCCTGCACCTGCGAGCGCAACGTATCGACGCTGGCGATCGCGCCGGCGTAATCGTTCGCGTTGAACGCCGTGCGCGCCTGCGTGAGCGTGGCATTGAGCTGCGCCTGCAGGGTCGGCGACATGGCGGAGCTGGCGATACGCGCACTGAGCGCATTGAACTTGCCCACCGCGACGCTCGCATTCGGACGCAGATCGGCAACGATGAGGAACTGCGAGAACCCGCCTTCGCGGCCGCGCGTATTGACGCTGCCCTGGTTCACATCTTCGGTGATGTCGGTGAAATTGCCGCCGAGCGGCGCCTTGAAGATGCGCAGTGGCGTGCTGGGCGCGTAAACCAGGTTGCTGGTGTGAATATTGACGGTGTAGGAATTGGTGAAGGCGAACCCACCCGAAGGTTCGACCGAGATCAGCATCGGAAATGCGCTGGGTACGGAGGTCAGCACAGAATCCGGCAGGCGCGCTATCAAACCCGAAGCGTTGATGTCGACCAGCTGCGCGCTGATGCCGAGATTGTCCGCGCTCAGGTTCTGAGTGGAGTTGAAATTGACGGTGAAGTCCGCTGCGATGTTGCCGGGCAGCGAGATATTCGCCGTTGCGGTATTGCCGCTGATGGTGACCGTCACGGGATCCGTCACGGCATGGTTGACCGAGCGGAGCAGGTTCGCCATTTGTGTAACGCCCGCGCTCGATGTCGCATCGAACAGCAGCGCGCCGAGGACAAATGCGTGACGTAGCGTGAGTAGCAGCCGATTTTTCATGGGAACTCCCGAATAACCCCGTGCATCCCGGCAAAAACATGCAAAAGCCGGACCGAGTGACTTTCTCGTCATGGCGACGGAGCGCTTCGGCGCATTGTGCATCGATTGCCACAACGCGTCACCTTCGCTTGCCCAAGTGTCCGCATGGCCCCGCATAGCGGACTGCAAGGTTGCCTGAAAAAGGTCATCCTGACCTTTTTCAGGCGCACCACGCCGGCAGGGGCCCAACGTGGCTTTCATTGCGGGTGCATCATGCAGCCCGGTGTGCGCGGCGCCGTCCGTGCGCGTTGCACATGACCTGATGGCGGGGGCGTCCCGGATCGCTTCTTGGATTCCCCCCGAATCACCGATCCTCAACGAATCGGCGGTTTAGGCTACGTCCAAGCATTGCAAATGGGTATACGGACAGACCCTCATGCTGCGGTTGAGGGAAAACACCTATTTGCCCAAAAAAACGCGGAGTCCGTCACGATACGACGGACTCCGTTTTTAGCAGCGGGCTGAACTACTTGTTGTACGCGTTGGCAAGCAGGCCCGCCGATACCGCGTACTCGCCGCGCGTGACGCTGCGTGCTGGATCGAACCAACCATGGATCACCGGTTGCGGATCGAGCAGGCCCTGGGTGAGCGTGAAGCGCACATTCATCAGGCCCAGATCGATTGCGAGCTGCGCGTAGCCGCGTTTGTCCACCGGGATGCTCGACGAGTCGTCGAGCTTGATGCGCTGGCTGTTGTAGGTCACGTACACATCGCCCGAATAGCCCGCCGCGAGTGATTGCTGGCCGAGACTCTGCACCAGGCTGTAGGCGAGGTCGCTGCGCGGTACGGCGTCGTTCGCCTTGAATGACCCCTTGTTCAGCTGCATCACGCCATTCGCCACACCTGCACGATCCTTGAGCGCGCCACCGAACCCGACCGCCGCTTCGGCGAACGGATAGATGCTGCTGGTCGTCGACACGTCGTTGAAACTCGGCGTCTTCGGCAACGACTGCCGGATACCCGCGCCCATCACCAGATACTGCGCCAGGTCGCCGCGCAGCAGATTGTCGTTCGGATGGAAGTTGCCGTCGGACTTGCCGTCGAGCAGATGATGCGCCACGTCGTACTGGATCGCACCGGCGGCCGGCGAACCGGCGACATCGCCGAGGCCGGTGTAGCCGGCGGTATTGGTCAGCGTGATGTTGCCGGCGACCGTGCCAGGAATCGAATAGCCGTTGGTGACGTGTGCCGGATCGAGGCTAGTGCCGCTGACCGAGCCGATGCCGCGCACGGTGATCGTCCACGTGCCCGCCTTGCCCGGCGCGCCGACCGCTACCGAAGGCGATTCCTCCGGCAGCGAGATCGAGGAGCCGTACTTGTTGCCGTCCGGATCGATCAGCACGAGCGCTACGGTCTGCCCGGTCGGCGGTGTTGCGCTCGCGTTGACCCAGGCGGTATTCGCGCCGACCTGGAAAGTCTGCGATCCAGTCGTGCCGGCGGGCGAGAAGGCGACCGAGAACGGTACGTTGCCGCCTGGCGTGACCTGCGCGTTGGCGTTGAAGGTGCGCCGGCTATTGACCGTCGCACCGAAACCGCCGCGCGTGCCCGAAGCCTCGCTCAGTGCAGCATAGGCATTGACATAGCCGGCGCCGTCTTCCCACGCCGCATAGCCCGGGATGTTGGTCGCGCTACGCACGAGCAGATCTTTGACCTGCGCCGGCGTCAGGTTGGGGTTCGCTTCGAACAACAGCGCAGCGATGCCCGCGGTGTGCGGCGTCGCCATCGAAGTGCCGCTCATCGTCGTGTAGAACGGGATCAAGGTTGGCGAAATATTCGCCGCATCGTCCTGCGCGGCGAGCGGCGGCAGCGCGCCAAGGTTGTCGCGTGTCGAAATGATGCCGACGCCCGGCGCGGTGATCACCGGCTGGTTGACGTAAGTCCACTGCTTGCCATCCGGCATCGTAAACGTGCCCGACTCGAAGCGTGCGCCGCGCGAAGAGAAGTCGGCGAGCTTGCCCTGCTTGTCGCCCGCGGCGACCGAGGTCACCCACGGCGCCTGCGCGTAAGGGTTGTGGGTGTCTTCACCCGGACCGTCATTGCCAGCGGCGAACGCGACGAACATGCCATTCTTGTAGGCTTCGTAGCTCGCGACATTGATCGGATCGGTCGGATCGAACTTGCCCGAGGTGCCCCACGAATTCGAAATCACGCGGATCGGTGCGGCGAAACGGAACTGGTTGACCAGCGCATAGTCGAAACCGCCGATCGAGTCTAGCACGAACAGCACGGCGCCCGAGCCGGAGCCGACGAGCTTGGCGCCTGGCGCCACGCCGGCATAGAGACCGTTGGAGCGTGCGCCGGTGCCGCCGACGATGCCGGCGCAATGCGTGCCATGACCGGAAGAGGTATCAGTGTTCGGCACGCCTTCGATATAGCTCACCGGGGCCGGGTCGCCGACCAGATCGTACAGGTTGAGCGAGCCATAGACATTCTGCACGACATGGTCGCCATAGGTCAGGTCGAGGTGCGTCGCGTCAATCCCGGAATCGTTGACCATCACGCCAACGCCGAAGCCCTTGTACGGGAAGGGGCGGCCAAAATCGCCCGGATTCGCCTGCGCGCGTGCCACAGAAGTGATCTCACGCGCTTCCTGGTTGTAGAACTTCAGTTGCTTGTTCGGGAAGACCGAGACCACGTCGCTGCGTCCGGCCAGCGCCTGGATCTGCGCCGGTGTTGCGAGCGCACCTGCGATCGGCAGGCGCTGCATGGTCACGGCGTGACTGATGCCGAGGCCGCGCAGGAAGCCGAGCTGATCGGCATTGATTGGCGCGCCCTGATTGTTGAAGGTGACGATTACCTGCAACTGGTCGGTCGGTGCAGCAGTGGCAAGCGTGCTCTGCAGATCCGATGCAATATGCGCATCGGCCAGAGCGGTGCCGCTGATGATGACGCCGGCGATAGCGAGCGCGAGCTTGTTGCGAACAGCATGAAGCGTTTGCATTTCGGTGCGACCTCGAAAGATGGATGGATGGGTGCGCACCACACGACTCTCTTCCTGCGTGATCGCGCGATGCAACGGCGCGAAGATTGAAGGCAAGAGCGTTTACGAGATATCGGGTCAGACCCCCAGACCCAGTAGGGGAAATTGCTCACGCGCGCGGCGGCGATGCAGGCGACGGCAGGCAGCGCTCGACCAGTGAGGGCTTCACTCATGCGCACAAAGGGTCTACCGGGACAGCTTTGCGCCTGTGTCTGAGCGCAGCAGGCAACCAGTTGGCTAAGTCAGGTTATGCCGGGAGCGTTGATACGCAAGTTTCCCAGTCGCTGCACCCTGGCTTGAGCGAAGGCGCCGCCGAAGCAAGCTGAGCACCCAAATCAGAGTGAAACAAGGCGTGGTGGCTATGGGTGGACTCGAACCACCGACCCCAGCATTATGAGTGCTGTGCTCTAACCGGCTGAGCTACATAGCCTTGAAACGAAGCGCGGCGTTGCCGAATCGGCGAAAACGCTCGCGGAGGGGGCGCAAATTGTTGGGATAAGTGCGTGCGCTGTCAAGCGAATTCTAGCAGATGTTGCGCCGCAACAGCTTGCCGGGCCGCTGTGACTGTGGTTGAATCCGGACGATTGTTTCGGAGTGGTTAAACGTGATCGATCCGGATGGCTACCGTCCGAATGTCGGCATCATCCTGTTGCGCGAGGACGGGCGCGTGTTCTGGGCGCGCCGTGCGCACCGCGACGGCTGGCAGTTTCCGCAGGGTGGCATGCGCAGCGACGAGACGCCGCTCGAGGCCATGTATCGCGAACTGCATGAAGAAACCGGCCTGCATCCCGAACACGTCGAAGTGCTGGGCGCGACGCCGGGTTGGCTGAAATACCGCCTGCCGCCGCGCATGGTCCGGCGCAATCAGCGGCCGCGTTGCATCGGCCAGAAACAGGTCTGGTTTTTGCTCAAGTTTCTCGGCGACGAATCGGCGCTGCGCCTGGATGCGACGGACAAGCCCGAGTTCGATTTGTGGCGTTGGGTCGATTTTTGGTATCCCGCCACGCATGTCGTGACCTTCAAGCGCAGCGTCTATCAGCGCGCGCTGCGCCATTTGGCGCCCCTGGCGGGCTATCACGTCGCAATGGCCAATGCGTTTGCGGTGGCCGAGACCGTGGCCGACAACACCCTGGCGGTCGCGGAAAACATGGTCGAACTGGCCGACCGGCTCGTGGCAAAGATGGGTTGATCGACCGCTGCCTGGGTGGTATTGACAATCATTCTCATTTGCAATTCAATGCGCATCAGGAACCTCTGAAACGCGCGCCATGTACGTCTGCATCTGCAATGCCGTTACCGAGAAGATGATCCGCCAGGCGGCGGAGGCGGGCGTGCGCACGCTGGCCGAGCTGTCGCGCCACACCGGCTGCTCTACCACCTGCGGCAGCTGCGCTGATCTCGCCGCGGACATTCTGCACGAGGCGCGCGCGACGGCAGCCGCGCGGCCGTTCAAGTTGCCCCTGCTGGCGATTCCGCAGGCAGCGTAGGTCTTCGCGCCGCAAGGCCCGTCCTGCGCACTTGCAGGCGTAACCGATTCCCATCCGCAACTGCTCACGATTCGCGTTTGATCGAGTGTCATCCGTGCGCGCTATAGTCGACGCAGGCAACGCGCAGGAGTAGCGAGATGAAAGGCGATAGCGAAGTCATCGGCCATCTGAACAAGGTGCTGTACAACGAGCTGACCGCGATCAACCAGTATTTCCTGCATTCGCGCATGTACCGCAACTGGGGCTACAAGGAACTGGCCGAGCACGAGTACAAGGAATCGATCGACGAGATGAAGCACGCCGACCGGCTGATCGAGCGCATCCTGTTCCTCG
>CAZDWH010000003.1:0-47663 GCA_964509025.1 uncultured Rhodanobacteraceae bacterium
TTGCAAATGCCAGTCACGCTGCAGCGGCCATATGTCGAACAGCTCGACAAGGCCGTGCAGAATCCGGGCCAGAACGACCGCATGGAAGTCTGGTTCTTCAACGCGGTCACCGCGACCGATCAGCTGCGCCAGCGCATGGCTTGGGCGCTGAGCCAGATCGTCGTCACCTCAGACCAGACCGGCGGCCTCACCCAGGATCCGATCGTTCTGGCCGAGTATTACGACATGCTCGCGCGCGACGCGACCGGCTACGTCGACGGCGCCGGCGTGCACCATCCCTCGACCTACGCCAACCTGCTTACCGATGTGACCCTGTCGCCCGCGATGGCGAAGATGCTCAGCTTCCTGCGCAACCAGAAAGGCGACTCGAGCAAGGGCACCTCGCCGGACGAGAACTACGCGCGCGAAGTGATGCAGCTGTTCTCGATCGGCCTGGTTCTGCTCAACCAGGACGGCTCGCTCAAGCTCGACGCGAACGGCGCGCCGATTCCGACCTACAATCAGACCACAATCACGCAGTACGCGAAGATCTTCACCGGCTGGAGCTATACGACCGGATTCAACAGCAATCCGGCCAATTACCAGAACTGGTCGGTGGCCGAATACGCGCCGATGGTCTGCTACGACTCGTATCACGATTTCGGCACGAAGACCCTGGTCAGCTACAGCGGCAATTACGGCAGTGGTTCGGACGCGATCGTGATTCCGGCGAACAATTCCTGCGCGGTCGACCTGCAGCAGGGACTCGCCGCGCTGACCAATCATCCGAATCTCGCGCCGTTCATTTCCAAGCAGCTGATCCAGCGCTTCACCACGAGCAATCCGACCCCGGCCTACGTTGCACGCATCGCGGCGACATTCCGCGCCAGCGGTGGCGACTTGCCGCAGACCGTCGTCGCGATCCTGCTCGATCCGGAAGCGATGAACGGCACGGCCGACGCCCCGGGTTACGCCTTCGGCAAGGTGCGCGAACCTCTGCTGCGCCTCACTGCGCTGTGGCGCTGGTACAAGGCTGCGGCGAGCAACGGGCTCTACACCTTCAACAATCCGCAGACCGCCTATAGCCAGCGCGCGCTCGGTTCGCCGACCGTGTTCAATTTCTATCTGCCGGGCTATCAGGCACCGGGCGAGATCAGCGACTCCGGCCTGCTCGTGTCACCGGAATTGCAGATCTTCAACGAATCGACCGTGGCCGCGATGGCCAACGATCTGACCGCGCGCAGCAATGCCTATGTCGGCAACGGCGGCAACAACAGCGCGACGATCGCGATCGATCTGTCGACGCTGACCGCGGTGGCGAACGATCCCAACGCACTCGCCGACCAGATCAATCACGATCTGCTGTACGGACGCATGAGCCCGGCGATGAAGGCCAGTCTGGTCAAACTGATCACGGCCCTGCCCGCGAGCAGCGCGATCACGCGCGCACAGGGCGCACTGCAGGCGACGTTGATTTCCCCCGAATTCGCGATCCAGAAGTGAGGCCATCATGAGCACGCATTACTCCCGTTCGCGTCGCCTGTTCCTGCGTGACGCCGTTTGCTCGAGCCTCGCTGCGGCGACCGGCAGCGCGGTGCTGACCCAGTTCGGCATGCTCAACACCGCGCTGGCGCAATCCTGCGGCAGCTACGGCGCGGTCAACGACTACAAGGCACTGGTCTGTCTGTTCCTGCTCGGCGGCAACGACTCCTGGAACCTGCTGATTCCGAGCGACAACTCGCGCTACGGCGTGTATTCGACTTCGCGCAGCAGTTCCGCGGGTGCGAACGGCAGCATGGCGATCGCGCAGAACACGCTGGTGCCAATCAATGCTCTCAACGCAGGCGCGGGCGAAACCTACGGCCTGCATCCGAGCGCGCCCGAACTCGCCAACCTGTTCAACGCTGGTCATGGCGCCTTCGTGGTCAATGTCGGCACCGCACTGCAGCCCACCAACAAGACGCAATATCTGCAGCCCGGCTATCCGCTGCCGCCACAGCTGTATTCGCACTCCGATCAGCAGGCGCAATGGGCCTATGGCCAGCCGAAGCAGAATGGCACGGTCGGATGGGGCGGACTCGTCGCCGATCGCCTGCACGTGCTCAACCCGGGCGCGCTGATTCCGATGTCGATCTCGCTGTCCGGCCAGAATCGATTCCAGGCCGGCAATACGGTGCAGCCGTACACGATCACTTCGAACGGCCCGTCCAGCCTGTCGGGTTACACCGGCAGCACGGGTCCGGCGCGCCTGACCGCGCTGTCGGAGATGCTGGCGGAAACCTACACCGATCCGCTCTCGCGCACCTACGCGAAAACGGTCAGCAATGCGCTCGACTACTACAACACGATGAGCGCGGTGCTCGCCGCCGCGCCGCCGCTGACCACCACGTTCCCCGCAAACAACCCGGTCGCCGCCGCACTGGCCGAGGTCGCGAAGGTGATTTCGATGCGCGACATGCTCAAGGCCAAGCGCCAGATCTTCTTCATCGGTTTCGGCAGCTTCGATACGCACGCCAATCAGCTGACCGATCAACCGAGGCTGCTGCAGACGATTTCGCAGGCGCTCGGCGCGTTCTACGACTGCACGGTGAACGACCTGAAGATTCCGCAGTCGATCACCACGTTCACCCTGTCCGAATTCGCGCGCACGCTCAACTCGAACGGCGATGGCACCGACCACGCCTGGGCCGGCAACCAGTTCGTCATGGGCGGCGCGGTGAAGGGCCAGAAGCTCTACGGCGCGCCGGCAGCAAGCGGCAGCCTGTTCCCGAACCAGGCCTTGAACAGCACCGACTGCCTCGCGCGCGGCCAGATGATGCCGGCAGTGTCGTGCGACCAGTATTCCGCCACGCTAGCGAGCTGGCTCGGCGTGCAGGCCTGCGATATCGCGTCGATCTTCCCCTACGTGAACAACTTCTCCAGCGCCAATCTCGGGTTCGTCTGATGTTGCAGTCGCTGCTCAATCGGGTCGGGCTGGCGCTGCTCGCGCTGGCGGGTGCGAACCTGTCGCATGGCGCGGATTTTGTCGTCCAGGTCGGCGGCGGCATGGACACGTTTTCGCCGGCCACGGTAACGATCAACACCGGTGATACGGTGACGTTCAAGCTGGTCAGTGGCTCGCACAATGTCGTCTCCGACACCGGCCTGTTTCGCTGTGCCAACGGCTGTGATAGCAGCGGCGGCAACGGCAACGCAGCAAGCAACAATTGGAGCGTGACCCTGCCGTTCAACACTGCAGGAACGTTCGGCTACTACTGCGAACCGCACGGCGCACCCGGCACCGGCATGCACGGCACGATCCGCGTCAATGCGCCGGCGTTCTCGATCACGCCGGCGTTGTCGGGCTTCTGGTACAACCAGGCCACTTCGGGACAGGGCTTCGACATCCAATTCCCGGGCAACGGCGTCGCACTCGCGGTCTTTTACACGTTCGACAGTGCCGGCAACAATCTGTGGCTGATCGCGAACGGTTCGATCAGCGGCAACAAGGCGACATTGACCGCCACGCAGACGACGGGCGGTTTTTTCCCTCCGAATTTCCCGACCGATCAGAGCAAGATCAACCGCAGTACCTGGGGCACGCTGACGCTGACCTTCAGCGACTGCAACAACGCTGTCGCCGCGTGGGTGCCGCTGGTGCCGGGCTATGTCAGCGGCAGCATGCCGATCACGCGCCTGACCGGCATCGGTGGATTGACCTGCCAATAGAACATCGGTTGGCGACGCGCGCCCTGTCGCTCGGGTGAAAATCGCGTTCACACCGCGATCGCGGGCGATCGCATGGGAGACCGCGTTGCAACTCAAAGCCTCCTTTGATTTTCTTCGAACAATACTGAGCAAATGATCGCGTTAGCAGGGGACACGGGAGTCTGCTACGCTGTGGCTGCGATTGAACCGAACCTAGGGGACCGGCCATGCTCGCAAAGATATTTTCCGTCGCGGTGCTGCTTGCGCTGCTCTTGGCAAAAACAGCGCACGCGCAAGGATTTAACCAAGCATTGAGCCTTGGACCCGGCCACGGGTACGTCGCCCTCCCCAGCTCCACGGTCTTTGATTTCAGTACGGGTTTTACCTTCGAAGCTTGGGTCTCTGTCGTTGATTCCAACGGTCCGGGAGCTTGTTCCACCATAGCGGGCAAGGGTTATGTGTCGACTTTTTGGGTGGGCTTGTGCGGCACAACGCTGCGCTCTTACATCAAAGGTATAAGCTCAGTTTTTAACGCAGGCACCGTCCCGCCCAATGTGTGGACCCATGTGGCGGTTACATACGATGGGTCTGTGCGCCGCCACTTCATCAACGGTGTGGAGGTTGGCTCGCACAGCGACGCACCGCCCATGACGACGAACGCATCACAGGTCCGGATCGGCAGCGACGTCGACTGGCAGTACACGGTGTCGGGTCTTCTCGACGAAGTACGATTCTGGAATATTGCCCGCAGCGCTGCTCAGATTCAATCCGCGATGTCGCCCCCCCTGCAAGCACCGCAAACGGGCTTGGTGGCGCTCTATCATTTCGATGGTAACGCCAATGATGCGGCCGGTGGCAACAATGGCACGCTGACGCTGGCTGCCACTTTTGCGACACCCAATCCCGCGATATTTTCGATCACGCCCGCGCTATCGGGCTTTTGGTACAACCAGCCTACGTCGGGACAGGGCTTCGATATCCAGTTCCCGGGCAACGGCGTCGCGCTCGCGGTCTTTTACACGTTCGACAGCGCCGGCAACAATCTGTGGCTGATCGCGAACGGCAGCATCAGCGCAAACAAGGCGACATTGACCGCCACGCAGACGACGGGTGGTTTTTTCCCTCCGAATTTCCCGGCCGACAACACGAAGATAAAGCGCAGTACCTGGGGCACGCTGACGCTGACCTTCAGCGACTGCAACAACGCGACAGCAGCCTGGGTGCCGCAGGTGCCAGGTTTTGTCAGCGGTTCGATGCCCATCACGCGTCTGACCGGTATCGGCGGATTGACCTGCCAATAGAACATCGGTTGGCGACGCGCGCCCTGTCGCTCGGGTAAAATCGCGGCTTCACATCCGCGATCCCGGGCGATCGCACGGGAGAGCGCATTGCAACTCGATCAGACCAAGGCCGTCATCACTGGCGGCGTTTCCGGGCTCGGCCTCGCCGTGGCCAAACACTTCATCGCGCACGGCGCCAAGGTCGTGCTGCTCGACATCAATGACGAAAAAGGCGCCGCCGCAGCAGCCGAACTCGGCGCCAATGCGAGCTATCTGCGCACCGACGTCACCACGGAAGACAGCGTCGCCGCAACGCTGAAGCAGGCCGCCGAGCACATGGGCGGGCTTAATGCCGCGATCAATTGTGCGGGCATCCTCGGCGCCGGCCGCGTGCTCGGCAAGGACGGACCGATGCCGCTCAAGATTTTCGACACGACGATCCGCGTCAACCTGATCGGCAGCTTCAACGTCGCCAAGGCCGCGGCCGAAATCATGCAGAACAACGCTGCTGGCGCCGACGGCGAGCGAGGCGTGATCGTCAATACCGCTTCGCTCGCCGCCTATGAAGGCCAGATCGGCCAAGCCGCCTATGCCGCATCAAAAGGCGGCGTGATCGGCATGACCCTGCCGATGGCGCGCGAGTTCGCGCGTATCGGCGTGCGCGTGATGACGGTCGCTCCCGGTGTGTTCCACACGCCGATGGTCGACGGCATGCCGGAACAAGTATACAATTCACTTTGTGCGCAAGTTCCCTATCCGTCGCGCCTCGGCACGCCGGAGGAATTCGCTTCGACGGTCGCGTTCATCCTCGAAAACCGCTACCTCAACGGCAGCGTGATTCGCGTCGATGGCGCGATCAGGCTGGCTCCCAAATAACCTCAGGATGAGGTCATCCCGGACAGCACATGAATGTGCATTGATCCGGGATCCAGCTCCCGCAAATCAAAATCGAACTGCATTTCGCGTTCCGCCTGCGGCGGCCCCGAATGACGGACAAAACGAATCCTCGAGCCATAAAAATGAAAGCTTTCGAAATCAAGAAAGGCAACGTCGTCGAACACAACGGCAAGGTCTGGCAGATCCGCGAAATCGAGCGCAGCTCGCCGCAGGGTCGCGGCGGCAACGTTACCTATCGTTTCATCATGTACTCGGTACCCGGCGCGCAGAAGCTCGATCTGTCGCTGCGCGCGGACGATGAACTCAAGGAAACGGAGCTGGTACGGCGTCAGGTCAATTATTCGTACAAGGATGGCGAGGCCTACGTGTTCATGGACATCGAGGACTACACCCAATACACGCTCGATGCGAACGCGGTCGGCGATGCGGCCGGTTACATCACCGAAGGCCTCGAAGGCTGCTATCTGCAACTGATCGACGATGCGCCTGTCGCGGTGCAGATGCCGCAGACAGTGACGCTCGAAGTCGTCGAGACGGCGCCCGAGCTGAAAGGCGCCACCGCGACCAAGCGTCCGAAGCCGGCCAAGCTCAACACCGGCATCGAAATCCTCGTGCCCGAGTACATCTCGACCGGCGAGAAGATTCTGGTCAGCACCACGACCGGCGAGTTTTCGGGCCGCGCCTGAAGACAGCGCGCGTGCAGCACATAACGATCCGCCAGGCAGTTCCGGACGATGCGACGCAGCTCGCCGAGCTGGCGGCACGCACCTTCAAGGACACCTTCGCCGCCACCAACTCGGCTGAGGACATGGCGGCGCATCTGACGAAGACGTACGGCCCGGCGCAGCAGCGCGACGAGATCGTCTCGTCCGCGATGCACACCCTGCTGGTCGAGGACGACTGCGCCGCGATCGCCTATGCGCAGTTGCGCCGTGGCTCGCCGCCCGACTGCGTGCGCGCTTCCGCAGCGATCGAGCTATGGCGTTTCTATGTCGACACGCCAGCGATCGGCCGCGGCGTCGCCCAGCGCCTGATGGCCGCGGTCGAGGAAACAGCGCGCGGCGTCGGCGCACAGACTTTGTGGCTTGGCGTTTGGGAACACAATGCGCGCGCCATCGCGTTCTATCACAAATGCGGCTTCCACTTCGTCGGGTCGCATATCTTCGTGCTCGGTAGCGATCCGCAAACCGATTTGATCATGCAGCGCGAACTCGGCGCCTAACGCGCCAGCGCGAGAAACTTGCGCGCCATGCGGCGCAGCGATTCGTCCACGCCCGCATCTTCCGCGATCGAAGCAATTTCGCGCCACGCCAGCGCATGCGACTCCTCGCTCAAGGCGAATGCTTCGCTGCCCGTCACGCGCACGATGAAACGCACGTCGTAATGCCAATGCGCAGGCTCGCTTCCACGCTCAGGAATCCGATGGCGATCGAGATCGAAAATCTCCGGCTCGACGACCAGATCGCGCAATCCCGATTCCTCCTCGGCCTCGCGTAGCGCCGCGCGCGCGAGATCGTGATCGCCATCGGCATGACCGCCGAGTTGCAGCCAGCGATTCAGTTTGCGGTGGTGGGTGAGCAGCACGCGCGCGCCATCGGCGCTGACCAGCCAGGCCGAACCCGTCAGATGACCGATCGCAAGACAGCGCTCGGCTGCATCCGCGTGCATCGAAACGAAATCGCCAAACAACGCGACGCTGGCGCGCTCATCGGGATAGCGGCACGCGTATTCGTCGAACGCCGCCAACCACACGCGCTGATGCGGCGCAAGTGATACGGCCGTTTCATTCATCGACTGCTGCATCACCGCTTGCTCGTGAGGAAGTGGTCGCGTATTTTAGCCGACGCATCACGGCCTTTCCGGCAGGTGGCGCACGACTGAAGCCGGCACGGTCATCGACCTGCCACTTGAAGCCACCATTCGGGGAGTTCCACATGCTTTTTTGGCGCGTCAAACCGCTCGACAAGATTCTCGAGACCGCGGAAAAGAAATCGCTCGTCAGACAGCTCGGTCCGATTCAACTGACCTTGCTCGGCATCGGCGCGGTGATCGGCACCGGTATTTTCGTATTGACTGCGGAAGCGGGCCAGAAAGCCGGCCCCGGCATGATGGTTGCGTTCGTGATAGCGGCAATCGTCTGCGCGCTCGCCGCGCTCGCCTACGCGGAACTCGCGGCGATGGTGCCGGTATCGGGTTCGGCTTACACATACAGCTACGGCGTGTTCGGCGAATTCATCGCATGGATCGTCGGCTGGGCGCTCGGTCTCGAATACGGTATCGGCGCCGCGACCGTCTGCGTCGGTTGGTCGGGCTATGTCAATGGCCTGCTCAAAGCAAACGGGCTGGCGCTGCCGCAATTCCTGCAAGCCGGCCCCATGTCGGGCGGTAGCTTCAATCTGCTCGCGTTCCTGATTGCGTTCGTCGTGACCGTCCTGCTCGTGATCGGCACCTCGAAGAGCGCGAAGGTCAATGCGGTACTCGTGGCAATCAAGATCGTCGCGCTGACGATGTTCATCGCGATCACCGTGCCGGGCGCCAACAGCGCCAACTTCGAGCCTTTCATGCCGACCGGCTGGGGCGGCCCGAGCGGCGGCGTCGGCGTACTCGGCGCGGCGGCGTCGATCTTCTTCGCCTACGTCGGCTTCGACGCGGTATCGACCGCAGCGGAGGAAACCAAGAATCCGAATCGCAATATCCCGATCGGCCTGATCGCCTCGCTCGGAATCTGCACGATCTTCTACCTGCTCGTCGGCTACGGCGCGGTCGGCGCGGTCGGCGCGCAGCCGGTGCTCGACGCAGCCGGCCACGCGATCGATCCGAGCAGCCCGGAAATGGCCGCGGCCTGCGCCAATTCGCAGGCGCTGGTCTGCAGCAAGGAGCCGCTCGCGCACGTGCTGCGCCAGATCGGATTCCCGAGTCTTGGCTACTGGATCGGCGTCGCCGCCGGCCTCGCCCTGCCATCGGTGATCTTGATGATGATGTTCGGCCAGACGCGCATCTTCTTCACCATGTCGCGCGACGGCCTGCTGCCGGAGCCGCTGTCGCGTGTGCACCCGAAGTTCCATACGCCGCATGTGATCACGATCATCACCGGAATAGTCGTTGCGATCTGTGCCGCACTGCTGCCGGTCGGCCGCCTTGCGGACACGTCGAACTCGGGCACTCTGCTCGCGTTTGCGATGGTGTCGATCGGCGTGCTCGTGTTGCGCAAATCGCAACCGGATCGTGCGCGTCCGTTCCGCACGCCGCTTGCCTGGATCGTCTGCCCGCTTGCCGCGATCGGCTGCGTCGTGCTGTTCTACAACCTGAGCCCGTTCGCGAAGGAATTCTTCATCGGCTGGGCGCTGGTGGGACTCGTCGTATATGGCCTGTACGGCTACAAGCGCAGCCAGCTCGCCAACGGCCGCGCGTAGACGTAATGCACCTTTGAAATTTTTCGCAGGGCCGGCGCGTTGCCGGCCTTGCGCTTTTGCAAGAACAGCTACACGGAATTGCGCATGCTCAAGCAACTGCTTCGCACCAAGGATCCACTGACCGTCAACCAGGAAGCGGGCGAAATCGAACTGCGCCGCACGCTCGGCCCTTGGGGCCTGACCGCGATCGGCATCGGCGCGGTGATCGGCGGCGGCATTTTCGCGATGACGGGACATGCGGCTGCCGAGCATACCGGCCCCGCGATCATGCTCTCGTTCGTGCTCGCGGCGATCTGCTGT
Source organism: uncultured Rhodanobacteraceae bacterium (assembly GCA_964509025.1). Classification (GTDB taxonomy): domain Bacteria; phylum Pseudomonadota; class Gammaproteobacteria; order Xanthomonadales; family Rhodanobacteraceae; genus Rudaea. Next base: position 9,557 of record CAZDWH010000003.1, read on the forward strand.
ACGTTCTGCGCGCTGTGTTACGCGGAGTTCGCGGCAATGGTGCCGGTGTCGGGCTCGGCGTATTCCTACACCTATGCGACGCTCGGCGAAGGCGCGGCCTGGTTCATCGGCTGGATGCTGATCCTCGAATACGGCATCTCGGCTTCGGCCGTTGCCGCGAGCTTCACCGGCTATCTCACGAGTTTCCTCGATCACCTCGGCGTACACCTGCCGACCGTGCTGACGATGGCGCCGCTCGACACGAAGCTGCAGCCGACCGGCGCGATCATGAACCTGCCTGCGGTCGGCATCGTGCTTGCGCTGACCGCACTGTGCTACTTCGGCATCAAGGAATCGGCCGGCGTCAACACTTTCATGGTCGCGCTGAAGGTTGTGTTGCTGATTCTCGTCATCGCGTTCGGCTGGCAATACGTCGACACCTCGCTGTGGCATCCGTTCATTCCAGAGAACAAGGGCAGCGACGTGTTCGGCTGGACCGGCGTGTTGCGCGGTGCCTCGATCGTGTTTTTCGCCTACATCGGTTTCGAAGCGACCTCGGTAGCGGCGCAGGAATCGATCAATCCCAAGCGCGATTTGCCGATCGGCATGATCACCTCGCTCTTCATCTGCACGGCGATTTATATCGCGATCGCTGCCGTGCTGACCGGCCTGCTGTCCTACACCCAGCTCGGTACCGACGAAGCGGTGGTCACGGCAATTGCCGCACATCCGCAACTCGCCTGGCTGCGCTGGCTGGTCGAAGTCGGCGCGCTGATCGGTTTGTCGTCGGTGATCCTGTGCATGGTGATCGGCCAGCCACGCATCTTCATGATCATGGCGAACGACGGCCTGCTGCCGCCGGTCTTCACAAAGATCCATCCGAAGTACCGCACGCCGCATATCAACACCGTGATCACCGGCATCGGTATCGCGCTCGCTGCGGGCGTGTTCCCACTCGACATCCTCGGCGAGCTGACATCGATCGGCACGCTGATCAGCTTCGCCGCGGTCTGCGCCGGCGTGTGGATCCTGCGCGTGTACCGCCCGGAAATCCCGCGTGCCTTCCGCGTACCGTGGGCGCCGGTCGTGTGCTTCCTCGGCATCGCGAGCTGCCTGGCCCTGCTCGGCGTCACGTTCTGGTTCGGCGCCTACAACGCCTGGCTGACGCTGGCGTGGACGCTGATCGGTGCGGTGCTGTATTTCGCTTACAGTTACAAGCACAGCAAACTGCGGACGCGCTGATGACATCGCTCGCACGCGACAAGCGCGCGCGAGCGCATGGCCGCCCAGGCGTCGCGCGTTGCCCATGCTGAATTGGCGCAAGGCTTCACCGTGGATTTCCGCGGCAATACTGTTGCTGTGCGTAGGCTGGACCTACGCGCCTGCGCTCAAGAGCTTTTTCTATCTCGACGATTTCTTCCTCGTCACGATTTCCCGCTTGCTCGAGAATCCGCTGGCGCCGTTCGCGAACAATCATTTCCCGGGCGGGTTCTTCTACCGGCCGTTCGGCATCTTCGCCTGGTGGCTCAGCATCAAGGCCCTCGGCAATGCGCCGGGGCCGCAATATCTCGCCAATTTTGCGCTGCATTTCGCGATCGCCCTCGCGCTGTGGCATCTGCTGCTCGCCTGGACCGGAAACCGGATCGGCGCCGTGCTCGCCGCACTGGCTTTTGCGTTGCACCCGATCGGGATCGGCACATCGCTGTGGCTCTCGGACCGTTTCGACCTGCTAGCGGTGTTCTTCGGCATCCTCGCGCTCGACCTGGTGCGCGCGCACGCGCGCAGCGAGCGCAACACGAACCTGTTCCTCGCGGCCAGTCTGATCTGCGCGATGGCCGCGGTGCTGTCGAAGGAAATCGGACTGGCGATTTTTCCGCCGCTGATGCTCGTGCTGCTCTGGCCCCTGCCCGGGCGCAGCTTGCGTCGGCGCGCAGGCGAAGCGGCATTGGTGGGCGTGCTCGCATTGGCCCTGCTGCTGCTCCGGGCGAGCGTGCTCGGCAGCGCGTTCGATAGCCACTTCGCGGGCGACGCTTCGGCGGCGCAGATCCTGCTGCAAGGATTTGCCAAGTGGGCATCGCATTTTTCGGGATTCGCGCTGGACTTCTCGCGCCTGTCATCTCTTGCTGCGGCCCCGGTGACGTTCGGCCTGATTCTGCTCGCGCTGCCGGTGGCGTCGGGACTGCTCGGCGCCGTGCGCGCCGAATGGCGCGACGAGCGCTGCCTGCTGGCGCTCAGCGCGGTGGCGCTCGTGCTCGCAACCTGCGCCTTGCAATCGCCTTCGCTGCGCTTGATCAGCCCATCGCCGTGGCCACCGATGCACGCGCAGATGGCGGTCGAAGCGCGGCTGTTCTATTACTCCCTCGCCGGCGTCTCGATGCTGGTGCTCGCCCTGTGCAGATTCGCGAGCGTGCCGACGCGTCTGCCGCACGCCCTGTGTTTCGCTCCGGTCGTTGCTGTCGCGCTTTGCCTGATCCCGTGGGCGCACGACGCGCACTTCCTCGCCAAGCAATATCGCGACAACTCGTTCGTTCAGATGCGTCTGCTGCAAAACGTGAAAGCCACGGTCGACAAGCTGCAGCTGCCGGCCAGGAATTGCTCGGTCTACCTCAGCGGCGTCGACGACCAGTTGGAGTTCGTCTTCGCCATGCAGTTCGACGCCGCCATGAAGGCGCTCGCCGCGGACATCCATCGTGTCGAGCACTGCCGCTTCAGCGCGCAACGCGCGCCGTGGTTCTACGTGCTGCGAGAAGACGCGCTGACTCCCGCCACGGCGGCGCCGATGGAGCCGCTGTATCTCGACGGCAGGCAAGTGCCTTGGCCGCACTTCGGCGGCGTGGAAATCGCCTATCTGAATCTGTTCGACAGCATCGACGCGAAGTCGATACCCGGCGCGATCTTCCTCGCGTTCGACCGAGGCAACATCGTCGACGTAACCGCCGAGGTGCGCGCGGGTACGCGTCCGTTCGGATTGCGCTGCACGCGGCGCCCCGAGCAGTGTGTCAAACACGCCGACGATTCGAAACAGAACTAGCACCACCTCTCCTGACACGAGAGCGCGCCGCACAAGGACGACATCGCGCGTCCGCTCGGTTCAGCCGCTCGATTGCGGCTTGGCTTCGATCCTGCCCTGCACCTCATCGAACTGCGCGCGCTCGACCAGTTCCGCTGGCAATGACTTGCTCGCCTTCGCACCGAGCTCGCGCAGCTTCTCGACTTGGCCCAGCAGGTTGCCGCGTCCGTCGCTGAGCTTACCGCTCGCGTCGCCGAGCGCGCGGCGCGCGGCATCGAGCTTGCTGCGTGCATCTTCGATGTCGGCGACGAAGCCGGCGAACTTGTCGTAGAGCCTGCCGGCACGCTCGGCGATATCGAGCGCATTGCGATTGCGGTCGTCGTTGCGCCACAGGCTCGCGACGGTTTGCAGCGTCGCGAGCAAGGTCGAAGTGGTCACGATCACGACGCGCTTTTCGAGCGCGAAGGTCTGCAACTGATCGTCGTGATGCACAGCCTCGATGTAGGCCGCCTCAACCGGCACGAACATCAGCACGAATTCGAGCGAGTGAATGCCGGCCAAGTCACTATAGTTGCGCTCGGCCAGCAGCTTGACCTGATTGCGCAGCGAGACGAGATGCGCGGACAGCTGCGTGCCGCGCTCCGCATCGTCGGCCGCGTTGCAGTAGCGGTCGTAGGCGGTCAGCGACACCTTCGCATCGATGACGATATCGCGCCCTTCGGGCAGATGCACGATCACGTCGGGGCGCGCGCGGCCGCCGCTCTCGTCGGCGAAGGTGATCTGCGTGTCGTACTGACGGCCCTTCTGCAGGCCCGAGGCTTCGAGCAATTTCTCGAGCACGAGTTCGCCCCAAGCGCCCTGCGCTTTCACCTCGCGCGTGAGCGCGCGCGTGAGGTTGCGCGCGTCCTCGTCGATGCGCTGGTTGAGCGACTTGAGCGCGTCGATCTCGCTCTTGAGCAGCTGGCGCTCGCGGCTTTCCTTGTCGTAGACATCGTCGACGCGCTTGCGGAAATCGCCGAGCTGCTCGCGCAGGGGGTTGAGCAGCGTGCCGAGATTGGTCTGATTCTGCTCGGCGAACTTGCGGCTTTTTTCGTCGAGCAGTTCGTTGGCGAGCGCCTTGAACTTGTCGCTGAACTCGTCGCGCACATGCTTGAGCAGGGCCTCGCGTTCCTGCACCGCCTGCGCGGCAAGTGTCTCGCGCTGCTGCGCCGCTGCCTGCTGCTCCCGCAGATGCGTGCCGAGTGCGGTCGCTTGTTGCTCGGCACGCTGGCGCGCATCGCCGACACGCTGCAGCTCCGCGCGCGCCGCGGCGAGCTCGCCTTCAACCTGGGTCAGGCGTTCGAGCCGCCCGGCCAGCGTCGCGCGTTCGTTGCCGAGCGCGAAGAGTTTTCCGCGCTGCTGCTCGAGTTCCGCCGCGAGCTCGTCATGCCGCGATTGCAGGCCCGCAAGATTGCCCGCTGCCGCATCGCGCTCCGCGCCTAGCTGCGCCACCTCCGCGTCGCGACTCGCGCGCCCGCTCGCATGCGCCCGTGCGCGTGTGAGCAGCCAGGCAAGCAAGGCGCCGACGACAAAGGCGCCGAGCGCGATCGCGACGAGCAAAGTCGTGGTGGATTCCGCCATGGTCAAAACGAGCTACCCGCAGGCAAACGCAATGCGCGGATTGTGACAGGGGTGCGTCGCAAATGGCGAGACGCGGCTTGCAGCGAGTAATGACATCAAATACTTTGCTCGCCGCCACAACTCGCCATCGCTATGAAAAGAACGCCACAAGAGATAGCTGATGCTTACTTGTCGAACTATAGGCAGAAGAGCACCTCAACCGAATGGGCATTCGATGCCGCATATGACTGCAGGTATCAAAAGCGCTGGGACGATCTGTGGCAGATCATCCTGTGTATCTCCAGGCGTGACGAAGAGATTGAAACCGAAGCACTAGCTTTCGTGGCGGCCGGCCCCCTGGAGGATCTCGTTTGCAATGTTGGCCCCGAATTCATCGATCGAATAGAACACGAAGCCAAATTCAACAGGCAATTTGGCCGACTTCTAACTGGCGTGTGGTTAAGTCGAGCAGACCCGAAGGTAGCGGAACGAATAATCAAATTCTGCCGCGCCTTTCCACACCCGATTGATGAGGTATACGGTTTCTGATGCGATTCGATAGAGTTAGTGCACCGTGCCACTCCCGCCCGCCCCTAAATTCGGCGTCGGCGGTGGCGTGACCGGCGTTTCCGTAGCGGCGGGCTCTGCGCTTTCTTCCGCGGGTTTGTACAGCAGCGACTGATGCAGCCATAGACTCGTCAGATGCACGCGATGTTCGTGCGGCAGCACGAAGGCGAGCCAGCCCATGCCGGGATGGCGCAGCATCATCAGCACGCCGTTCGGCAGTGGCGAGGTGTGCCAGGCGGGATTGAGCACGGCCTCGCATTGCGGCGGTGGTTGCTCGGACTGCGGCCCAAGTTCGGCGCGGCGCTTGGCCGCGGCGGCGATCAGCGCGTCGAGCTGAGCGGCGTCGAGTTCGGAAAGGTCGATGTTCATAGGCCCTCTGGTTTCAGGGCCCTTCGCTTGGCGCTGCGCGCCGACGCTCAGGGCGAACGGTTCTTTCGGATGAGGGTAGCACCGCGATGATTCAAGAGGTCGCTTTCAGGCGGTCGCCACGAGCACGCATCCGGTATACTTCAGCCAGGCAGGATGAAGGAGCGCTGCATTGGCCAAACCCGTCGATTTCACCGCCGCCGCGGGCGCAATCGTCGCGGCTGGGCGCAAGCTCGGTGCGCTGGGTCTGACGCCCGCGACCAGCAGCAATTTTTCGATGCGCCTCGACAACGGCAATCTCGCCGTGACCGTGTCGGGCCGCGACAAGGGCGCGCTGACGCCGCACGACGTGATGGTCGTCGACATGCGCGGCGAGGCGGTCGGCACGGCCGCGAAACCGTCGGCGGAGACGCTGCTTCATACGCAGATTTACGCGCGCTTTCCCGAGGCGAACGCCGTGTTGCACACGCATTCGCGCGCGCAGACGATCGCGTCGCGCCTGTACGCGCGCGCGGGCGCGATGCACTTCGAAGGCTATGAACTGCAGAAGGCGATTTCCGGCTACACCACTCACGAATCGCGGCTCGATCTGCCGGTGTTCGCGAACACGCAGCACATGCCTGAGCTCGTGGCCAAAGTCGATGCATGGATTTCCTCGGGCAAGCCCTTATATGGCTATCTGATCGACGGCCACGGCATCTATACCTGGGGGCGCGATATGGCCGAAACCGAACGTCATATCGAGGCGTTCGAATTCCTCATCAACTGCGAGCTGGATCTGCGCCGACTGAAATTCAGCACGCTGGAGGCACCATGAGCGAGTTGCGCATCTATTCCGAGACCGACGGCAGCAAGCCGCTGTCGACGCATACGCAACACGCCGATATCGCGCGCGAGCTCGGCAAAGTCGGCGTGCGCTTCGAGCAATGGGAAGCGACCAAGCCCGTGCAGCCCGGCGCAAGCCAGGACGAAGTGATCGCGGCCTATCGAGCCGACATCGACCGCTTGATGCGCGAGGAGGGCTATCAAGCCGTCGACGTGATCAGCCTCAACCCCGATCATCCGGATCGCGCCACGTTGCGTGCGAAGTTTCTCAACGAGCACACGCACTCGGAAGACGAAGTGCGTTTCTTCGTCGCGGGGCGCGGTCAGTTCACCCTGCATATCGGCGACAAGGTTTACGAGACTCTGTGCATGCAGGGCGATCTGATCGGCGTACCCGACGGCACGCGGCACTGGTTCGACATGAGCGAGGCGCCCTACTTCATCGCGATTCGCCTGTTCACGAACAAGGAAGGCTGGGTCGCGAATTTCACTGGCAGCGATATCGCCGAGCAGTTCCCGCGCCTCGCGGTCGCGGCGCGCGCAGCTTGAGGACGCAGCCATGAGCTATCTCGAAGAGTCCCTCGCGCCGGGTGAAAAGCTCGTCGCGCAATTCCATCTGCACTGGACGGCGAAGGGCCGGTTGATCCTCGGCATCGTGCTGATTCCGCTCGTCGTCGGCATCTTCATCACGATCTACGAATGGCTGCGCCTGCGCGGCATCGAGATGGGTGTGACCAGTCACCGCGTTGTGAACAAGACCGACATCGTCGGACGCGAAACCGAAGAAGTGCGCCTCACCGCAATCGAAACCGTCGATCTGCATCAGACCACCTGGGGCCGCCTGCTCGGTTACGGCGACGTGCGCGTGACCGGACGCGGCGAAAGCACGCTGGTGTTTTCGCGCGTGGTCGATCCGGTCGGCGTCAAGCGCTCGATCGAAACGGCCTATGCCGCGAACGTGGAACACGTGGCCGCGACGAGTCAGACTCGATGATCGAAGCATCGTCATGATCAAAGCCATAGTCACCGACATCGAAGGCACGACGAGCTCGATCGATTTCGTCAAGGACGTGCTGTTTCCGTACGCACGCAAACGCCTGCCCGCCTACATCGAAACGCATGCCGACCGCCCCGAGGTACAGCACTGGCTGCACGAGACCGCGCGCGAGGCCGGCCTCGTTTCGGCGGAACGTCAGGAAGTGATCGACCTGCTGTTGCGCTGGATCGACGAGGACCGCAAGGCGACGCCGCTCAAGGCGCTGCAGGGCATGATCTGGGAAGACGGTTATGTCGATGGCGATTTCCGCGGCCATGTCTATCCCGAAGTCGCGGCCAAACTGCGCGAGTGGAAGGAAAGCGGCATCGCGCTCTACGTCTATTCTTCCGGCTCGGTCGCGGCGCAAAAGCTGCTCTATGGCTATAGCGAGGCCGGCGATCTGACGCCGCTGTTTTCGGATTATTTCGACACCGAGGTCGGTGGCAAGCGCGAAGCCGATTCGTACCGACGCATCGCGCTGAAGATCGGCGTGGCGCCAGGCGAGATCCTGTTCCTGTCCGACGTGACCGCCGAACTCGATGCGGCAGCGGCGGCAGGCTTCGCCACGACCTTGCTCGCGCGCGCGCCTGCGACCTGCCCGGTCGATTCCAGGCATCGCTGCGTGTACGACTTTGCCGCGATTATGCCTGCGTAAGCGCAAGGCGGCTGCTACACTTGGCTCGCCCCGACCAGAAGAGTTTGCGCGCATGGATTCGCCCGCGTCGCCATTGAAATTCCGCCTGCTGCGCGTGTTCCTGTGCGCGTGCGTCGTCGCCGCGTGCGCGGGTTCGTTGGCGCACGCGAAATCCGAGCTGGCGATCACGCAGGCAACGGAAAAATCTGCGGCAAAAGGCGACGCCAAGACAGACGAGGCCGAGTCCAAGCCGCTCGCCTGGCCCGAGAACGTCGGTTCGCCCGAGCAGGTGATTTACGCGCAACCGCAGCGCATGCGCGACGTGCTCGACAAGCTCAAGCCACGCACGTCCGGCAAACCGAATCTGTATCTGATCTCGTTCGCCGGGGACGCCGAGGAAGACGTGTTCCGCAACGAGGCCGAGTACGTCGAGAAACTTTTTTCGCAGCGCTTCGCAGCGAGCGGCCACATCGTCACGCTCGTCAATAACCCGGCGACGCTCGATCGCTATCCGATCGCGAGCTTGTCGAATCTCGAAATCGCGATCGAAGAAGTCGGCAAAAAGATGGACCCGACCGTCGACGTGCTGATGCTGTTCATCACCACGCACGGCTCGCGCGAGCATGAGCTGTACGTGAGCCTCGATCCGTTGCCACTCGATCAGATCGTGCCATCCGATCTTGCCGACCTGTTCAGCGACTCGCCGATCCGCCACCGCGTGTTCGTAATCTCCGCGTGCTATGCCGGCGGCTATATCGATGCGCTGAAGAACGCGAACACGATGGTGATCACCGCCGCGCGCGCCGATCGTGCCTCGTTCGGTTGCGGCACCAAGTCGGACATCACCGATTTCGGCCGCGCGTTTTTTGTCGACGGTTTGAATCGCACCGCTTCGTTCGGCGACGCCTTCGCCGAAGCGAGCCGCGAGGTCGACGCCTGGGAAACGCGCGATAGCCAGGCGCATTCGCTGCCGCAGATCGCGACGACGCCGGCGATCGAAGCCGCATTGAAGGCCTGGCGCGAAGGCATCAAGCTCGGGCCCGTTGTGCCGTTCAGTGTGCCGGGCAAGCACCGCATTAGGGAAAGCGTGCCGGAGCAGTCTGTCGCTGCAGCGGCAAAAATTAGTCGGCCTCTATGAACAACAACATCCTCATCAGGCTCTCGCATGACGAGGCGCTGGTTCTCTTCGAACTGCTTTCACGCTTTCAAGAAACAGATAGACTCCGGCTCGCCAACAATGCAGAGTTTCTCGCGTTGTCGCAGGTTTCTGCCCAATTGGACAAAGCGCTAGTCGAACCATTCCAAAGGGACTACAAGGAGTTGCTACGCGCCGCCCAGAACCGCTTGGCTGAGGGCTTGAGGGGCTTGCCCCCGGTGTCGTCGAAATTGAGCCTTAGCTTCAACTATCAACTGCAACGCGATTGCGCACGCTCGCTCAAGCCACCGTCGCACTAACCACCCGATTGCGCCCATGCGCCTTGGCCGAATACAGCGCCTCGTCGGCGGCACGCAACCAGCTGGAGCGATCATGACGGCGCCTGGCGCTGTCATGCGCGGCAAAACCGATGCTGATCGTGATGCGGCACGGCTCGCCCGCGCAGCGTAGCGTGATCTGGCTGACCGCGGCACGCAGCTGTTCGGCCAGACGCAAACCCTCGGCCGGGCCTGCACCGACCGCCAGTACGCCGAATTCTTCGCCGCCGATACGCGCGAGATGCGCGCGGCCGGCGAGCGTACTTTCCAGACAGGTCGCGACGGCGATCAGCACATCGTCGCCGAACAGGTGGCCGCCGCGGTCGTTGACCATCTTGAAGTGATCGAGATCGACGATCATCAGCACGTCGAGCCTCGGTGCCGGATTCGGCTTGGCCAGCGCCTCGTCGACACGGCGCAGGAACGAGCGGCGGTTTTCCGTACCGGTCAGCGCATCGTGCAGCGTTTCGCGCCGCAGCGCCTCGGCGTTGCGCCGCTGCTTGTACCAGAGCCGATACAACAACGCCGAACTGACCGCGAGCGCGAGCGCGACAAACGCCACGATCCACACGCGCGCGCGCTGGCGCTGCAGATTGGCCTCGTCCTCCGCCGCCGCGGCGCGACGCGCCTGCAGCTCCAGTTCGCGGCGGTTGTTTTCCTGTTCGAGTTCGCCGATGCGCAGCTCGCGTTCACGCGCCGCGTAGCGCGCCTCGAGTTCGGCGATGGCGCTGTTGTGCGCCTGATCGCGCCGGCGCGACTGCAGCTGCAACAGTTCGTCCTGCGCAGCGAGCGCGGTCTTGAGATCGCCGCGCGCGCGCGCGATCTGCGCCTGCATGTCGAGCAGTTCCGGCAAATGCATGCTCCACTCGTGCAGGCGCGCATCGGCGATCGCACCGACGACTTCGGTTTCCGCTTCCTGCCAGCGTCCGAGCTTGATCAGTGCGTGGGTCATGTCGATCTTCGACACCAGCGCGCTGAACAGGCGGCCGGCGCGCATTTCCGCCTGCCAGCCTTCGCGCAGCAACTCGAGCGCTTCGGCGGCGCGGCCGATCTCGACATAACAGCGCGCGAGATTCGCGCCGACGGTCGCAGCGAAGCTCGTATTGCCGTTGCGCAGATATTGTTCGCGCGCTTCGGTGAACAGTGCGGCCGCGCGATCGTATTGACCCACGGCCTTGAGCGCGCGCCCTTCGAGATTGAGCGCGCGCCCGAGCTCGAACGCGTCGCCAAGGGTACGCCAGGCGCTGGTCGAGCGTTCGCAGAATGGCAGCCCCGCGCGCGCATTACCGACCATGTTGAAATCGTCGCAAAGTTCGACCGCTGCGATCGCGCGCAGTCGCGGATCGGTGCTGTCCTGGATGCGCGACGCCGCGCGCATCGTTTCGGCCCAGCCCTTCTCGCTTTCACCTTGCTGATACAGGCGTTCGGCGCGCAGCAGGCCGGCGTAGGTCAGCGCGAGCGCATCGTTGCGCGCGGTGCCGAGGCCCTCGACGCGCAGCGCCATCTCGGCCAGCGCGGCATCGTCGGTCTGGCGCAGCGCGGCGTTGCCGAGCCAGTACAGCACTTCGCGCTCGTCGTCCGGACGCCCGTCGAGCTGATGCGAATCGAGCAACTTGCGCCCGGCAACGATCGCCGCGGCAGGATCGTCGGCGGTCTGGCTGCGCAGCGCAAACAAATCCGGTGCCACGCGCGCATGCGCGAGCATCTGCAGCGACAACAGCAACACAGCCCCTAACCAGCGTGTCACGGGAACCCCCCTTTCCCGATAACCGGCGGAATGGCCAGCGAATCAACGTTTTGCGTTTTCTGGCGAGTAGATCAGCAAGAGCCACGCCAACAACGACGCGCGAAGCGTGATCTATTTGGCGGAACCAAGGGTTTTGAGGAACTCGTAGTAGAACGCTGCCGAGTCGTCGAATGCGCTCACGCGCAGGCGCTCGTCGCGCCCGTGCGCGCGCACATCGTCACGATCGATCAGTGCGCCGTTGACGCCATAGCTCGGCATGCCGGCTGCCATGGTGTACACGCTGTCGGAGGCGCCCGTCTCCATCTGCGGCACCACCTGGATGCCGGGCCAGAACTTCGCCGCGGCGCGCGCGATCGCGTCGAACACATCCTTACGCGGCGGCGGCGGTGTCATCGCCTTGCGCTCGGGCGCGCGATCCAAGCGTTGGTCCGTGCGCGGATCGACGTAACGAACCGCAAGCTTCGGTTCGCCGAAAACCGCGAGCAGGTTCTGCCGTACTTCCTCGGGCGAATGACCGGGCAGGATGCGGCAATTGACGACCGCGACCGCACGCTGCGGCAGCGCGTTGTTCGCATGCCCCGCCTCGACGCGCGTGGCGACGCAGGTCGTGCGCATGGTGGAGTTGTAGCGCGCATCGGTAGACAGGCGCGCGATCGCTTCGCCGTCGGGTGGCGTGACGAGGATCGCCTTGATGTCGCGGCTGCGCTGCCCGTCCTCGATTTTCTGCATGTGTTCGAGCCAAGCGCGCGTCACCGCATTGAGTTCGAACGGGAACGGCGACTGCTGCAGCCGATCGAGCGCGCGCGCAGTCTGGTAAATCGGATTGTCTGCATGCGGCAGCGAGCTGTGCCCGCCCGGATCGGTGGCGGAGATCTCGAAATCGGCGTAGAGCTTCTCGGTCGCCTCGACGCCGATCGCGACCGCCTTGCCCGCGTCCGCGTCGACGCCGCCGGAATCGGGATTGAGCACGAATTCCGCGTCGATCAGCTCGCGATGATTGCGCAGCAGCCAGTCGACGCCATTGTCGGTGCCGCCCTCCTCGTCCGCGGTCAGCGCAAGAATGATGTCGCGTTCGGGCACGAAGCCTTCTTGCTTCATGCGGATCAACGCGGCCATCGCGGCCGCGTCGGAATTCTTCATGTCCTGCGTGCCGCGGCCGTAGAAGTAGCCGTCTTTTTCGATGAACTTGAACGGGTCGCCGATTTCCCAGTCTTCGCGCCTGGCCTCGACCACGTCGAGATGGCCGATGATCAGCAGCGGCTTCGACTTGCCCTTGCCGTGCAGCCGCGCGACGAGGTTGCCGCGTTTGGGATTCGGACCGATCAGTACCTGCGCGTCTTCCGGCTTGAATCCGGCATCGAGCAGGCGCTTCTGCATCGCCTGCGCCGCGACGGTCGTGCTGCCGACCGAATCGGTCGTATTGATCTCGATCAGCTGCTTGAAGATCGCGCGCGCGAGCGGATCGGGTTTGGCGTGGCCGGCCGCATGCGCGCAGACCACGCATACGGCCAGCCCCAGTCCGAACGGCAGACGCATCGACACGAGCCTAGGCACCCTTTGGATTCGCGCCGTATTCGTTGCCGCCCGGCTGACTGTCCATGCACATGAACACGAGCAGGACAATTCCAGCGATCGGAACGAATGCGAGCAACAGCCACCAGCCGCTGCGCCCGGTATCGTGCAGACGGCGAATGCTGACTGCGATGCTCGGCACCAATACGGCAAGCCCATAAAGCCCGTACAGGAAGTGATGCCCACTTCCGAACAGCACCCGATCGATCAAACTCAGCACTACCGCAATAATCACGTTGAACAGCGTGAACATCCAGTATTCGGTGCGGCGTGCGCGGCCATCGAATACGGCGTACTTCGTCAGGACCAAGGTATACCAGTTCATCAGCGATTCCCCATCAGGCTAAGTGAATACGGGCAACGGACCCGACGAGACTCTAGCTGGAGGAATGACGTCTTTGCAATTCCGCAGCCACTTGCACCAGATCGAGTCCGCGCGCGCGCAACAGCACGAGCAGATGAAAAATCAGATCGGCAGATTCGCCGAGCAACGCGGCCTCGTCCTGCACGACCGCCGCGAGCGCCGTTTCAACGCCCTCCTCGCCGACCTTCTGCGCGATGCGGCGCAGGCCTTGGTCGAACAGTTTGGTCGTGTAGCTGTCTGCGGGGCGCTCGCGTTCACGCTGCGCGACCAGCGCATCGAGCTCCGCCAGAAACGCGAGCGGCGGCGCGGACTCGTCGCCAAAGCAGCTTGACGTGCCCTTGTGGCAGGTCGGGCCGTGTGGTTCGGCCTGAATCAGCAGCGTGTCGTTGTCGCAGTCGATTCTGATCGATTTGAGCAGGAGGAAATGACCGGATGTCTCACCCTTGGTCCACAGGCGCGCCCTGCTGCGGCTATAGAACGTCACTTTTCCGGTTAGCCGAGTTTGCGCGAGCGCATCGGCATCCATATAGCCGAGCATCAGCACCGCGCTGCTGCGCCAGTGCTGCACGATAGCGGGCACGAGGCCATCGCCCTTGTTCCAGTCGATAGTCGCGTCGCTCATAGCCGCACCGCCACGTTGTGTGAGCGCAGATAGCGCTTCAATTCGGGAATCGGAATCGTACCGGAGTGGAATACACTCGCGGCGAGCGCCGCATCGACATCGGCCTGCGCGAACACGTCGCGGAAATGCGCGACCGCACCGGCGCCGCCGGACGCAACCATTGGCACGCGGCATAGCGCGCGCACCGCAGCGAGTTGTTCGAGATCGTAGCCGCTGCGCACGCCGTCGGCGCCCATGCAATTGAGCACGATCTCGCCGGCGCCGCGGCGCTGCGCCTCGTTGACCCAGTCGAGCGTGCGTCGCGCGAGCGCACGCGTGCGCGCGGGATCGCCGGTGTACTGGCGCACGCGCCACTCGCCGTCGGCGTCGCGCAGCGAATCGATGCCAACGACGACGCATTGCACGCCGAATGCGGCGGCGAGTTCATCGATCAGCTCCGGGCGCTCGAGCGCCGGCGAATTGACCGACACCTTGTCCGCGCCCGCATGCAGCACCGCACGCGCCTCGGTAACACTACGGATGCCGCCCGCGACGCAGAACGGGATATCGATCACGCGTGCCACCTTCTCGACCCAGGCGCGATCGACCGCGCGCCCCTCGGGGCTTGCGGTGATGTCGTAGAACACGAGCTCGTCGGCGCCCTCATCGCGATAACGCTGCGCGAGTTCGACGATGCCGCCCATCTCGACGTGATCGCGGAAGCGTACGCCTTTGACAACGACGCCATCGCGAACGTCCAGGCAAGGGATGATGCGCCGGGTCAGCATGCGAATGCTTCCGCCGCCGTCATGCGCCCTTCGAGCAGACTGCGCCCGAGCACCACACCCGCGAGTGCCTGCGCTCGCAGGGCGCGCACATCCGCCACATCGCGCACTCCGCCAGACGCAATGATCCGTAGTGACGGCGCGAGCTTCGCCAGATGCGCATAGAGCTTCAGATTGGGTCCGGACAGCATGCCATCGCGGCCGATATCGGTGCAGAGCAGATGCTTCGCTCCCGCCGCGGCATAGCGCGGAGCGAGCTCGTCGAGCGTTGCGCCCTCGCTCTGCGTCCAGCCCGCACTCGGCAGGTGCCACGCGCCGGACTCGAAACGCGTATCGAGTGCGATGCACAGGCGATCCTCGCCGAGACGCGCAATCCACTTTTCCACTTTTTCCGGCTCGCGCACGGCGACGCTGCCGATCACGACGCGTGCCACACCCGCGTCGAGCAGGCGCTGCACATCGTCCTCGCTGCGCACGCCGCCGCCGGCCTGCACGGCAAGTCGCTCGGCGGCGACGATCTTCTCGATCACACGCAGATTCTCGAAAGTGCCAGAGCGCGCGCCATCGAGATCCACAAGATGCAGCCATTGCGCGCCGGCGTCAGCGTAGTCCGCGGACAGCGCGAGCGGATCGAAGTCGTAGCGCGTCTCTTGTGCGTAGTCGCCCTGCTTCAGGCGCACGACGCGTCCTTCGCGCAAGTCGATGGCGGGAATAATCAGCAAGCTCAGAGCTCCAGAAAATTTCGCAGCAGCGTCGCACCGACCGCGGCGGAGCGCTCCGGGTGAAACTGCGCACCATGGAAATTGCCCCGCTGCACGACCGCGGAAAACTCACCGCCGTAGTCCGTGCTCGCGAGCGTGTAATCGCCAACCGGTGCGGCGTAGCTGTGCACGAAGTAGGCAAACGCACCGTCGTCGATATCGCACAGCAGCGGACTCGCCACACGCTTGCTCAGCGAATTCCAGCCCATATGCGGCACGCGCAATCCTGTGCTTCGCGGAAACAAGCGCAGGCTGCCCGGAATCAGTCCGAGACAGGACGTATCGCTTTCCTCGGAATGCGCGAACAGGAGCTGCATCCCCAGACAGACGCCGAGCACGGGCTGGGTCAGTCCGCGCACGACCTCGATCAGCCCCGCTTCGCGCAGGCGCGCCATGCCCGGCGCCGCCGCACCGACACCGGGCAGGATCACGCGCGATGCCGCACGAATCTCGGCGGCGTCGTCGGACATGCGCGCTTCGACGCCGAGGCGCTGCAGCGCGTATTGCACCGAGCCGATATTGGTGCCACCCGAGTCGACCAAAACGACGCTCATTACAACGCACCCTTGGTACTCGGCAGCGCAGAACCCTCGCGCCGCAACGCTACGCGCAGTGCGCGCGCGGTCGCCTTGAAGCAGGCCTCGACCATGTGGTGAGCATTTTCGCCGCGCACCGCGAGATGCAGGTTCGCGCCGAGGGCGTCGCAGAGCGAACGGAAGAAATGCGGCACGAGCTCGGTCGGCACTTCGCCCACGCGTTCGCGCGGGAAGCTTCCATCGAAGACGAAGTAGGCACGTCCGGAGAGATCGAGCGCCGCGCGCACAATCGTTTCGTCCATCGGCAAGGTAATGGCGATCGCATCGGCCTTTGCCGCGCCGTCGCCGTCCACCGCCGAGCCATAGCGCCCGATCCCGCGCTTGTCGCCGAGTGCCTGGCGCAGCGCCTGGCCGAGCGCGAGCGCGCAATCCTCGATCGTGTGATGCTCGTCGATATGCGTATCGCCGGCGCAGTTGAGCTTCATGGCAAAACCGCCATGCTTGCCGATCTGCTCCAGCATATGGTCGAAGAAACCGATGCCCGTGCTGGCTTTCGGCTCGGCCGGATCGTCGAGGTCGACTTCGACCAGGATGCGCGTTTCCTTGGTATTGCGTTCGACGCGCGCGCGACGCGGCGCAGCGCAAAGCTCATGTGCAATCGCGCTCCAGTTCCACTCGCCAGTGTCGAGCCTGAAGCTGCGAATGCCGAGATTCGCGGCAAACTGATCGTCGGTCGCGCGATCGCCGACCATTGCTGACTGCGTGCGGCTCCAGCCATCATCGGCAAGATAGTGGCGCACGAGACCGATGCCAGGTTTGCGCGTATCGCGCCCCTCGTGCGCAAAACTCGGATCGATCAGTATCTCGCGGAACTTCACACCCTGTGAGGCGAAGATGCGCAGCATCAACTCGTGCGGCCCGTCGAAATCGGTCTGCGGAAAGCTCGACGTGCCGAGGCCGTCCTGATTGGTAATCATCACCAGTTCGTAGCCGGCCTCGACGCAGCGGCGCAGCGCAGGAATCACGTTGTCGACGAGCGCGAGCTTGTCATAGCGGTCGATCTGCTGGTCCGGCGGCTCGACGATCAGCGTGCCGTCGCGGTCGACGAACAGGAGTTTGCGCGGCGCACTCATGCTGCGGCTTCCCGTTGCCCGAGTGCCCGTAGCAGCGCATCGTTTTCATCGGGCGTGCCGATCGTGATGCGCAGGCAATCCGCAAGCTGCGGGTAGCGGCTCACATCGCGTACGATGATGCCGATCGAGAGCAGCGCACGATAGGTCGCGACGGCATCGGCAAAACGCACGCACAGGAAGTTTGCCGACGACGGCAGAACTTGCAGCACGCCTTCCGCTGTTGCGAGCGCACGCGCGACACGTTCGCGCTCGCGCACGAGAACGCGCGCGCGCACGCGCGCCTCATCGACGGCGTTGGGAGTGAGCGCTGCCAGTGCGGCATCAACGCAAGTCGTCGGCAACGGATACGGCGCCTGGATGCGGCGCAACAGCGCGACGATTTGCGCATGCGCGGCCAGCGTGCCGACGCGCGCGCCTGCGAGCGCATAGGCTTTCGACAATGTGCGCAGCACGGCGATATTGTCCTGCCGCGCGATCAACGCTGCGGCGCTCGGGGCACCGTCGGCGAATTCGAGATAGGCCTCATCGACGACGACGAGCGCTCGGTCGTGCAGTGCCAGCGCGAGCTTGGCGATCACGGTCAGCGGCACCAGTGCGCCGGTCGGATTGTTCGGCGTGCAGACAAAGACCAGCTTGGCTTTCTCCGTCACGCACGCGAGCAGCGCATCGACGTCGAGCTCGAAGCCTTTCGCGAGCGGCGCCTCGATGACCGTCGCACCTTGCGTGCGCGCCGCAACGGCATACATGCCGAAGGTCGGCGGCGAAATCACGATCGCGTCGCGGCCCTCGCTGCAGAACGCGCGCACGAGCAGATCGATCGCCTCGTCACTGCCGCGACCGACCAGGACGTTTTCGTCGGCGACGCCGTAGAGTTCGGCCAGTCGCGCGCGCAAAGCGGGCGGCTGCGGATCGGGATAGCGATTGAGCGTCGACGTATCGCTGCCGAGCGGAGCCCACGGCGATTCGTTCGCATTGAGCATAATCGTCGCCGCACCAGCCTCCATGCGCGCCGAAGAATACGGCTGCAACACAAGAATTTCTGGCCGCGCACGCGCGAGCAAAGGGATCATTGTTTCGTTCATTTCGACTCCAGCGCCGCAAGCCGCAGCGTCACCGCGCGTTCATGCGCGTGCAGGCGTTCCGCGCGCGCAAGCGTGGCCGCGCAGGGACCGACTGCGCGCAGGCCGTCCGGCGACAGCTGCTGCACGGTGATCTGCTTGACGAAGCTCGCTACCGACACACCGCTCCACGCGCGCGCATAGCCGTAGGTCGGCAGCACATGATTGGTGCCGCTGCAGTAGTCGCCGACCGCCTCGGGCGACCAGGCGCCGAGAAACACCGAACCGGCACTTTCGACTTTTGCCAACAGCTCCCGCGCGCTGCGCAGATTGAGGATCAGATGTTCCGGTGCATAGGCGTTGCTGATCGCGATCGCCGTATCGAGCGAATCGGCCAGAATCAGGCGGCTCTTTTCCAACGCATGGACGGCAATCGAGGCACGCGGCAAGGTTGCCAACTGACGTGCGACTTCATCGCGCACCGCTTCGAGCAGCGGGCGCTCACAGGCAATCAACAGCACCTGGGAATCGGGACCGTGTTCGGCCTGCGACAAAAGATCGGCGGCGATGAATTCCACATTCGCACTCGCGTCGGCGATAACCAGCACTTCGGACGGCCCTGCCGGCATATCGATCGCCGGACCGTCAGCGAGCGCGCTGACCTGGCGCTTGGCCTCGGTGACGTAGGCATTGCCGGGACCGAACAGCTTGACGCAGGCCGGAACACTCTGTGTGCCGAACGCCATCGCCGCGATCGCCTGCGCACCGCCAAGCTTGAACACCTGGCGAATGCCGCACAGCGCCGCGGTATAGAGCACCGCCGCATCGGCGCGACCGCTCTTGTCCGCCGGTGTACACATCACGACCCGTGCACAGCCGGCAATCTGCGCCGGCACGCCGAGCATCAGCGCCGTCGACGGCAGCGGTGCGCTACCCGCAGGCACGTACAGACCCACGCTCTCGAGCGGCCGCGTTACGCGTTCGCACATGACGCCAGGTGCGGTTTCGATCGAGATCGCCTGCGGCGCGGCGGCGCGGTGGAAGGCTTCGATGCGCTGCTTCGCTTCGGCGACCGCGCGCTTCAGTTCCGGATCGAGCGCGGCCTCGGCGGCGGCGAATTCCGCCTCGCTGACCTGCAGCGCATGGAGCTCGCAGCCATCGAAGCGGCGTGTCAGCGCGCGCAGGGTCGCGTCGCCGTCGGCGCGCACCTGGGCGAGGATGCGCGCGACCGCGTCGCGGATGTCATCGCCTGCTTCCTGTGCCGGACGGCGCAGCGCCACGCGCCGCGCATGCGCATCGAGCGCTGCCCACTCGAGGATCGGCAGATCGGGCTTGCTGGGGGTGAGCACGGCGTTCATGCGAGTATCTTTTCCACCGGCAGCACGAGCAGCTGGCTCGCGCCGGCGCGTTTCATGTCTTCGAGGTGTTGCCACGTGATCGCGCCATAGCACACCGCCTGCAACGCGACCTGTTCGCTGCCTTCGATCGGCAGCAGGGTGGGTACTTGCGCGTTCGGCAGCATCTTGCGGATCGCCTCGATATTGGCGCGCGCCGCATGCAGCATCACGAGCTTGGATTCGCGCACCTGGATCACGCCATCAATGCGGCGCAGCAGCAGCTCGCGCAGATCGCCGCGCTCGTCCTGCGGCGTTTCTTGCGGACCCGCGATCACCGCCTCGCTTTCGAGAATGACGACTGCCTCGCGCAGCTGGTTCGCCGCGAGCGTCGCGCCGCTCGAAACAAGATCGCAGATCAGATCGGCGGTGCCGAGCTTGGGGGCGATTTCGACCGAGCCCGCGAGGAAGACGATCTTCGCCTCGACCTTGTGCTCGGCCAGCCACGCGCCAAGCAGCGCGGGATACGAGGTCGCGATGCGCAGGCCCTGCAACTGCTTCGGCTCGCTGTAATCCATATCTTGCGGCACGGCGATGGCGAGGCGACAGCGGCTGGTGTCGAGCGCGCGCAGCTCGATCGCGGCAGGCGTGCCGTCGACGGCGGCCAGCGCCTGCTCGGCCAGCACATTGCGCCCGACGATGCCGAGATCGCAGACGCCTTGCGCAATCAGGCCGGGAATATCGTCGTCGCGCACCAGCAGGAGATCGATCGGCATGCTTTCGCCGAAGCAGAACAGCTTGTCCCTGCTTTGGCGGAACTTGAGGCCACAGCGCGCAAGCAGATCCTGCGACACTTCGGCCATGCGCCCGGATTTCTGGATCGCGATGCGCAGACGGTCGCGCGCCTTGTTCGGTGTGGTCATGGCGTTCTTCCCTGCTGGTTGCGCGCGCGCGAGGTACGCGGCGCGGCAGCCTGCGCCGCCGCGGGCGCGCGCCGGCGCAGCGGCGGCACGGCGTGATGTTCGATCGCAGCCTGGTAGCCGCCATTGCCCTGGCTCAGAAAGCGCGCGACGCGTCCGATCGTGGTGACGCTGACCGCGGTGCGCTCGTGGATTTCGCGATACGCCACGCCCTTGAGCAAATACGGCACGACGCGCCAGCGATCGACCAGCGCCTCGAGCTCCGCCGGCGTGCACAGGTCGCGCAGGAACGAACGCATTTCGGTCAGGCCGCGCATCGACAGCAACGCGCGACACAGGTCGTCCTCGGCGGAGGCGGCGCTGGTTTCGGGATCGAGAAAACGACGTTTCATGGGCGCATCCTAGCACTGCGCAATCATCAAATCAATGTATTAATGCGTTAGTACATTAATCTGCAGTAACGATATATATGTAGGGACGTTGTCGTTGCTTAAATCTTCGTAATTCATTGATATGCATGCGATTGCTTGCCTTACACAGGGCGGGTGGAACTGCGGCAGCAACTGCCCTATCGTTGGCGCATGTCGAATTCCCGACACCGCACCAACGCGCTCGGACTGGCCCTGCGCGCCAGCGCCGTCGCCCATGCCGCTGAGATCGGGACGCAGCTCGTGCGCGCCGGGCGCGGCCACCATGCCGGCGTGCATCGCGCGCGCAAGGCGCTGACGCGCCTGCGCGCCTTGCTGGCGTTGTTGCGCGCCGCTCCGGTGCCACCGACCCATCTCGAACGTCGCGCGCGCGCGATCGCGCGCAGCCTGTCCCAACTGCGCAACGCACAAGCCGCGTACGGCACCGCACGCCGGCTCAGTCGCGCCGCGGACAGCCCCGACGCACACGCGGCATGGCGCACGGCGCTCGGCGCGATCGAAGCGGAACGGGATCTCCTGCTCGACGCCGAACTGAGTTCGGATGTGGACTTCGTAGCACGGCGGCGGCGCTTCGCCGCGCTGCAGGCATCGCTCCATGCCTACGACTGGAGCGTCGTGAAATCCGGCAGCATCGAAGCCGCATTTGCCCGCTCGCGGCGGCGGGTGCGTCGCGAGCGCGAACAGGCACGCAAGACGCACACACAGGCGCAGCGTCATCGGCTGCGCCGCCGCCTGCGTCGCTTGCTGTTGCAGGCCGATCTGCTGCGCGAGATCGCCGATGCAACGGACACCCGTGCGGCCAAACGGGCGCGCAAGCTCATCGTCGGCACGCCGATTCAGCGGCACCCGTGCAAGCGTCTCGTCGATGCGCTCGGCGAAGAGCGCGATCTGCAGCTGCTGCGTTCCACCCTGCTGCGCTTGCCGCTAGCCGGCCAGGCCGGTCTGGATCATGCGCTTTATTTTGTCGACAAGCGCCTGCCGCAAGCGGCAAGCGTTTGTGACAAGTTGATCAACTAGGAATGGTTGGACAAGTCCGTCCGTGACTTGTCAGCCCGCGTCGAGTCCGGTGCACGCCCGCACTCGACTACGCTGAATCAAGCGCTTGCGCGCTCGAATCGTGAGCGAAACATCCCTGCCTTGCGGAACATCTGAACTTGCTTAGATGTTCCCAACCCTAGCTCGCCGACTTCACCAGCAGTTCCTTCGCCAGCGCGCCCTGGAACTTGCCGATCCCGCGCGCGAGATGCAGCATGCCGAACAGCAACGCGACGCCGAGCAGGAACAGCAGCGGATCGTCCAGCCACCAGGGCATCAGCAAGGTGTCGTTGAAACGGATATGCGTCGCCCAATCGATGTGCACGAGGCCGAGCATCCAGCCCACGTGGGCAATCGGCGCGAAGATGAACGAGATCGCCAGCGTCATCCCGGTCACGGCCAGCGTGAAATAGACGATACCGAGCGGCAGCATCATCACGAAGTACAGCAGTGTGGTCCAGGTGCGCGGATCCGCAAGCATCTCCCAGATGCGCGTCTTGAACGGCACGTTGCGCGCCGTGTAGACAGGACGGCGCGGCATGCGTTCGCCGAGCATCACTTCGACCAGCCGACCCTCGACCAGCGACAGCACGCGTGCGGTACCGAGAAACGCTATCGCGAGCGGGATGCCGATGACGACGACGATGAGGCCGAGCGAGAGCGACACGCCCATCACGGTCAGGGTGAAGTAGACGATGCCGGTGCCGAGCGACAGCAGCATGTAGAACAGCGCGGCGTAGGCGCGCGGATCGCTGCCCACGGCAAAGAATCGGCCCAGCGCGGTGCGGCGCGGCCGGCGCGGCGGCGGGCGCAGCGCTTCCTGCACCTTGGCTTCCTTGTCGACATAGAGTTCGGCGACTTCCTCGGGCGCGCCGTAACTGCTGGCGAGCTTGGCCAGCACCTCGGCCTCGGACTTGCCTGGACTCTCATGCATTTCGCTGCGCAGGTGCTCCTCCGCGTCGTACAACGCGTCCTGGATCAACGCCGGATCGGCGCCGCGCAGCGCCGCGCGCAACTGCTCGAGATATTCCGCGATCGTGCGGGGGATTGGCGTGCTCATTTCATGCTCCCAAGTATTCGTATTGTGCCGTCATCCATGGCGGCGTGGGTCAAGACGCGCGCATCCTGCACGCACTATTCAACGAGAACCGAGTCGACGAAATCGCGCTTCTCGATCCAGGCCAGGCTCCACTCGCGCAGCACCTTGCGGCCGAGCGGCGTGATGCGATAGTAGCGACGCGGCGGACCGGTCACCGACGGCTCCACTTCGCTGTCGAGCAGCCCCGCCGCAGACAGATTGCGTAGCACCGGATAGAGCGCGCTCTGCTTGCCGCTCATCGCGCCCTCGCCCGTCTGTTCGAGCCGCTTGACGATCTGATAACCGTACATCGGCGTCCGCGCGCGCGCGAGCACGCCGAGCAGCACGAGCGAAACGATGCCCGCGCTGAGTTCCTTCTGAAACTTCCACAGATGGCTGTCGGTGTCTTCGACGCTCACTGCCTCGATCCTCGCTATACTCACAGATCAACTATAGTGTTTAGTTGATAATAGCGAATGAGCCGGAAGTCATGTTCCGGCGAGGCTTGCCTCGGACGTGGTTGGCTTCGAGATTCGGGCGATGCCAGGTTCGCGCGGATGCGACGCTACAATCGGTTTCCTCGTTTCTTGCCGCCTGCCCGCATGGATACAACCCGACGCTGGCCGCTGATTCGCGCCCTCGCAGCAGTCACGCTAACTGCAGATGCGGTCTTTGCCCTGGTCTGCGGCGCCGCGCAGTTCTGGCGCAGCGACCTCGACCCGCTGGTGATGCCGCTCAGCGCCTACCTGACCGGTCCCGGCGCCGATTATGTACGGCTGGCCTACTACGTGATGGCGGCCGGTCTGCTCAGCCTTGCGATTGCGGGATTTCTCGCGACACCCGCACGCAACCGCAGCGCACTGGCGGCAATCCTGCTTGGCGTCGCGGCGGTTGCGCTACCGCCGGTTGCCCTTACGGCGCTGTTTGAACATACCGACTACCAGCAGCTTGCCCATCTGCTGCACAACATGGCAGCGGAAATCACTTTCCTATGCTTGTGTTTCGCCATGCCGTTGCTGTCGATGCGCTGGCACCGCGCACCGCGCGTCAGCAGCAGCTGGGCAGGCGCTGTACTCGCCTGGGCCGCGTTCGCATGGTTATGGGTTTATGTGATCTACCACGGCCTGCCATCGGGATCGATGCAAAAGATCCTGATCGTGATGATCCTTGCGTGGCTTGGCTGGGCGGCGTGGCAGTTGCTGCGTGCGCGTCGCTAGCCCTAGGTAGCCACAAGCCTATACAAAGGCGAAGGGTTAGGTGCCGATTGTTCCGAGAAACGGTGAAAGATGCTGTACGACCTTGGCCCGTGTCTTCGGTGACTTGATTCGGCCAGGCAGACGGCTAAGCCAGTGGGTATTTGGACCAGCGCAGCTGTCACGAGAGGCCGAAAGGTGGCGCGTCGTGGGCAACGGCTTCCGGGAGAGAGTGCGCACACATTCAGCAAGTTGTTCGTTTGATGAGAAACGGAAAACGAAGCCGCACGATTCCACACAGAGCACCGGAAAACCTCTCCGGCCTATACGACGTGGTGCGGCAGGAATGTACTCAGTTGCTTCTCGCCACACCTCGCCTTCTGTCTGTTTGTGTATCCAAAAAGCCATTGGCTCCCCGCGCCAGTCGGAAGCATATTCAATCCAATGACGCGCACCGGACATCGAGCTAAGCGCCTAGCAAAGTCCCGCCCGCGACAAGATCGCAAACGCGCCGCACATCCTGATCCATCGCGCGATCGCGCTGCATGAAACCGATGTGCTCACGGACTTTGGCGAACGCCTTGCGCACGGCCGCACCGGCATGGAATTCCTCACTGCGCGCGAGCGCGTCCATCAGCTGCTTCACTTCGTCGAGGAACTGCGCGTAGCTCACGTGATCGGATCTTGGCGCGCCCGAAATTTTCGCCGCCAGCGACTGCACGTCCCCGCGTGCCGCCAGCGTACGTGCCGCGTTGAGCATGTCCTGCCGGTATTCGAGCGCCTGTGCCGCGGTGTACAGCTCGAGCGCGAGCACGTGCGCGAGGTCCTCGGTCATCTCGAGCACATGACGAATCTCGTTCGTCCCCATCGAGACATGATCTTCCGCGTTCGCGCTGGTCGGGATCGAGTACACGCAGGCGGGATGCGCGCGCGTCGCGAGGTCGTTAACGAGTGCGGCCGCCGTGTACTGCACGATCATGAAACCCGAATCCGTCGCATCCTCGTTACCGATCAGGAACGCCGGCAAGCCGTCGTTGTTCGCCGGATCGACGAGCTTGTTGAGGCGCCGCTCGCTGATTGACGCGAGCACGGGAATCGCCGCCTTGACGTAGCTCATCGCGAGCGCAAGCGGCATGCCGTGGAAATGTCCGGCCGAAATCACCTGATCCTCGATCACCTGGGCGTCAGGTGCATCGGGGAAGATCAGCGGATTGTCGGTGACCGCGTTGAGCTCGATATCGATCACGCGCTGCGCCTGCGCGAGCGCATCGCGCACCGCACCGTGCACCTGCGGGATGCAGCGCAGGCAGTACGCATCCTGCGGCTGATGCTTCTTGCCGCCCTTGAACGGCATGAAGCGCCGGTAGAAATTCTCCTTGCCGTGGCGCTGCGACGGCGGGACGTAGTCCCAGCCAATATCGAAGCGATGCTGCTGATCGGCGGGATCGTTCCACGATTCGGCCAGCCAGGTCTTGAAGCGCGGCACGAGGTGATATGGAATATCGACCAGCGTCGAGTCTTTCAGCAGCGTGCGCAGATTCGCCGCAGTCTCGACCTGACCCGGATGCGGACGCAGCGCATGCACTTCGGGCTTGAACGCCGAACTGCGACCGGCGAACGCGTCGAGCGTCATCGCGGCGGCAAGATCGGCCGTCGCAAGCAGGTTTTCGAGCGCATCGAGCGCGAGCGTCGCAGTCGCGAGCATCTGGGCCGTGCCGTTGTTGAGCGCGAGACCCTCCTTGAACGACAGGCGCACTTTTTCGAGGCCGGCGCGCTTGAGCGCTTCAGCGCCCGAGATGCGTTCGCCTTGATAGAACGCCTCGCCTTCGCCAAGCAATACGATCGCGAGATGCGACAGCGGTGCCAGATCGCCACTCGCGCCGACCGAGCCCTTCTCGGGGATCACCGGAATGACATCGCGATTGAGCAGTTCCGCGAGCGACTGCAGCGTCGAGGCACGAATGCCCGAATGCCCGCGCATCAGTGTGTTGACGCGAATCGCGAGCATCGCGCGCACGACCTCGCGCGCGAGCGGCTTGCCGACGCAGACCGCATGCGTGACGACGAGGTTGTGCTGCAATTCCTCGAGCAGCGTGCCGTCGTGGGCTTCTGGATTGCCGCCGGGCAGTTCGTCGCGCGCACGATGCGCACCGAGCAGCTTATCGGCATTGCTGCCGAAACCCGTGGTCACGCCGTAAATCGGCTCGCCGCGCTTGACTTGGCTTGCGAGAAAATCCGCCGTGCGCTGCACCTTCGCGAGCTGCGAGCTTTCGAGTTCGATCTCGAGGCCATCGCGTGCAATCGCAACGAGTTGCTCGCGCGTAAAGCTGTTGCCGTCGAGGAGAATTTTGCTTGCAGTCATTTGTGCTTATCCCATCGCCTGCGCTTGTTCGAGTTCGACGCGCAGCGTCTTTACCAAGTCCGCGCGGGCGACCTCGAACTGATCTTCCTTGCGCAAATCCTTCACGGTCACGACGCCCTTGGCGATTTCGTCCGAACCGAGCACCACAACGAAGCGGATGCCCGCGCGATCGGCGTATTTGAACTGCTTGCCGAGCTTGCCGCCGTCGAGCACGACTTCGGTCGGGATACCACCCGCACGCAGTTGGCTGGCGAGTTCGAGATAAGCCGGCAGCTGTGTCTCGTCCATCTGCGTGACGAGTACCTTGACCGTCGACTGCGCGGTATCGATCAGCTTGGCCTCGCGCAACTGCCAGAACAGGCGCGTCGCGCCGATCGAGATGCCGACGCCGGGCAACTTCGACTTGGTGTAGTTCGAGGCAAGATTCTCGTAACGTCCGCCCGAACAGATCGAGCCGATCTGCGGATGCTCGTTGAGCATCGTTTCGTATACCGTGCCGGTGTAATAGTCGAGGCCACGCGCGATCGACAGGTTGATCGCGTAATGCGTCTCAGGCACGCCGAAAGCGCGGATCAGTTCGAGCACTTCGCGCAGCTCGGCGATGCCCTGGACGAAACTCGCAACGTTCTGATGCGACGGATTTCCCTGTTCTATTGTTCGGAGCAGATTAAGTGCACTTTCGTGACCGTTCGATCTCAATTGCACGAACGCAAGAATTTCGCTGACGACATGGTTCGATAAATTGAATCCTGCGCCGACCAGCGTATCTCGAACATAGGCGAGACCGCGTTTGTCGAGTTTGTCCACCTCTCGCAATATGCTTGATTGCTGCTCGCCATCTGCAACACCGAGTCCTTCAAAGAACCCGCGCATGATCTTGCGGTTGTTGAGCCAGATCGTGAACGGCCCGATCGCGAGATCGCGGAATACGCCGTAGATCACCGCCGGAATCTCGGCGTCGTAACGGATCGACAACGTATCCTTGCCGATCACATCGATATCGGCCTGGTAGAACTCGCGGAAGCGCCCGCGCTGCGCGCGCTCGCCGCGATAGACGCGCTGCATCTGATAGCGCCGGAACGGGAAGCCGAGATCATGTTCGTGCTCGGCGACGTAGCGCGCGAGCGGCACGGTCAGATCGAAACGCAATGCCAGTTCAGGCCGCTTGTCGCCCTCGCCCTTCGCCGCCTCGCCTTTGGCAGCGTCGAGCGCGCCGGTCGATTGCACAAAGTATACTTGCCGCTCGGTCTCGCCACCCGACTTGGTCAACAGCACGTCGGAATATTCGATCGCCGGCGTCTCGATCGGCAGAAAGCCGAAACGCTCGTAGTTGCGACGGTTCGTGTCGAGCATGTCCGCGAACGCGATCTGATCGAGCGGCAACAGCTCCATCACGCCGGGCATGGTGCGGGCTTCGGTCAACGCCATGGATTTCCCTGGAAAACGGCAGCCGCAGCGGCTGCGAGCCCGTTATTTTACATGGCGCGGCAGCGTCATGCGCGCGCAGACCGGCGCGCGCGCATGCTGCAAATCGACTTACAGCGACTTGCCGATCACGTCATTCAGCAGATGGACGTGAGAGTCCATAGCGACAGCTTGTCCATCCAGGAGCTTCGCTGGATCGAATTCGACGGCGCTTTTGTGCATCCACGGCACCTCGTGCACCGGGCCCTGCAGCAACGCGCGCCAACTCGAGTCTCCCCGATTGCCACATGGCATGTCGCACAATGTATAACTGATCGGAACGAGCGCTGTCTGCCCAATTGGCTTGCCGTTGAACACCTCACCCGGATCGTAGCGCCACTGGCGCGCGGCAGTAACGCTCGCCCTCTCCAGCACCTTCCGGTAGTGCTCGGCTTCCTCCTCGCTATTGGCGCGAACGTCGAGTGCGGTTTGCCGAGGTATCGCCTCAACCACCTGTCCCGACTCATCCACCCGAATCGCGAGCAGAACCTTGCCGCCCACATGTGCGCGTACCGCTTCGCCAGGATATTTCGGTGGCTTCATCTGCAGCGCACGGCCCAAGTCGCCGAAACGCAGGTTGGCGATGCGCAGCGTAAACGAATCTTTTCCGGCAGCGGGTTCCGCACGAAGCTGCAGATTCATCGATGTCTTCGCCGTAACCGCTGCACCATCCACGATAATCGGCTCAAAGCGCCAGCTCCGCACATTGCGGCCGATCAGATCCGCAACGGTAGGCGCCAGCTTGCTGTCCAGCCGATAATCGATCACATGGCCGTCCGGCGCGATCTGCACCTGGCCGCGGACGTCCATCTCGAGAACTTTGGCTTCTTCAGCCCAGGCGGGTGCTGAAAGCGCAGCGGACAAACTCAATATCCACAGAATCTTGCAAACAGGCACGTCGACCTCCTTGAGGTGATTTTCTATTCAATTGCGGCTGCAGTATCGCAACAGCATCCGCGATGCTCGATTGTTTCAGAAACCTCGCATTTTTGCCCTGTCAAACCTGCCGGTTGCGTCTTTCGCCCTGCCCCATTACCATACGCGGCTCGCTGTTGGCGCAGTGCGATCCCTCGCACATCCCGAATGCCCGGCGACGACCCTCAAGTCGGGGTGTAGCTCAGCCTGGTAGAGCGCTACTTTCGGGAGGTAGAAGTCGGAGGTTCGAATCCTCTCACCCCGACCACTAAATCGATGATTTGAAAACGCCGGCCACGATGCCGGCGTTTTCATGAGCAGGGCGGCGCAAGCATCAGGCGCCATAGTGCCCTCAAGCGGCCCTTCCTTTGCCATGTTCCAGTGTTCTATTCGACCTGGATATGGGCCTGTTTACCCCCGCAGTACTTGTCATCCTTTGCCCGGCGGTACTGCTCGGGCTGGCTAGCTTCGCGTGCAGATCCGTTGCTTGCCGCGCCGCACTGCTAGCCCTGGCCGCAGCCCTCTGGTCTCTCGCAGCGTGGTTGGCTGTCACAGATGCATGGGAATTTCGGGATGGTTTTCCCCTGGCGTCTACGCGTTTCGCCCTTCACGAGAGCCATGGCTTGGCCGCCGTTTGGAATTTCTTTCACGGGTTCTGGGTACCTGGAATGGGGCTATTCCTGACCCTTGTGTTGATTGCAGTCAGCTGGATTCGCCGCCGCCTCAATGACCATTCGTTGTGACCCTGGGGTACGGCTTGCGATTCCCGTCAACCGCTTTGTTGGGCCGGAGCAGGGTCGGGTTCTCGGGTGCAGCCCCACGAGTCTGAGTAGCACATCACGAAACGATATCGCCGAATGTCTCGGTTCGCGCTGCGGTGAATCGGCAATATGCGCCGCAGCTCAAGGTTGCACGCCGTCCAGGTATAGCCGATGATGGAAAACAAGGGGATCCGCTTCGCCGGATATCAAAGCCGAACGAGTCTTATGGTTGCGAAACCTCAAGCCGGTGCCAATCCGGCGGGCGGCATTACCGGCCAGTCTCGGTGCGTGGACCTGGAAGACCGCGTAGCGCCAGACGCTACGGCGTGGTCCTTGGTCGTGATCGCCGGCTCGTCGATGGGCCAGCGCTTCGAAGTGCAGAGTCCGCTGGTGATCGGGCGCAGCCAGGAGTGCGATGTCGTCCTTTATGGCGACGGCTTGTCGCGACGCCACTGCAGGCTCTGGATCATGAACTCGTGCCTCTGGGCTCGCGATCTGGGATCCACCAATGGCACCTATCTGAATGGCCTGCAGGTCACGATGGGTAAACTGAAAGCGGGAGATCAGATCCAGCTCGGTGACAGCGTCGTGCGCGTGCTGCGTCTGGGCTCGAGTGAAGACAAGTATCACGCGGCGATGAATCAGCACGCGTGGTCCGATGATTTGACCGGTCTGGGCAATCGACGTCGGTTTCAGTCCCTGCTCGGGGACGCCATCACGCGCGCCACACGGGATCTCGAACCTTTTGCGATCGTCTTGCTCGATTTGGACAACTTCAAAAGTATCAACGATCGCTACGGCCACGATGTCGGCGACATCGTCCTGAAGGCCTGCGCTGCCCAGGTGCAGAGCATCACTCGCGTGCCGTACAGCGTGGCACGAATCGGGGGCGAAGAGTTTGTGGTCATCCTTCCGGGAGCCGACCGGCCAACCGCAACGCGCTACGCCGAGCGCTGCAGGGCCTCGATAGCCAGCATGACGTTTCCGCAGGCGGGCGCATTTCGGGTCACAGCGAGCTTCGGTGTTGCCGAGTGGAACCAGAATGCGAAGGATTCGCAAGATCTTGTGAAGATCGCCGACCGCCGCCTCTACGCTGCCAAGCGTGCCGGAAAGAACTGCGTTGTCGATGACTGATGCTGGTGCCTTGTCAGCATGATCCACTCAGCGAGTCACCGCCCTGCTTTTAGCGGGTTGCCGTGCCGCATCGCAGGTGTATTTTAGCGACTGACTAGATGCTCGTTGTCCACGCGTATGCGCGAGAACTGGTATCGATAAAAAACTGCGCGTGATTCGCCTTGCACCACACTTCCAGCTCCACGCGTAAAATCGGCCACAAATTGCGGGCCCAGTCCGGCGAAGACGCATGCCAGAGCTCTTGCGTCGGGAGATACACGGAAAATACTCCCATAGGCGCTTCAAGGATAAAGGACCCGTCTTTGCAGGTGCAGACGAGTTCTTCTTTCCACTGTGGACGAAAACTAAATACGCCTATCATGTGAGCCTGACGCTTGACGCAGTCGCTGGCGCGAGGAGTACAAGCTTGCCATGAATCAGGACGACCCGCTGGCGACTGGATCAGGTGACGCATGACACTCTCTGCTCAACGGGTATTCATCACCGGCGGCGCATCCGGCCTCGGTCGCGCGCTTGCGCTGCGTTACGCGCGCGCGGGCTGGCGCGTGTGCGTGGGCGATCTCGATCTCGCGCGCTGCGCCGAGGTGCTCGGGGCAATGCAGGGCTCGTCGCCCGCGAGTCACGCGCTGGTTTGCGATGTCACGCGCGAAGCCGATTTGCAGCAAGCAGCCGACTGGCTGAAGCAGAACTGGGGCGGCGTCGATGTGGTGATCAACAATGCCGGCGTCGCGCAGATGGGCGATGTTGCGGACGTGTCGCTGGCGGACTGGCAATGGATCGTCGATATCAATTTGCTCGGCGTCGTGCGCGGCTGCAAGGTGTTCACGCCGCTGCTGCGTGCACAGGGTGGCGGCCAACTGGTCAACATCGCCTCGATGGCAGGACTGATCCATCTGCCGCAGGCCGCGGCCTACAACGCGACCAAGGCCGCGGTCGTCGCGCTGTCGGAGACGCTGCAGCTCGAACTCGAAGCCGATCGCATCCGCGTCAGCGTCGTCTGCCCTTCGTTCTTCCGCACCGATCTCGCGAAGAACATGCGCACCAACAGCGCGGACCTCGAAAGCCAGACCAAGCGCCTGGTCGAACGCGCGCGCATCGGCGCGGATGCCATCGCGGATCGCGTCTTCGATGGCGTCGCGCGCGGCGCGACGCATATCCTCACGCATGCGGAAGGACGTTTTGCCTGGCGGCTCAAGCGTTACCTGCCCTATCGCGTCTATCAAAGCATCATACGCAAGACGCTGGCGAAGGTGCAGGCACGCATGCGGCGTAAACCCGCATGAGCGCCCGCCTCAGGCAGAATAGGGCCGTTTGTCGATGACGGAGCGAGCCTTGCGCAAAAACGTATTCATCAGCGGCGCCAGCTCGGGCCTCGGCGCGGGCATGGCGCGCGAATTCGCCGCGCGCGGCTGCAATCTCGCGCTGTGTGCGCGGCGGCTCGACCGGCTCGAAGAAATCAAGGCTGAGTTGACGGCGAAACATCCGAAGATCAAGGTCGCGATCCGCGCGCTTGACGTCATGCAATACGACGACGTGTTCGCGGCTTTCCGTGCGTTTCGCGATGAGCTCGGCACGCTCGATCGCGTCATCGTCAACGCCGGCACCGGCGAAGGCATGCCGATCGGCAAGGGCGGCTTCGCGCGCAACCGCGCGATCGTCGAAACCAACTACCTCGCCGCGATGGCGCAATGCGAGGCGGCGATGGAAATTTTCCGCGCGCAGGGCGTCGGGCATCTGGTGGTGATTTCCTCGGTCAGTGCGTTCCGCGGTCTGCGCGGCGGACTCACCGCGTATTCGTCGAGCAAGGCCGGCGTCGCGGCGATGGCCGAAGGCATCCGCACCGACATGCTGCGCAAGCCGACGATCAAGGTGACCACGATCTTCCCCGGCTATATCCGCACCGAGATGAATCAGGACGCCGACCCGCAACACACCCCGTTCCTGATCGATGGTGCAACCGGCGCGAAGCTGATCGCGCGCGCGATCGAGCGCGAGCCCGCGACCGCGATCGTGCCATGGTGGCCATGGGCTCCGGTTAGCTATCTGATACGGCGCGTGCCGCTGCGATGGATTGCGAAGTTTTTTTGACTAGATTGTCCGTTCAACCAAGAAGGGAGTAACCATGGAAAGAAACGGCCACTGCCTCTGCGGCGCCGTCAGCTTCAGGCTCGCCGCGGAACCGCTCGCCACGCGCATCTGCTGGTGCCGCGATTGTCAGCATCTGGCGGCGAATGGAACGGTGAATCTGCTCGTGCCTGCCGAAGCCCTGACGGTTTCCGGCGCACTCGCCGAACACAGCAAGACCGCGGCGAGCGGCAACCTCGTGACGCGCATGTTTTGTCCGAGTTGCGGCACGCATCTATTCGCGATGTCGTCTGCACGCCCGCAGTTTCGCGTGCTACGCGCGGGCAACCTCGACGATCCTTCTTCGATCAAGCCGAGCGTGAACATCTGGGCCTCGAGCGCGCCGGCTTGGGCTTGTCTCGATCCGGCGCTGGACCGTGTCGATCAGCAGCCCGCGCCGCCGAAACCGGCAACACCCGCTGCTTAGCTTTAAGACAAAAAAACGCCCGGTTTCCCGGGCGTTTTTTCGTACAAGATATTTTCGGCGATTACTTGCTGGCGCTGCAGTCCTTGCCGTGCGAGCCATGATCGCCTTCGGCCTTGGCGGCCGCTTCGGTCATGTACGAACCTTCCTTGGTCTTGCCATACCACTCATCGCCCTCGCAGTGATAGACGTGCGAGCTCGAGTTGACCCACACCTTGCCAGCGCCGCCACCGGGCTTCTGCGCGATTTCCTTCGGGTTCGGCGGGGTGTGCTTCTCGCCCGCCGCCGACGTCGCGGCAGCTGCACTCGTCGCAGGAGCGGCAGGAGCCGCGGTCGTCGCAGCCGGGGCTGCAGTCGCGGCGGGAGCGGCCGTCGCCGCCGGCGCTGCCTTCGCAGCACCCGCAGTCTTGTCTACGCCCTTGTGTCCGCGGCAGGCGCCACGTCCACCCTTGCTGGTCGTACCGTCCTTGCAGGTGACCATTTCATCGGACGCTGCGGCAGTCGTCGCCTTGCTGTCCTTGGCCGCCGTCTTGCTGTCGTCAGCCTTGGTGTCCTTCGCGTCGCTCTTCGCGTCGCTCTTGGTGTCCAACCAGTCCTTCACGCCCTGATGACCGCGGCAGGCACCCTTGTGCGTGGCGCCGTCGAAGTAAGTACCGTCCTTGCACAGTGCCGTGTGGGCCGCGGCAGTTTCCGCAAAGGCTCCCTGGCTCAACAGCCCACCCAATCCGAATGCAACCGAAACCAACAACACTTTCATTGCCGTCTCCATGAGTTTGAGTTTGCGCGTAGCTCCAGGTTCTCTCCCAGGAAAACTGCGTCGCGCGGTGCAGAGAATGACAGTGTTTTTTTTGCTGTCAATTGGCACCATGGAAGTCGTTCAGGTGCTCTCGGAAACCCGTTCAGGTTCGACGAAAATTCGTTAAATCTTCCGTAATTACAGGGGTTTCCGGCGCACTGTCTGCCAACCGTAGCGGTCGTATACGACAAGACCTGCGCGATTTGGGGCAAGCTTGCAAAAGCCGAGCTTGAGCGGCGACGCAAACGGCAGCTTCAGTTCTGCACGCAACAGATTGCCGTAACGGCGCCAGTACGTTTCGCCTGCATTTTTGCCGTTGCAGTCGCTCAATTCCACAACGCTGTCAGCGACCAATGGCATGCGCCAACGCAGTGCCTGCCCGTCGTCTGCCTCAATCGCGAGCAGCAGATGCGATGAGGAAATTCCGCGCATACCGCGCGCATCAAGACGCAGCTCGAGCAGGCCCTTGGCGTTTATCGCGACATCGAGCGGATGGTCTGCACGTACACGCTGCTCTTGTTCGAAAGCGAGATAGATCTCATCCCCACCAGCGAAAGCTAGGAACCGTTGGTGTGAGAGACGCATCTGCGTCTCGTGCTGTCGGATCGCGCGTTGCTTGAGTTCACGCTGGCCTGCGTCCAGCTCAATGGCGAGCAACTGCGCGCCCGCTTTCGCACCGTGTACGCAATAGCACAGACAAGCCGCGGCCTGTGCGTGCGCCAGCGCGAAACGTGCAGCAATATGCACCGCACTGTGATCGGGGTGCTCATCGATCAATGCAGGAATCGCCAAATGCGTTGGTCGAAATGCATCGATCTGCGCAACTAGTGCCTGCGTCACACGCGTCGGTTCGCGCATCAGTAGATCGGTGAGCCCCATATCGGGCCAGCCGAAAAAGAAACGCTCATCGCCCGCGACGCCCAGCACATCGAGCGCCGCCTGCGCCTCCGCGCGCCGGCGCGCACCCCAGCGCGCACGCGCGGTCGCATCGATGCGCCAGCGCTTCTCGGCCCAGCGCTGCGGCCAGGGATTGTTGTCGCCGTCGGTCAGCATGACCACGCGCTGCGCCGCGCCGGCAGCACGCGCCGCCAGCAAGAGGCCGCCACAGGCTATCGATTCATCGTCAGGGTGCGGCGCCAGCACCAACACGCGGTCTTGTGCGCGCAGGCGCAGCGAAACGGGGGTCGAAATCATCTGACGTGCAGTGTAACGCGAGCGAGCGCTCAGATCGCAGAGATATCGTGTCGAATTTGTCCGGCGCCACGCACGACGTAGCGTTCGATCGTCAGCGATTCCGCCCCCATCGGGCCATAGGCATGCAGGCGCGTGGTCGAAATGCCGATCTCCGCGCCGAGCCCGAGTTCGCCGCCGTCGGAAAAACGCGACGAAGCGTTGACCAGTACGACTGCCGAGCGCAGTGCGCCGACGAATTTACGTGCGACAGCGTCTTCGCGGGTCGCGATCACTTCGGTGTGATCGGAACCGTATTGGCGTATGTGCGCGATCGCCGCATCGACGTCGTCGACGACTCGCACGGCGAGAATCAGATCGAGATATTCCGCGGTGTAATCGTCTTCATTCGCCACAAGCATGTCCGGGACCAGCGCGCGGCTGCGTTCGCAACCGCGCAGCTCGACGCCACGTTCGCGCAGTGAATACGCGGCTCTCGGCAGATATTCCGTGGCTATATCGCGATGCACGAGCAGCGTCTCGAGCGAATTGCACGCCGCGGGCCGCGTGGTTTTGCCGTCGACCGCGAGACGCAGCGCCGTGTCGATATCTGCACTCGCGTCGACGTAGAGATGGCACACGCCCTGGTAGTGCTTGATCACCGGCACGCGCGCATGCTCGGCGACGAAGGAAATCAATCCTGGGCCGCCGCGTGGAATCGCGAGATCGACCAGATCGCTGAGCCGCAGCAGTTCGAGCACGGTTTCGCGGCGCAAGTCCTCGATCAGCGTGATCGCCGCTTCCTGCATGCCGTGTTCGCGCAGCGCACCGCGTAGCGCGGACGCGATCGCACGATTGCTTTCGATCGCCTCGGAACCGCCGCGTAGCAGGATCGCATTGCCCGCGTAGAAACACAGTGCGGCTGCATCGGCGGTCACGTTCGGCCGTGCCTCGTAGATCATCGCGATCAGGCCGAGCGGAATGCGCACACGCTCGACCACGAGACCATTGGGTCGCGTCTCGCGCCGCGTGACCTGCCCGACCGGATCGGGCAGCGTGGCGATGTCGCGCACGGCCTGCACGATGCCGCCAAGCCTGGTTGGGTCGAGGCGCAGGCGGTCGAGCATCGCCACGCCGATGTTCCTGGCCTGGGCGGAGGCGATGTCGCGCGCATTGGCCGCGAGAATCTGCGCTGATTGCGCCGCCAACGCATCGGCCATCGCGTGCAGAATCCGCTGCTTCTCCGCAGTCGCCAAAGCCGCAACTTGCTCACCGGCGGCGCGCGCGGCGAGCGCCAAATCGCGCACGGACGTTGTCACAGACGCGTTCATGCCGGCGCTTGCTCGAGCACGACCAGATCGTCGCGATGCACGACATTGTCGCCATAGCTGAAACCGAGCAGCGCTTCGATCTCGCGCGACTGCTTGCCAGCGAGGCGACGTACCTCGCCCGCGTTGTACTGCACGAGTCCGCGCGCGATTGTCGCGCTATCGGGCTGCGCGATTTCGACGATATCGCCACGCGCGAATTCGCCCTCGACCGCGACAATGCCGCCCGGCAGCAGCGACCTGCCTGCACCGAGTGCGCGCGCGGCGCCAGCGTCGATGCGAATCGCACCACCCGATCCAGGCGCATGCCGCAGCCAGTATTTGCGCGCGGCGAGGCGCGTGCCGGCGGCCGCGAAATGCGTGCCGCGAAACGCGCCCTGCGCGAGCAATGCGACGGTCGGCGCGTTCGTGCCATTGAAGAGCACCGTCGCAACGCCGGCGTTCGCCGCTTTCATCGCGGCTTCAAGCTTGGTGCGCATGCCGCCGGTGCCGTGCGCGCTGCCGGCTTCGCCTGCCATCGCAAGAATGTCGGGTGTGATCGCGGCGACCGTTTCGACCGGACGCGCGCCGGGATGCCGTTGCGGATGCGCGCTGTAGAGTCCGTCGACATCGCTCGCGATCAACAGCAGATCGGCATCGACCAGTGCCGCGACGATCGCCGCGAGATTGTCGTTGTCGCCGAGTTTCAATTCCTCGACCGCGACGGTGTCGTTCTCGTTGATCACCGGCAGCGATT
Source organism: uncultured Rhodanobacteraceae bacterium (assembly GCA_964509025.1). Taxonomy (GTDB): domain Bacteria; phylum Pseudomonadota; class Gammaproteobacteria; order Xanthomonadales; family Rhodanobacteraceae; genus Rudaea. The sequence goes on from CAZDWH010000003.1 coordinate 46,805, forward strand.
TGAGACGCAATAGTTCGATCAGCGTATTGCGCGCATTGAGATAGCGGCGGCGATTGCGCAGATCGTCGTGCGCGAGCAGCACCTGCGCGACCGGCGCATCGATCAGCTTCTGCCACAGGGCGACCATGCGCGTCTGGCCGAGCGCGGCAAGCGCCTGGCGCAAGACGAGGCCGTCGTGCCGCGTATCGCTCGCGATGCGCGCACGCCCAGCCGCAACCGCGCCCGAGGACACGAGCACGATCTCGCGCCCCTGCGCGCGCGAGGCCATGATAAAGGCGGCGAGGCCGCGCGCATGTGTCTCGGACAATTCCGCGCCACCTGCAGTCAGCAGATTGCTGCCGACCTTGAGCACGGCGCGGCGCCATGGCGGCAGGCGCTGTTCAAAAAACTGCGCTGCTACCGGCACGGTCATTTTGATTCCAACGCCATCAATCGCGCGCGCAGCTCATCGAGGCGCAAATCCGACGCGCCACCGGGCGAGGTGCGCGCGGCGAGACTCGATTCGGGTGTACGACCTTGTCCCGCCTCATTCGCACCTGCCGCAGCCTGCTTGTAGGCTTCGCGGAACGGCACGCCGGCGATCGCCGCTTCGATCGCCACATCAGTCGCATACATCGAGGGCTCGATCGCGGCGCGCATGGCGGATTCGTTCCACTGCAGGCGCGCGAGCAGATCGGGCAACAATTCGAGCGCGCCGAGACCGCGCGTGAATCCATGCACGAACCCGCCTTTCGAGAACTGCAGGTCGCGCTGAAAACCCGTCGGCAGCGACAGCAGTTGCCCAAACCCGGTGCACGCCCCGGGTACCCATTCGGAGGGCGCGGGCATGAGTTCCAACCCACTCGGGGTTGCCCTTTTT
>CAZDWH010000004.1:0-43398 GCA_964509025.1 uncultured Rhodanobacteraceae bacterium
GTCATCCATGCTCGACACAACATTTCCCGCTCATCCGAGCCAGCGCCGCTATCGGCGCGTCGTCTGGCGTCAGCGTTACGACGGATTTCTCACCGTCGCCTATCGCAGCGGCCACGCGATCGCTGGCATCTCGGGGCCTTGGTCGGATCGCTATGTGCTGACGTGGTGGCCGCATGAGAGTGCGGCGCAATCGATCGAGTTGTACGCTTCGATCGAGGCGGCAAAGGACGCCGTGCTGCAGCGCATGCGCGATCAGCACGTGAATCGCTCGATCGAGATTCAGGCTGTGCCGCAGGGGCGTCGTGCGCGAGCCAAGCCGACCTGGGCGGCGCGCTTGTGTGAACTGGTGGCACGCGCGTCTTCGCCGCGCCTGGCATTGGCGACGTTACAGATGCGCCAGCGGCTGGCGGCGAGCGATGTCGACCTGAGCGGTATCCATTTCAACGCCTACGGCTAGACGCGCAGCAGGCGCCTGGTTGACTACGCCGCGCGCAGCAAGTCCGCTTCGGCGTCGATGTCCAGCGTAGCGAGCACGGGCAAGTCGTGCAGCGCGTCCGCACGCTGTATTCGCGCCTGACGTGCAATCTGTGCCGCGAGCCGCTCGAGCAGCAGAGCGTGATCCTCGATGCGTTGCTGAAATCCCTCGGCGTCGAGCCGATCGCGCAAGCCGCGATTTAATTCCGCGAACCACGGCATGTCGCATTGATCGAGGAATTCGACGCGCGCCGAGCCGGCATCCGCGCCCGCAACGCGGCGCAGCAGTAGCTGCATCTCGCGATTCAATTCCGCGCAGCGCGCGAGTGGCGCGGCCAGCCGCGCGAACAAGCTCAAATCGGTCAGGCGTTGCTGGAAAAAGAACTGACATAGCACGCCCCAGTACCAGGCATAGTCCCACAGCACCTTGAGCGGCATCCACTGCGCGTGGCCGAACATCGCGTACTGGCCTTCGTATAGCGTGAGCATATTGCGGTAGAACGAAAAGTACAGGTTTTCGTATTGCCGTGCCTGACGCGAGAACGACTCGCCGCGCGCGTCGCGCGCAATCAGGTCGACGATATAGGTATTGGCGAAGGCGATGTAGTCGGTGCCGGGAGAATAGAACGGATCGAGGAACACGCCGGCGATGCCTGTGATCGCCCAGCGTTGCGCCGAAAACACCTGTTTGCAGCCATGCGAGAAATGGCGCTGGAACGCGAAGTCCTGCAACTGTTCGCGCTGCGCTTCGAGCACGTGGTGCAGTTGCGGTTGATGCCGCGCGAACCAGGCGAGCGCCTTGTCGAAGCTGTTGATGGTCTCCAGCGGATGCAATGCGTTGTCCGCGACGATGCCAACTGAGTGCGAACCTGACGACAGCGGGATCAGCCAGGCCCAGTAGCCCGGTCCGCACAAGTGATTGGTCGAACGCCAGCGCTCGGGTGGATCGCAACGCCGCGCCCACTCGCCGCCGTGCCAGTCGTCGATCCCGATACGCGCGCCGATGCGAAACCAGATCGCGTTGGCGTCGTGCGCGTTCGCTTCCTCGAGGCCGAGCTTGCGCTTGATCAGCGCCTGACTTCCGCTCGCGTCGATCAGCCAGCGTGCACGCATCACTTGTTCGCTGCCATCGCGCGTGTAGTGAGCGATATGATCGTTGCCGTCCGTAGCGATCTCGAAATTGCGCACGCTCGCACCATCGAGAAATTCGACACCGAGCGCCACGGCATGTTCGGCCAGGAAATTTTCGAGAATGCCGCGATCGAGCTGCCAGGTCGGCGTCGGGAACACGCGGCTGACGCCGAGTTCGACACGGTCGTCGAGCGATTCGCTGCTTTCGTTGAAGAAGAAGCGGAAGCCGAATTTGCGCAGTTGCCGCGCTTCCAGATGCGCGCGCAGATCGAGCACGCTGTCGAGATAGTGCGCGCCGATTTCGACCGTCGATTCGCCGATCTTGAACGCCGCTTCCGGCACCGGATGACGATTGCGCTCAAGCACGCGCACCGTGAGTGCAGGCAATTCACGCCGCAGCTGGATCGCGAGCGTGAGCCCGGCGAGTCCGCCGCCCATGATCAACACATCGCTGCGTTCCGCCTGCATCAGCTCGAGCTCCGCCACGCGCTGCGGCGCAGTCTAACAGGTAGCGGCTAAACGCCGCGCAGGGCCTCGCGCAGTGCCGCGAGGCCGCGCCGCATCTCGGGCAGATCGGCCGCGCCGCAACCGAAGACGAGACCTTGCTGGTTTGCACTGTCGAAGAAATAGCGGCTGAGCGAGTGCAGTTTCACCTGATCTTCAAGCAGGCGATCAGCAAGCGCATCGAGGTCGATGCCGCGGCGCGCCGTGGCCGTGATATGCATGCCATAGTGCGAGGGAATCGGCGTGAGCCAGCGTGCGAACTCCTCATGCAGCGCGCGCAGCAGCAGTTGCCGGCGGCGCTGATAGATCGCGCGCATCTTGCGCACGTGATGCGTCAGATGGCCTTCGGCGATGAAGGCGGCGACGCCGAGTTGCACCGGTATCGGGCAATGCCAGTCTAGCCCGTTCTTCGCCGCGATCAGGGTGCGCGACGCCCATGCCGGCGCGACGACGAAGCCGAGCCGCAGCGAGGGCAGCATACATTTGGAAAAAGTGCCGACATAGAACACGACGTCAGCCGCGTCCGCCGTGCGCAGCGCCGCGAGCGCGCCCGTGCCGAAGCGGAATTCGCCGTCGTAGTCGTCCTCGACGATCACCGCGCCGTGCCGGCGCGCGAACTCGACCAATGCGCGCCTGCGCCGCGCCGACATCGTCACACCGAGCGGAAACTGATGCGAAGGGCAGACGCAAATCACGCGCGTATCGCGCGGCAATGCTTCGACAATCAAGCCTTCGTCATCGATGGGGATCGGCACCAGCTTCGCGCCGGCCGCGGCAAACGGCACACGCAGCGGCGGATAGCCCGGGTCCTCGATCGCGACGACGGTCTCGCCCGGCGTCACCAGCGTGCGCGCGATCAGATCGAACGCCTGCTGCGCGCCCGCGGTCACAAGCACGTCGTCGGGCACACACACGACCGCGCGCGTCAGCGCGATGTGTTTGCCGATCGCCGCGCGCAGATGGAAGTTGCCCGGGTTGCCCTGCGGACTCTTGAAGCTTGCGGGCTTGCGTTCGAGTCCGCGCAATTGCTTCGCGCTGACGCGGCGAAACACGTCGAACGGAAACAGGCGCGAGTCGACCAGCGCGGGACGAAAGTCGATCGCCGCAGCCTGCGCGCGCGTCTTCGATGGCGCATCGCTGTCGCGCCAGAAGCCCAGCGCGCGCGTCACGTCTTCGCGCAGCCAGAACGGATTGAGGCGTGCGTCGGGTGGACCCGCTTCGCGCGCGTTCGCGCGCGCGTTCGCATGCAGTGGCAGAGACGCGGCTACGTAAGTGCCGGCGCCGTGCCGCGTGACGATATAACCGTCGTGCAGCAGGCGATCGTAGATTTCGCTCGCGGTATTGCGCGACAGGCCGAAAAACTCCGCAGACTTGCGCGTCGGCGGCAGCTTCGCGCCGGCGATGAGGCGACCATCCCGGATTGCGGCTTTCAGCTGCTCGTACAGCGAGCGCGCCGCATCGCGCGAACCTTTGCGCGGCAAGTCGAGTTCGATTTCGAATAGCGGCTCCATCGCGTCGCATGATAGTGAAGCGCGCGCGCGTGGCCCAGATATTTTTCCGCGACGTGGGCCTTCTTCGCGTGACGCCGCACGGCGAATATTTGCCCTACGTGCAGCAACGCTTTACGCGGTGCTGTGCTCGACATCGTGCAACGTACGGAGAGCGCCGTGGCGCATTTCAAACTGTCCAAACAGCTACTAATTGGCGCGGTGACCTGCGCGCTCGCAGGCCCTGCGCTTGCGCGGGATGCAGGCGATGCAGCCGCGAACGCAGCCATCGCCGCGGCGATCGCCGATCCTGCGCGTCCCGCCACCGACACGGCGCGCGATGCGAACCGCAAGCCCGCCGAGGTGCTCGCTTTCGCCGGCATCAAACCCGGCGACAAGATCGCCGATTACGCCGTCGGTCAGGGCTACTTCACGCGTCTGTTTTCGGCGATCGTCGGGCCGCAGGGCCATGTTTACGGCAGCGTGCCCAACACGCTGTACGAATATCCGAACATCGTCAAAGGCACGGCCGAGGTCGAGAGCTACCTGTTTACCCACACGAATGCGTCGCTGAATTTCGGCGCCGCACTCGATGTCGCGAAGTATCCCGAGAAGCTCGACGTGTTCTGGATCTCGCAAAACTACCACGACTTGAAAGACAAGTTCATGGGTCCGATCGACACCGCGGCGTTCAATCGCGCCGTGTTCGCCGCACTCAAGTCCGGCGGCACCTACGTCGTGATCGATCACGTCGCCGCCAAGGGCGCGCCAGCCGACGTGACCGACACCCTGCATCGCATCGATCCCGCGCTCGTGCGCCGCGAAATCGAAGCGGCGGGGTTCCAGTTCATCGCCGAAAGCACGCTGCTCGCCAATGCGGCCGACTCGCACACGGCCGGCGTGTTCAATGCAACGATCGTGGGACGCACCGATCAGTTCATCTACAAATTCAAACGCCCGTGATGATGTTCTGAGCAAGGCCATCAATGACCTTGCTTCGCGCGGCGAAAGGAGACGAAAGTGAAAATCGCAAAGCCTCTGCTGGCGTTGATCGGCATCGCCGGCTGTACTTGCGTCGCGCTGCCACTATGCGCCGACGCAGCATCCGCGGCGCCGATCGAGCGCGATGGCAGCCACGATTTCGACTTCAGCTTCGGCGTGTGGAAGACACAGATCAAGCGCCGCGTGCATCCGCTATCCGGCTCGAACGATACGATCGAATTGAACGGCACGGTCAGCACGCGCAAGGTATGGGGCGGTCGCGCGCAACTCGAAGAAATCGAAACGGACGGGCCGAAGGGCCATTGGCAGGGCATGTCGCTGTTCATGTACAACCCGGGTGCGCACCAGTGGAGTCAGACGTTCATCGGCAGCAAGTCCGGTGCGTTCACTCCCGGCACGTTCGCCGGCGGGATGATCGGCGCATTCAAGGAGGGCCATGCCGAGTTGTACGCATCGGACACGCTCGATGGCCGCGCGATTCTGGTGCGCGGCGCCTGGTCCGACATCGCGCCGACATCGCATCAATACGAAGAGTCGTACTCGGCCGACGGCGGCAAGACCTGGGAAGTTCAGCTCACCGCGAAGAAGACCAAGCTCGCCGATGCGGTGCCGCCGTCGCAGCTTGCGCTCAAACCCGATCACGACGGCAGTCATGAATTCGATTTCGGCATCGGCGACTGGAAGACGCACTCGAAACGGCTGATGCATCCGCTCACCGGCGCGAACGACTGGGCTGAGATGGATGGCGTCACCCATGTCACCGCGATCTGGGGCGGCAAGGCGAACCTGGCCGAGTTCAAGGCGGACGGTTCGGCCGGTCCGGTGGAACTGCTCGCGCTGCGCGTGTACAACCCGGCGACGAAACAATGGAGCATCAACTTCGCCCACCCGAAAGACGGCATGCTCGGCGACATTGCCGGCGTCGGCCAGATGCAGGACGGCCGCATGACGTTCTACGACCAGGAGCCAATCAACGGCAAAGCCACACTGGTGCGTTTTTCGATCTGGGAAATCACCGCCAACACCGCGCAATCGGAGCAGGCGTTCTCGGTCGATGGCGGCAAGACGTGGGAAGTGAATTGGATCAATAACTACACGCGCCTGCCATAAGCAAAGGCCCCGCATTGCGCGGGGCCTTCGTGTACCAGTCGGCACGTTTACGCGTTAGCGTTTACAGCACCGTTGCTCGCCTTCGCATTGCTCACCTGCCGCTGGCGGAACTGCTCGCCCGCGGCGAGGATCATGCCGGTGATCGCTTCGATCGCATTGCCGTTCTTGCCATCGCCGCCGACCAGCACCTGCGGTACGACCGGCAGCTTGCCTTCGGCGATCGCGCGCGTGATCTGCGCGGAGATTTCCTGCGCGAGGCGGATCTCGGGGCCGCCGTAGGCCTCGACCTGCTGCTGCGCGGCGCGCGCGGTCGCAGCGCCTTCGAGCTCGATGCGATTCGCGTTCGCCGCGCCGATCGCCTTGATGCGATCCGCCTCGGCGACGGCGACATTGCGAATCTTCGCCGCATCGGCCTCGCCCTGGCGCGTCTGCGTCTTCACTTCGGCCAGACCCTTGTTCTCGGCGATCTCGATCGCGATGCGCGATTCGGTCAGACCTTTCTGCTGTGCGGCGACCGCCGCGGCTTCGCGCAACGTGCGTTCCTTGATCGCGGCGGCTTCCTGGCGTTCGTACGTCTCGATCTGCTCGCGCGCGACCTGGCGATCGCGCAGCTGGGCCAGGATCTGCTCGATCTGGCTATTGCCGGCGGGCGACTTCGGCGTGCCGATCAGCACTTCCTGCAGTTCGAGGTTGTAGGCCGTGAACTTGTCCTTCATCTCGGCCAGCGCCTGACTCTGGATGTCCGCGCGCTGCTGCAGCAGCTCGATCAGCGTCTTGGTTTGCGCCGTGTTCTTGAAATACGCCGAGACCATCGGATCGAGCGTCTGCTCGACCAACTTCTGCACGTCGCCGAAACGCTGAATCACCTTCGCCGCTTTCTTGTAGTCGATATGCACCACGACCGAGAGCGGCAGCGTCGGCTCGAACGCATCCTTGGTGATCAGCGAGATTTCCTTGAGGTTGCGGTCGAAGTCCGAACCCGACTGGCCCGATTCCCACTTCAGGATGAAATTCGTCGTCGGCACTTTCACGATCGAGCCGGCGAAGCGATTGAACGGATATTTGCCGGGCAGCAGCGGCGCCTCCCACACGCCACGTTCGCCTTCGCCGACGAGCTCGCCGTGTTGATACTCGCTGCCGGAGCGATCCGCGCCGCGCTGGCCGGTGAACGACACGACCACGCCGACCATACCCATTGGCACCAGCGTCTTCTCGACGAACTCGACGCTCGCAAACAGGCGGTTGACGTAATACGTACCGTCGACGAGCACCTGATATTGGCGCCCACGGAAACCGCCCGCGGCGAGGAAGCGATCGGCGTCCTGGAAGTTATTGTGATAGGTTGCAACGATGCGGCGATCGGCGCCGACCGCCGGCGCGATCAGTTCGCCCGCGGGCAGCGCGGGGCCATCGTGCACGGTGATGATGCCGATCAGATCCTTCGGATCGTTTTCTAGACGCGTGCCCTTCGCGCCGGGATCGAACAGAGGCGCCGCATATGCAGATCTTTCGCCGACGATGATCGGATGGAAGCCGCCGCGCGCCTCGATCTGCGCGCGCATCGCCTCGATCGTGTCGGCGTCGGATTGCGCGAGCGCGAGCGCATAGGTGTTCGCGCGCGTGAGCACGACGAACTGCGCAGCGTTGATCGCATACATGCCTTCGCGCAGCACCTTGCGCTGCGGGCCTTTCTGTCCGCCCGCAGCGAGGAACTCGCGCACGTTTTCGAAGTCATCGGCGCTCGCATTGCCCGCGAGCGACTGACCCGCGTCGAGCGGTTTGCCGTCGCGCGCGAACACATAGCCGATTTCGCCTTGCGGCACGGTCACGAGGTCACGTTTGTGCACGCGATACTGCAGCGGGAACAACAGGTGAAAACCGCCGCGCAGCAGCTCGGGCACATAGCCCGCTTCGCCCTGTGTCGCGACGATGCCCTGGCGCACCGAACCCTTGGATGCCCACAGGCGTTCGAGGATGCCGACGCGATTGTTCGGCACGTAGACGATGCTCGAATACGCGAGCCACAGCAGCACGATGCCGCCGAAGATCAGGGACAGATTGCCCCAGCCGAGTTGATTGAGATCAAACCATGACATGACAGCAGATCCTTGTTGTGAATGATGCGGGCGCACGCGCACATCGCGAGCTGCGTACTCGCTTGGGAAATCGATGCGTATGGCCGCGGAAAAAACGCAGGGACGAAAAGCTAAGAGCAGAACGTCACATGGGCGGCATGTAAGGAAACTCCCGAAAAGGCAAGGCGCAACACGAACTGCGTGCGCGGAAGCAGGCGGAAGCATGAAGAGGTGTGTGGGTTCGGCGCGGATGCGACGGCGCAATACCGAGCGCTGATTCGCGTCCTGCGCGAAGCCTTGGTGACGGCGAACCCCTGGCGTGAGACGGCAAGCATGGCTGCTTTCCTTGTGCGATGAGCTGGGGATGGGGGCGAGGATTTCAAGGTACTGCCGTACGCGCGCATGCAAGTGGATGATTCTGCGGCTAGAATCATCGGCGGCGAGACAACACGCGGGGAGAGCCGATGTCGGATTCGCAACAAGTAAATGCGTCGCGGCGCATTCTGGTGGCGCCGCTGTCGGCATCGGCGCGCCGTGTCAGTGCGATCGTCGGCGACACCGCGGATTTGTTACAGCGCAGCGGCGACCTGCGTCAGGGGCACGCGCTGATCAGTACGGTGATCGCGCTGCTGCTAGGCGCACTGAGCCTGCTCGCGGTGCTCGCCTTCCATTTTCCGGAATATCTGACTACACCCGAATTGCGCCACAAATATTCGGTCGACGTGCTGCGCCAGCTGCTGCTCGGCGGTCTGCTCGTTGCGGGCGGTCTGTCGCTGACCAATCTGATTTTCGGACGCCGGCGCAATCTCAACCTCGTTGCGTTCGCGCTCGTGCTGATCGCGGTTGCACTCGGCGGCTCGCGCGTGCCGGTGGGCGATTTTCCGGACAACACGCCGTACATCGGGCTCGACTGGTTCATCCTCGACCTGCTCGGCTCGACCGTGGTCTTTGTCGTGATCGAGAAACTGTTCCCGCTGTACCAGGGCCAATCGGTATTCCGGCCCGAATGGCAGACCGACCTGAAACACTTTGCGGTCAATCATTTCCTCGTCGGCCTGATCCTGCTGACGGTGAATTTCCTGATCCATCATGTGTTCGGCTGGGCCGTGCAGCACGATTTCCAGCAGGCGGTGCAGCGCATCTGGTTTGTGCCGCAACTGCTGCTGTGCATCCTCGTCGCCGATCTGGCGCAGTACTGGACGCATCGCGCGTACCACGAGATTCCGTTCCTGTGGAAATTCCATTCGGTACACCACAGCGCCAAGACGATGGATTGGCTGGCCGGATCGCGCCAGCACATGCTCGAAATCGTTTTCACGCGTGTCTGCGTGCTCGCGCCGTTGTTCGTGATCGGTTTCGGCGAGGGCGTGATCAATGCCTATATCATCATTGTGGGCTTTCAGGCCGTGTTCAATCACGCCAATGTTCACTTGCCTTGGGGTCCGCTCAAATATCTGATCGTGACGCCCGATTTCCATCACTGGCATCATTCGCAGGACACCGAGGCGATCGATCGCAACTATGCCGCGCACTATGCGTTTCTGGATTATATTTTCGGCACTGCGGTGAAATCGGAAAAGCGCTTTCCGGAACATTACGGCGTGGTCGGCGATTACATGCCGGACGGCTTCGTCGCGCAGCAGATGTTTCCGTTTCGCGCGATGGTGAAATCGGAATAGCGGCAAATCGGTTCAGCATGCAACGAGGAGGAAACATGTTTACGACGACGATCGGCGCGAACATGAAGATGTGCGTGAGACTTGCAGTGCTTGCGCTCGGCGCGTTTTGCGCACCCGCGCTCGCGCAGGACAATACAGCGACGGCGTCACCCGTGACGCCCGAGGCAATGACGCCGGACAAGTTCCGCGAACTCGTACAGCGCGTGACCTTCTATCGCGGCGCCTATGCGCGCGAGATCACTGGCTATTCGTTCGCGATCCCGAAAGGCTGGCATCTCGCCGACAACGCCGACGCGCGCCGGCTCGAGGCGGGAATGGGTCGTCCGGACGATCAATATCTCGCCGCATGGATCGTGGCGGAGGCGACACCGCTGACGCAAGCCTCGCCCGTGGTGCGCTTGCGCTGGCGCGGTGAAGGCCTGATCCAGACCGGCACGATCGAGGACATCGGACCCGATCTGCTCGTGGCGTTTGCCGAAAAGCATGCGCCCGAGCAACGCCTTGTTTCGAGCCCGGGCAAGTTCATGCACTACATCGCGCCGCCGCTGCTCGACAACAAGACGGCGGCGTGGGTCGAGGAACGCGCCGATGCGAGCGGCAAGGGCAGCGTGTTTGACTGCCACGCGGTGCATCTCGCGCGCCGCGGCTTTCTCGAATTCTCGATGATCGGCGTCGATGCGAACGCGTCGAAGACCTGCGCGGCGACCCTGCGCATGTTCACCGACTCGCTCAAGTTCGATCCGACGCGCGACTATCCGGCGTCGATCGAGGGCCATGCCAAGGCGCCGTACAACCTCGCCCAGCTGATTACGCAAACCAAGTAAACGAAGATCCAAACGAGCGTTTGCCTGGCGCGGGCAAGCGCTGCACTTGGCGCTTTAGCGCCGCCACCACCTGCTGCGCACGGGACGGATGCTAAAATACGCATCTTTCCTTCGTGTGCGCAGGTGATTTATGGCGGTTCCCGCAACCCGGCTCGATCTCGACTACACGCTCGAGCACAAGTACACGCGCACTGAAGGGCGCATCTATCTTTCCGGCGTTCAGGCGCTGGTGCGCCTACCGCTGATGCAGCAGATGCGCGATCGCGCGGCCCATCTCAACACGGCCGGATTCATTTCCGGTTATCGCGGTTCGCCGCTCGGCGGTTTCGACCTCGAGCTGTGGAAGGCGAAGAAGCACCTCAAGGCCTCGAACATCGAATTCCAGCCGGGCCTCAACGAAGACCTCGGCGCGACCATGGTTTGGGGTACGCAGCAGGCGAACCTGTTCCCGGGCGCCAAGTACGACGGCGTGTTTTCGATGTGGTACGGCAAAGGTCCGGGCGTCGATCGCTCGGGCGATGTGTTCAAGCACGGTAACGCGGCAGGTACATCGAAGAACGGCGGCGTGCTCGCGCTCGCGGCCGACGATCACGCCTGTCGCTCGTCGACGCTGCCGCATGGCAGCGAACTCGAATTCGTCTCGGCGATGATGCCGATCCTCAATCCCGCCGGCGTGCAGGACATCCTCGATATGGGCCTGATGGGCTGGGCGATGTCGCGCTTCACCGGGCGCTGGGTCGGCTTCAAGACGATCGCGGAAACGGTCGAATCGTCCGCGAGCGTCAACGTCAATCCGCATCAGCTCGATATCGTGCTGCCCGAGGATTTCACGATGCCCGTGGGTGGCCTCAACATCCGCTGGCCCGATCCGCCCCTCGATCAGGAAATGCGTCTGCACCGTTACGCCGTGCAGGCCTCACAGGCGTTCGCGCGCGCGAACAAGATCGACCGCATCGTGATCGATTCGCCGCGTGCGCGTCTCGGCATCGTCACGACCGGCAAGAGCTATCTCGACGTGCTGCAGGCGCTCGAATACCTCGGCATCGATGAGAAGGCCGCGGCCGACATCGGCATCCGCGTGTACAAGATCGGCATGACTTGGCCGCTCGAGCCGGTCGGCATCCAGAATTTCGCGCGCGGACTCGAAGACATCATCGTGGTCGAGGAAAAGCGCTCCTTCATCGAATCGCAGATGAAGGAATACATGTACAACTGGGACGCACAGACGCGCCCCTCGGTGATCGGCAAGTACGACGAGGCCGGCAACTGGATCCTGCCGTCGACCGCGGAGCTGACACCCGCGATGATCGCGCTGGTGATCGCGCGGCGCCTGTCGCGCTTCTTTTCGACCGACACGATCAAGTCGCGCGTCGCCTGGATCGAGGCGAAGGAAAAGGAACTCACGCTGCCGCGTGCGAATTTCCCTCGCGCCGCGCATTACTGCTCCGGCTGTCCGCACAATACCTCGACCGCGGTGATTGAAGGCTCGCGTGCGCTCGGCGGCATCGGTTGCCACTACATGGTGACGTGGATGGATCGGCGCACCGACACCTTCACCCAGATGGGCGGCGAAGGCGCGTCCTGGTGCGGCCAGGCGCCGTTCACCGAAACCAAGCACGTGTTCCAGAACCTTGGCGACGGCACTTATTTCCATTCGGGCTCGCTCGCGATCCGCCAGGCGATCGCGGCCAAGGTCAATATCACCTACAAGATTCTCTACAACGACGCAGTCGCGATGACGGGCGGCCAGCCCGTCGACGGCACGCTGACCGTGCCCGACATCGCGCATCAGGTGCACAGCGAAGGCGTGCACACGATCGTCGTGATGAGCGACGACATCGAGAAGTGGTCGAAGCGCGAACTGTTCCCGAGCGGCGTCGAGTTCGTCGACCGCGCCGAGTTCGACGCGGTGTCCAAGCGCCTGCGCGAAGTCGAAGGTGTCAGCGTGCTGATCTACGACCAGACCTGCGCAACCGAGAAGCGTCGCCGGCGCAAGCGCGGCAAGATGGAAGATCCGAAGAAGCGCGTGTTCATCAATTCGCTCGTGTGCGAAGGCTGCGGCGACTGCGGCGAGAAATCGTTCTGCGTCTCGGTGCTGCCGAAGGACACCGAATACGGGCGCAAGCGTGAGATCGATCAGTCCAACTGCAACAAGGACTATTCCTGCGTCAAAGGGTTCTGCCCGAGCTTCGTCACGATCAAGGGCGGCGAGCTGAAGAAGCGCAAGCCGAGTGGAAAAGTGGATTTCTCCACGCTGCCGCAGCCGACCTTCGCGACCGATCTCGAGCAGCCGTGGAACATTCTCGTCACCGGCATCGGCGGTACCGGCGTCGTCACGATCGGCGCGCTGATCGGCATGGCCGCGCATCTTGAAGGCAAGGGCAGCACCGTGCTCGACCAGACCGGCTTGGCGCAGAAGGGCGGCGCGGTGACCTGCCATCTGCGCATTGCGCGCACGCCGAACGATATCCACGCCGTGCGTATCGCCGCGGGCGAGGCCGATCTTGTGCTCGGCTGCGACATGGTCGTGGTCAACGATTACTGGGCGCTGTCGAAGATTCGCGCCGACCGCTCACGCGTCGTGCTCAACACCTACGAAGCGATGCCGGGCACGTTCACGACCAAGCCTGACATGCAGTTCCCGGCGAAGCAGATCGTCGAGGCAGTGAAGACCGCGCTCGATGGCGGCGCACCCGAACTCGTCGATGCTACCGATCTTGCTACCAGGCTGCTCGGCGATTCGATCGCGTCGAATCTGTTCATGCTCGGCTATGCCTGGCAGAAGGGCTGGGTGCCGCTCACGCTTGATGCGCTGATGCGCGCGGTCGAACTCAATGGCGCGGCGATCGAAATGAACAAGGCGGCGTTCAATTGGGGGCGCCTCGCCGCGGTCGATCTGGCCAAGGTGCAGGAAGCCGCACGCGGTGCCACGGTCGCGGCCAAGGCGATCGCTGCGGGTCCGCTCGAAGACGCCAAGCTCAGCGCGACGCTCGACGAGCAGATCGCGCGCCGCGCCGCCTTCCTGACCGATTATCAGGATGCAGCCTATGCGACCAAGTACAAGAATCTCGTCGATACTGTGCGCCGCGTCGAACAGCAGAAGACGCCCGGCGCGACTGCGCTGAGCGAAGCGGTTGCGCGTTATGCGTTCAAGCTGATGGCCTACAAGGATGAGTACGAGGTCGCGCGCCTGTACACGAGCGGCGAATTCGAGAAGCAAGTTCGCGATACCTTCGACGGCGACTACAAGATCCATTTCAATCTCGCGCCGCCGACGTTCGCGAAGAAGGATGCCGACGGTCGCTTGATCAAACGCGAATTCGGTCCGTGGACCTTCCGCGCGTTCAAGCTGCTGGCGAAGTTCAAGGGCCTGCGTGGCGGCGCGTTCGATATCTTCGGCAAGACCGAGGAGCGCCGCATGGAGCGCCAGCTGATCGCCGACTACTTCAGTCAGGTCGACGAACTCACCGCGAAGCTGTCGCGCGATAACGCCGCACTCGCAGTGGAGATCGCCTCGGTCCCCGAGCAGATTCGCGGCTACGGCCACATCAAGGAAGCGAACATGGCCAAGGCGGCTTTGAAGCGCGAGCAGCTGCTGCAGGACTGGCGCGCCGGCGGGCAGGGCGCGCGCGCGGCCGCGTGATGGCCGGTCGCGGGCGCCGTTAGGGGGAGGCGTGGCAGCAGCACACTGGCGCGCGAGTTTCAATTTCGGCTCGCAACAGCGCGACCTGCTGGCCCACGCCGGCGCGCTATTGCAGATCGGCGCGGGCGACCGTGCAAGATGCATCCTGGACGAGTTGCGCCCGCAGCAGCTGAGCGATGTGCGCGACGCGATGATCGCGACCGAGATGTGTCTGGATGTGCATCTGCTCGATCAGGCTTGGGCGTCGATCGAACGCGCCGGCGAACTCGATCCTGATCACGCCGAGGTAGCGCAGCTGCGCGCGGAGTGCCGCTACTGGCTCGATCAGCCGGCGATACTGCAGGCCGAGGGGCAGGCGATCCGCGGCACGCTCGATCGCGTCAACGCACTCGCATCCGGACACGGCGAAGCGGCAGATCAGCATGTGCATATCGTCGGCAACCTCGACAGTATCGGCGGCAGCGAGCGGCGCGCGCTCAACCTGCGGCGCCTGCTTGCCGCGCGCATGCCGACCACGCTGTGGACGACCGTGCCCGCGCACGCCGAGCATGCGAGAGAGTGCGCGATCCGCCTGATCTCGTCGGACGACGCGCCGACAGGCGGCACCCTCGTGCTGATCGGAACCTACTACGAGTGCGGCGACTGGCTCGAGCGCGGCCGCTTCGAGCGCATCGTCGTCTGCCACAACCTGGTCGAACAGAACCAGAATCTGCTGCGTTGTCTGCAACGGATCGAGCGCAATGCGGCGCATCCACGCGTGCAGCTCACCTTTCCGTCGAAGCTGTTTCGCGATCTGCTTGGCCTGCCCGGCGCGATCGAATATTCGCCGGTCGACCTGACGCATTTTCAGCGCAGGCGTACGCAGGATAATCCGCGCTTCACCGTCGGTCGTCACGGCCGCGCCTACATCTGGAAGTATCACGCCAACGATTCCGCCTTCTTCCGCGCCATGCTGGCGCGCGGATACGGCGTGAGGATACTCGGCGGTTCGGTGATCGCGCACCTGTTCGCGCGCGACAGCGGCGCGAAGCCTGAGCTGATCGAGGCGGGCACGCTCGATGCCAGGGACTTCCTTGACGGCCTCGACGTGTTCGTCTATCGCAAGCATCCGCAATTCTTCGAGACCGGCGGTTCGGTCATCCTCGAAGCGATGGCGATGGAACTCCCGGTCGTCGCGTTTCCGGAGCAATGCGGTTGCGCGGAACTGATCGTGCACGAGGAGAACGGCTTCCTCGTGCACAGCGAAGCCGAGGCGTTCGCAATCATCGAACGCCTGCGCGCCGATCGGAATCTGCGCCAACGCATCGGCGCTGCGGCAAGACAGACGCTGCTAGACCTGTGGCGTTGGCAGGAGCCAGCGCTGTTGGACTTCTATCGCGGCGAGGGCGAACGCGCCGCCGAGCGTTGATCGCAGCGCCTCAGTCGCTCTTGCCCGGCGTGAAGAACGGAATCGGCGCACCGGCGTAAATGTTCTGCGGTAGTCTGCCGTCCCATCTTTCGGCCTTGGTGCGTTCGACCTCGATGCGCCGCAGCTCAAGCACTTCCTTGTTCTTGGCCAGTGCCTCGTTCTGCACGCGCAAGGCTTCGGCCTGCGCGTTTGCGGCCTTCACCGTCGCGTAGGCCTGGCCGTCGGCCTGTGCCTTGAGCGCGTTCGCCTCGGCCTCGGCGGTGACGACCTTGGCGCGCTGTTCCGCCTCCACCGTCTTGACCTTGTTTTCTGCCGCGAGGCGCAACTGCTCCTGCGTCACTTTTTCGTTGATCGCATGCATATAGGTGTCGGAGAAACTGAAATTGCGCATGTCGATATTGATGACCTGCGCGCCGTACATCTCGAGCTTCTGCTTGAGCGATTGGTTGATGTCGCTCGATACCTGCGAACGCTTGGCGATCAGGTCCGGCGCCGTATACTTCGCCGTTACGGCCTTGAACACTTCCTGCGTCGCGGTCTGCACGTACGAAGACAGGTCGCCATCGTGACTGTATTTCTCATACACCTCGGACACGCGATCCGGCGTGATGCTGTAGCGCACGGTCAGGCTCACCTTCACCGGCTGCGTGTCGCTGGTGCTGCCGTCGGCGTTGTCGATCTGTGCCTGCTCGGCGCGGATGCTGAACAGCGCGAGGCTCTGCCACGGCGCGACGATGACCAGACCTTCGGGCTCGATCTGCTTGATTGCGCCGAATTGCGTCAGCACGCCGCGCGAGCCCGTCGGCACCGTGCGGAACGGCCAAAACGCTGAGACCAGCACGAGTATGACGGCTAGCACGATGATGGTGCGCGCGGCTCCGGCAAACTGGAAACCGCTGCTCTTGTCACTGGCAATCAGCGCCATGATGGTTCTCCCGAGTAATGTCGCGCCCGACTAGGACGATATTTCCGATGATGCGTCGAACATAGCGCATTTCTGAGACAGCTTCGAGTTTCGCGCCAGGTCGCAGGCTCAGGCCTCAAGCAGATCAATGTATTGAAAGCGCTGTTCGCGCAGCACGCGTTCGCCGCGCGCGAGCGCAATCGGTTTCTCCCACAGCGGGCCGGCGTAGACGAGCGTGTGAAATTCGCCGTTTTCGCCGCAGGGATCGCAACTCGCGGGCAGATCGGCAAGCAGCGCAGCGTCGAATTCGCGGCCGCAGAAGCGCGCATCGAGTTGCTGCGTGTCGACGCAAGTCAGCACCGCGCGATAACCGCGCGCGATCACGTTGCGCGCCAGTTGCGCGGTGTTTTCTCCCCAGAGCGGATACACACCGTGCCAGTCGAGCCGCGCAAGCAGGGCTTCGCGGTATGCGCGCACATCGGCGAGAAACAGATCGCCGAACGCAATCGAGTCGAGTGCTGGCTCGTCCCCGCGCGCACGAACGAGTGCCTGTGCAAAGGCGGTTTCGTATTGCTCGTTTGTCGCCTGTTGCGGAATCTGCGCCTCGTACAGCGGGAGGCCGAGGCGCGCGACCTGTGTCTCGAGCAGGCTGCGGCGCACGCCGTGGATTGCGATGCGATCATAGCCTTGCGTGACAGTCGTAAGGATACCGGCAATGCGCCAGGCCGGATCGTCGCGCAGGCGCTCCAACGCACAGGCCGCGTCCTTGCCGCCGCTCCACGCGACCAGCACGGGCTTTGCATTGCTCACTCGACGTTGTGGTTCTTGCCGCGGATCGGCGCGTAGAATGCGCGCAGTTTCGCGATATCCGCTTCGTAACTGTCGCTCGGCTCGAACAGCGGGCCGACGCCGATGGTCTTGTCGAGATAGTGGAAATAGACCGGCAGGATCGGCACCTGTGCGGCGCGCGCGATATGCCAGAATCCACTTTTCCACTTCGCTACTTTCTTGCGCGTGCCCTCGGGCGCGAGGCCGAACCAGAAGCGCTCGCGTGCGGCGAACTGTGCGGCGACTTGCGCAACGAGATCGTGCGCTCCGGCGCGATCGATCGGGATACCGCCGAGCCGGCGAAGGATCGGGCCGAGCGGCCAGAAGAACACTTCGCGCTTGCCGACGAAGTGCAAGTCGAGGCGCAGCGCGACCTTGAACAGCATGCCGAAGATGCCGTCCCAGTTCGACGAATGCGGCGCGGCGATCAGCACGAGCTTGGGCAGGTCGGGCATCTCGCCGGCAAAGCGCCAGCCGCAGAGCCGGAGCAAGCCGCGGCACAGGCTGCCGCCGAGCGAGGGCGCAAATTGCGGCACCTGCGCGGGCAGTGGCGGAAAAGCCGGTGCTGTCGCGACGTCGGACGCGCTCACTCGCCACTCCAATCGCGCCTGGCGCGACCGGCCTTGTGCTTCGCGCGCAGCTTCTTCGCATCGAGGCGGCGTTCCTTCGAAGCGCGCGTCGGCTTGGTCGCGACGCGTTTCTTTGGCACGTGCAGCGAAGCGCGCAGGATTTCGGCGAGACGCGCGCGCGCGTCCTCGCGGTTCTTCGCCTGGTCGCGAAAGCGATTGGCCTGGATCACCAGCACGCCTTCGCTGGTCAGGCGGCGGTCGCGTCGCGCAAGCACGCGCGCGCGCAAAGCCTCGGACAGTGCCGGCGAATGTGCCACGTCGAAACGCAGCTCCACCGCTGAGGCGACTTTGTTGACGTTCTGCCCACCGGGCCCTGAGGCGCGCACGAAAGTCTCGATCAACTCGTGATCGGGAATTTGCAGGGACGCGGTAACGTGCAGCACTGGGCTCGGCTTAATCGCGGAAGTTTTCGTACTGCAGCGGCATCTTGATATCCGCCGCCGCACGCAGCAGCGCGATCGCCGACTGCAGATCGTCGCGCTTCTTGCCGGTGACACGCAGCTTGTCGCCCTGGATCTGCGCCTCGACCTTGAGCTTGGCATCCTTGATGCGCTTGACGATGTCCTTGGCTGTGGGTTGATCGATACCCTGCTTCAGCGTCACTTTCTGCCGAGCGGTCGCGAGATTGATTTCCGGATCGGCGATCTCGGCGCAGCGGATATCGATCTGTCGCGCTGCGAGGCGTTGCTTCAGAATATCGAGCATCTGCTTGAGCTGAAATTCGGCCTGCGCCTTGAGTGTGACGATGGTTTCCTCGCTGCGCTCGAATTCCGCGTCGGCGCCCTTGAAGTCGAAGCGGTTGGCGAGTTCGCGATTGGCCTGGTCGAGCGCATTGGTCAGCTCGTGCAGGTCGAGTTTGGAGACGATGTCGAATGAGGGCATGGTGTCTCTGATATGGACAAATTTCAGCGAATAAGGATACAACGTATCCACGCGACGCAGGCGAGTGAGCTACCTAGGTGTTGGATGAGCACTCAGAAAATTATTCTTTTCCTACTCATCTCTAGCCTCTTCTTCGGGTGCACACCCAAGACGATGGACAAGACGACTTTTACCGATGAGTTCGCCAAAGCAGCAAAGGCGTCAATTCCTGATGCAAGGATGACTGTCGAAGGCGATTTGACCGTCAAGATTCTCCTTGCTGACAAGACAGAATTGGACGCGTTCTTGGACAACGCCTACCAGGAATATCTGCAAGCGCCAGAATCGCGAGACGAGATCATTGCTCGGCGTGTGGCAAGTCTATCGGAGCAACACGCTCACGATGGGAAAATTGACCGAACCAGAATCGTGCCCGTTGTAAAAGATCATCTATGGCTGCACGAGATTCAACAGTCTTTGAAACAACGCGGCGCAAAGGACCCACCGGAATACATCGTGGAGGCGCTGAACGACGATTTGGATGTGGTCTACGCAGAGGACGGCGAAAAAGGCATCCACTATTTCACCCAGGCGAGTTTCGATAAGTCGAATATCGAACGCAAACAACTACGGCTGCTTGCGATTGAGAACTTGAAAAAAATTCTTCCGCCGATTGAAATTCATCGAGGTCCGATTGTTTCCATGATCACCGCTGGCGGAACTTATGAAGCGAGCGTACTGTTGCTCGATGATGTTTGGCGTGATGTCAAAGTCGAAGGAGATATTGTGGTGTCGGTGCCTGCCCGCGACGTTTTGCTTGTTGCGGGCTCAAGAACTCCAGGAGGTGTCGAAAAACTGCATGAATTGACCGCCAAGGCCATGCAGGAAGGCGCGTACCATTTGACCGACACATTGTTTGTGCGACGTGGAAATCGTTTCGAGAAATTCAAGAAATAACACACTTGGCGAAGATCGTTTTAACCGAGCGCATCGAGCCAACCGAACCGCTCCAGCACACTAAGCCACACCGGATCGACCGGCGCTTCAATGCGCAGCGCCACGCCACTGCGCGGATGCGTGAACTCGATCCGCCACGCATGCAGCAGCAGGCGATGCATGCCGAAATGGATGCGCCAGAGGCGGTTGTGATCGCCGCGGCCGTGGCTCGTGTCTCCGATGATGTGGTGCGAAACGTGGTGCAGATGGCGGCGGATCTGCCGGTAGCGTCCGGTTTCCGGCAGCGCCTCGATAAGCGCGTATCGTTGTTCGGGATAGCGGCCCATTTCGATTGGCACGGTTGTCGTCGCGAGCGTGCGCCAGTGCGTTACGGCCGGTTTGCGCGGGCCACGTTCGCGCTCGCCCGACAGTGCATAGTCGATCGTGCCTTCGGCCGCCGGCCAGCCGCGTACCACGGCGAGGTAGCGCTTAGTCACGTCTCGCGCCATGAACAGCTTGCCGAGTTCACCGGCGAACTCGCGCGACTTCGCCAGCAGCAGCACGCCCGAAGTCGCCCGATCGAGGCGATGCGCGAGATAGAGTAGCGAGCCGGTTTGTTCGCGGATGCGGTCGAGCAGGAAATCCGTTTCGTCGTCGGCGATCTTGCTGCGATGAACGAGCAGGCCCGCGGGCTTGTTCACCACGACAAGATCGGCGTCCTCGTGGACGATGTCGATCGTTCCGCTCAAGCGGGTGCTTCGCTCAGCGCGCGCGGCGCCACGCAACAAAGAACGCCACGGCGCTGACCGCCAGCGCAAGCCAGGCCGACAGCGGCACGTGCGCCCATTGCGCGTCATGCGTGTCGAACGCATACAGCACTGCCGCGCTGACCAGGGAAGCGGCAGCGAGCGGCAACACCGCCAGCTGGCGGCGCTGCGCAAGCGCAAGGCGTTCACGCTGTGCGAGTTCGGCCTCGCGCGCGGCAAGATCGACCTCGCCCGCAGCGGCCTTCTTCAACGCGGTGTGAAACAGTTCAGGCAATTCAGGCGCGGCGGCGGTCCATTCGGGCAAGCGTTTGCGAATCTGCTTCAGCGCATGCCGCACGCCGTAGCGCTCGCGCAGGATTTGCCCTAGCACCGGTTGCGCCACCGCCCAGATATCGATCTTCGGATGCAGCGAGCGCCCGACGCCTTCGATATTGAGCAGGGTTTTCTGCAGCAGGATCAGCTGCGGTTGCAGCGTAAGCTGATAACGCCGCGCGACCGAAAAAAGTTTCGCGACGACTTCGCCGAGCGAAATTTCCGACAACGGACGCGTGAAATAGGGCTCGCACACCGTGCGCACCGCGGCTTCGAGTTCGTCGACGCGCGTGTTCGGCGGAATCCAGCCAGCGGCGAGATGCAGGTCGGCGATGCGCCGGTAATCGCGCTCGAACAGCGCCATGAAATTCTCGGCGAGCCAGTACTGGTCGCGGTCCGGCAGCGAGCCGACGATGCCGAAGTCGAGCGCGATGATGCGCGGATTGCCCTTGCGCGCGGGATCGACCCAGATATTGCCCGGGTGCGCGTCGGCGTGGAAAAAATTGTCGCGAAACACCTGGGTGTAGAACAGGCGCACGCCCTTTTCGGCCAGCGCGACGCGATCGATGCCGGCCGCGTCGAGCGCGGCGAGATCGTCGACCGGAATGCCGTGCACGCGTTCGAGCGTCAGCACGTTTTCGTTCGTGTGCGACCAATGCACCTGCGGCACGTACATATCGTCGCCGGCCTCGAAATTGCGCCGCAACAGGCTCGCATTCGCGGCCTCGCGCTGCAGGTCGAGTTCGTTTTCGAGCGTCGTCTCGATTTCGCTGACGATGTCGCGCGGGCGGATCTTGTCCGCGGCCGGATGCCAGCGTTGGGCGAGGTCGCCGAGTGCGCGCAACAGATCGATATCGGCGCGGATACGCTGATGGATGCCGGGACGCAACACTTTGACCACGACTTCACCGCCATCGGCAAGCTTCGCCGCATGCACCTGCGCGATCGACGCCGAAGCGAGCGGCCTCGTGTCGAACGAGGTATACAAATTCGCAATCGGCGCACCGAGCGCGGATTCGACCGCGCGCTGCGCGACCTCGCCGGGGAACGGTGGCACGCGATCCTGCAACTGCGCCAGTTCGTCGGCGATGTCTGTCGGCAACAGGTCGCGCCGCGTCGACAGGATCTGTCCGAACTTGACGAAGATCGGCCCGAGCTCGATCAGCGCGAGGCGCAGGCGCTCGCCGCGTGGCAGGGTCGCGATATCGGCGCGCGGTTTCGGCAGGAACGGGCGCAACGCGCGCAAGCTGCGCGGCGGACGCAGTTCCTCGAATACGTCGTCGAGGCGATAACGCGAGAGCGTGCCGAGGATGCGCGCGAGGCGTGGCAACTGACGCAGCGCAGTCATGCGGCGCCCTTGCCGGCGCGCGCGGCGGCGCCTTTCACGCGGGCTTCGAGACGATCGGCGCGTTCGCGCAAGGCATCGACGTCGTCGAGAAACTGTTCCATCTCGGCCGGGGCGACGAGATCGCGGCTTTCCTCGCGCAGGAATTCCGCGGTGTCCTGCGCGAGCGCCTGCGCCGACTCACGCGTCCAAGTGAACGCGCGCGCGAGACCCTGCGCGAGCGGCACGCCGAAGCTGTCGCCGAAGGTCTGTGCGAACGCCTCTTCGATATCGGGGCGATAGTTGCGGAACAGTTTTTCCATGCGTCGCGCGAGATCGGCGTCGCCGGAGATCTCGACCTTGCCGGGCGGCAGTGGCGCATCGTCGCCACGGCGCAGCGCGAACGCGATGAGACTCGCCGGCGCGGCGCGCAGATTCAGGTCGCTGGATTTTTCCCAATGCGGACCGACCCGCAAGCGGCCGCCCTCGACACGCAAGGCGAGCGCGAGCCCGCTGCCGCGGAGGTCGATACCGATGCGTCGGCCTTCGAGCGCGCCGAGTTGCGCGCGTGTGTCGGGATCGAGCGCGAGCGCGCGTTCGAGCACGCGTTCCAGCGCGCGGCCGAGGCGCTCGAGGAGGGGATTGGGCTGGCGGGGTTCGTTCACCCGCCAATTCTAGCGGGTTGGATTGGCAACCGCTTATTCAGTGGTGCTCGCGCCGATGTGCGCGCAGCCGCTTCAACCCCTCGATGATGCTGACGCGCGGTGCATAGCCGAGATCGCGCTTGGCGGCGCTGATGTCGTACCAGTTCGCGGTCGACATCTGTTCGGCCAGATAGCGCGTCAGCGGCGGTTCGTTCTGCGCGCCGACGAGGCCGTACAGAAACTCCAGCGTCGCGCCTGCGGCGTGCGCGAGTCCGGGGCTGATCGAGCGCGTTTCCGGCGGCAGACCGGCGGCTTCGAGCCAGGCGTTGAACAGGAACGCAGGCGTGACCGGCTGGTCATTACTGATGAAGTAGACCTTGCCTGCGATTGGCGCGCCGACGTTGAGTTTTTCCAGCGCGAGCACGTGCGCCTCGGCCGCATTGTCGATATAGACCGTGTCTATCTTTTTTTCGCCGCCGCCGATCAGGCGCAGACGGCCCGCGCACGCGCGCGCGAGGATGCGTGGCATGAGGTTCGGATCGCCCGGACCCCAGATGAATTGCGGGCGCAGCAGCACGGTCGCGAGTTCGGCGCCGTTTGCGGCGAGCACGCGTTGCTCCGCCAGCGCCTTGGTCGCCGCGTAGGGCGTGCCGAAGCGCGACGGATAGGGCACCGATTCGTCCACGCCTTCGAGGTCGCCGCGACCGCCGCGGATCGCGCTCGGACTTGAGGTGAACACGAGTTTGCGGATGCCGTTCAATTCGCAGGCGGCGAGAACGTTGTCGGTGCCGCGCACGTTGGCGTCGTAATACTCCTCGACTGGCCCCCAGGCGCCGACTTTGCCGGCAGTGTGGACGATCGCGTCGACGCCTTCGCTCGCCGCGACGACGGCATCGAGATTGGTGATGTCGCCGGGATGCTGCTCGACGCCGAGCTGGTCGAGCGCGGCGTGGCGCGTGCGACTGAAGGCGCGCACGGCGTGGCCGCGATCGCGCAGTTGCGCGCAGATCGCCTGACCCAGGAAACCACCACCACCTGTGACCAGCACCTTCATGTTTTTTCCTCCGAACCGTCCCTGCAGCGATTTCCGATCGACGTCCGTGTTTCACCCTCGCGCCGGGCGCACGACGCTCGACCACCACCACCCGTGACCAGCCCCTTCATGTGCCATCCTCCCGGTCGAAGATTCTAGCGATGCTTTGCCGCAGCGTCGCGGCCTGGTTCACGATTTATCCGGACTTAAGGTGCGTCGGACTATGTTTTCGTCCGATTCCCAAGGAGTGTCGCCGATGCGGCGCGCGTGGCATTCAATCCTGTTAGCTGGCGGCCTGCTGTTCGCCTGCGACGCGTCGCTGGCGACGCAAGTGCTGAGCGGCCAGACCGCTTCCGGCGCCTATTACCAGATCAAGGTGCCGGATGGCTGGAAGGCTGGCGGCACGCTGGTACTG
Organism: uncultured Rhodanobacteraceae bacterium; assembly: GCA_964509025.1. Lineage (GTDB taxonomy): Bacteria > Pseudomonadota > Gammaproteobacteria > Xanthomonadales > Rhodanobacteraceae > Rudaea. Next base: position 23,991 of record CAZDWH010000004.1, read on the forward strand.
TTCCAGCATGGGCTCAGCTTCGATCCACCCAAGCCGAATCCCTCGCTGGGACCGCTCGCCGATCTGCAGCTGTCCGAGGGCTATGCGGTCGCCGCGACGAGCTACAGCCAGCGCTCCTGGGCGCTGTTCCGCGCCAGCGACGACAACGCGCAGCTGCTCGACGTATTCAAGCAACAGGTCGGCACGCCGGGTGCGATCATCCCGTGGGGCGGTTCGCTCGGTGGGCTTGTCGCGCTCAAGCTCGCCGAGGACGCGCGTTTCGCGCCGGTGCCCGGCGTGTTCTCGATCTGCCCGCCCGCGGCGGGATCGCGCGTCTGGGATTTCGGCATCGACAACCGCCTCGCCTACGACGCGGTGTGCAAGGATGTGAACGGCGCCGACTTGCCGACCGGCGCGCCGCCGCTGACCTGGGCCTTCGACCTTTCCGACATTCCCGACAATCTTTCGGATTTGCAGGACGAGGCGCAGCTGCTACAGACGTTGTTTCCTGTGAACGTTTGCACCGGCATCAATTTGCCGATCACCAATGGAGCGATGGACCGGCGCCTCGCGCAGCTCAAAGCGTTCGGCCACGTCACGACCGATCATTTCTTCCTGACCGATCTCGGCTATGCGACCTACGGCCTGTCCGATCTGGTGCGCGCGCCGGACAAATTGAATGGCCTGAGTCCGTTCACGACAGCAGGCGTGGTCTATCCCGACCCCGTGATCGACGCGGGCATCGCGCGCATCACGGCCAACCCGTTCGCCGCGCTGTATTTCCGTTGGGCTTCGGATTTTCGCGGACGCGTCGACCCGTCGACGAAGGTGATCTCGCTGCATACGAGTCGCGACGAACTGGTGATACCGGCGAATCAATCCGCGCTGCGTTCGATCCTGCCGGGGAAACAATTGACCAGTGCGCTGGTCAATGAAACCGCGCCGTCGCATTGCGGCTTCAATGTGGCCGAAGGCGTTGCCGGTTGGGAAGCCTTGCGTGTGTGGATGGCCGGCGCAAAACAACCTGCGGTCGCCGATCTGCAGGCGGGCTGTCAGGCTGCGGTTGCGCAGGGTGCGGGCGGGCCATGTCGTTACGACGCGAGCATCGTGCCGCCGAGTTTCGACGCGCAAGTCGCGCCGCGTCCGGCTTCGAGCGCGCCGCCAGTCGACGCGCGCTACAGCGGCCTGTGGTATGACCCGACGCGTTCGGGTGAAGGCATCGAGCTCGAAATCCTGCCGGGCAACAAGGCCGGAGTATACTTCTTCACTTATCCGCCGACTGGTGTCGCGGGCACGCAGGCCTGGGTGTTCGCGCTCGGCGACATCGTCGGCAACGGCATCGAGTTCGCCAACGTGTTGCGTCCCGCGCGCGACGCGACAGGCAAGATGACGCAGGTGCCGTGGGGACGCATCGCGCTGACTTTCGACGACTGCAGCTCCGGCGGCATGCGTTGGGATGGGCCTGGCGGTTGGGGTTCGCTGGAAGTGAAGTTGCGCCGGCTCAGCGCCTTGAACGGACTGGATTGCGCCTCCGGCGGCGCAGCGCCGACCCAGGCGAGTGGCGCCTGGTACGACCCTGCCACGAGCGGCGACGGCTTGCTCATCGAGCAATTCGATGCGACGCATCTCGGCGTGCTGTATTTCATCTCCAATCAGGACGGCACGCAGACCTGGGCGCAGGGCATCGGTGCGTGGAATGGCACAAGCGCGCATGTCGATCTGCTCGTGCCCGCCGGCACGCATTTCGGCAGCGCTTTCGATGCGGGCCAGATCAGCAAGCCGCTCTATTTCTACACACTCGATCTGAGCTTCGGTTGCGCGACGGGCCAGGCGGTGCTGACGCCGCGCGTGGGCCTGTCGCCGAGCCGCCTGCTGAATCTCAAGCGGCTCGCGACACCCGCGGGGATCGCCGGCTGCACGCCTTAAAGCGGCGCGCAGCATACGGGTTACTTGACGAGCTTGCCGTCCGCGTCGAGCACCTGGATCTCGCCGACCTTCAAATCGCGGATCGATTTCTCGATCTGCTTGCGATCGCCGACCACGACCCAGGTCAGTGCGCCGGGCTTGACGACTTCCTTCGCCGCGGCGTTGACCGCGCTATCCTGCTGCGCCTCGATGCGCGACTTGAGCGTCTGTACGTAGTCGTCGGGGCGATGGTAGACGACGATGTTCTGCATCGAGCCGAGCACCGCGCGCGCACTCTCGAACTCGCCCGGCAGCGCGCGCACGTCGCTCGCCTTGGCCTTGCCGATTTCGCTCGCGCTCAGCGGGTTGTCGCCGACGAGGCCCTTCGATTCCTTGAGCAGCTCGGCCATCGAGTCGGCGGTCTTGTCGGTCTGCACCGGCGCATACAGCAGATACGGGCGCTGTCCTGCGGCGTTAGGCAAGAAGGCGCCGGCGCCATAGGCCCAGTGCTTGTCTTCGCGCAGATTCATGTTGAGACGCGAGGTGAACAGGCCGCCGAAGGCGCTACTCATCGTTCCGATCTCGAGATTGTTCGGCGCCATCGTCGATGGCGCGACGATGCCGGCGAGGATCAGCGACTGCTGCGAGCCCGGTCGATCCATCAGATACACGCGCGGCTTCGCTGGCGCGAGCGCGATCGGCAGATCGTTCTTCTTCAGCGCAGTTTTCGGGGCAGTCCAGTCGCCGAACACGCGATCTAGCGCCGGGATGATCTCCGCCAATGTCGTGTCGCCCGCAACGATGACGCGCGCATTGTCGGGACGGTAGTTGTCCAAGGTAAAGCCGTGCAGATCGGCATCGGTCAGGGATTTGATCGAGACTTCCGTACCGCTGCCCGTGAAAGGTATTCCGTAGGCGTGACCCTTGCCATACAGCAGGGGCGGCATCGTGCGCAGCGCGAGCTGGGTCGGATCGCTCTTCTCCTGCGCGATGCCGGCGAGCCACTGTCCGCGCAAGCGCGCGATATCTTCGTTGCGGAACGCCGGATGACGCACGACATCAGCCCATAGCGCGAGCGAGGGTGCGAGCTGCGACTTCAGCGCATTGAGCGAGGCGCTGCAATTATCGAGATCGCAGCCCGCGCCCCAGTTCATGCCGATGCGGTCGGTGCGGCGCTCGAGTTCGAGCGCGTTCATTTCTTTCGTGCCTTCGCCGATCATCGCGGCGGTGAAGCTCGCGGTGCCGAGCTTGCGCTCGCGATCGGCCGCATAGCCTCCGGCGAACAACAGCTTGGCCTGCACGACCGGAATCTCATGGCGCTCGGCCAGCACGACCTCGATGCCGTTCTTGAGCTTGCCGCGCTGCAGTCCGGGGAATTTCAGTTCGGGGAACTGCGTCACTTGCGGCACGCCGTGGCTGCGGTCGACTTCACTTTTTACCGTTTTATGCTCGCGCGCAGCCGGCAGCATCGGCGCGGGCTTGCCCGGCGCCGCGGCGAGGCCCGCGGCCTCAGCCTCATCCTTGTTCGGATCGGGTGTGCCAGGCTTCACCGTCAGCGTGTAGTCGCCCTTGCCGATCCATTTCTTCGCGGTGGCGAGCACGCTCGCCGGCGTCGCCGCGTCGAGTTCGGCGAATTCCTTCTTGTACGCCGCCGGGTCATTGCGATAGACCTGACCCTCGGCGAGGATGCGCGCCTGACTCGACACCTTTTCGACGCTACGTACGAAACCCGCATGCGCACGCGTGCGCGCACGATCGATCTCGTCCTGCGTCGGACCGTCCTTGAGGAAGCGCTGCCATTCTTCGGCCACGACTTTTTCGACGCGCGCGGGATCGACTCCGTTCTTCACGTCGACTTGCAGCTGGAACAGGCTCGCGAGCGCGAACGGTTCGATATCGACCGACACGCTGTCGGCGATCTTGTCCTTGTAAACCATGCGCTCGTACAGGCGCGAGGTCTTGCCGGCACCGAGTACCGAGGCGGCGAGCTCGAGCAGCGTCAGATCGGCATCGCCGGTCTGCGGCACATTCCATTCGCGATAAATGCGTACCTGCGCGACCTGGTCGACCATTTCACCTCGCGTCGACTTGTCGCGTGCGGCGACCCATGGTTGTTGTCGCGCGACCGGCGGCCCGGCCGGAATATCGCCGAAGTAGGCGCGTGCTTTCTCCTTCGCCTGTGCCGGCGTGATATCGCCGGCGAGCACGAGCGTCGTATTCGCCGCGCCATAGTGATCGCTGAACCACTGCTTCACGTCGGCGAGCGAGGCAGCGTTGAGATCCTTCATCGAGCCGATCGTATCGTGGTGATACGGGTGATTCGCCGGGAACGCGTTGACGCCGATGTTCTCGCCGGTACGGCCGTAGGGCTGGTTTTCGTCCTGACGCTTTTCGTTCTGCACCACACCGCGCTGCGTGTCGAGTTCCTTCTGTCCGATCGCGCCGAGCAGATGGCCCATGCGGTCTGATTCCATCCACAACGTCATATCGAGCGCCGTCGTGGGCACCGTCTCGAAATAGTTGGTGCGATCGTTCCAGGTGGTGCCGTTCTGGTCGGTCGCACCGATCAGCTCGAATGGCTTGAAGAAGCCGTCTTTGTGATTCTCCGAACCGGAAAACATCAGGTGCTCGAACAGATGCGCGAAACCGGTCTTGCCGTCGGGCTCGTCGGCCGAGCCGATGTGATACCAGACCGCGACGTGCACGACCGGCGCCTTGTGATCCTCGTGCACCACCACGGTGAGGCCGTTGTCGAGTTGGAAGCGCTCGTAGGCGAGATCGATCGTGTCGATCTTCGCTGCCATCGGCGGGGTTTCGGCGAAGGCCCCGCCGATGGCAAGCGCGCAAGCGAGCGCGGTGAGTTTCAAACCGGACCGGATTGCGCGCATGACGTGCTCCTTCTTGTTTACAGACCTGACACCTTGACCGGCGATGCAAACGGCTTGATACCGAGCGCGGTATCGATTTCGCTCGGGTAAAAGGCCTTGTCGCCCTTCACGACCAGCGTGACTTTGCGGATGTCGGAAATATTCTGCGTCGGATCACCGTCGACGAGCACCAGATCCGCGCGCTTGCCCTGCATGATCACGCCGCGATCTTCGAGCACGCGCGAGTACTTCGCACCGTTCCAGGTCGCGACTTGCAGCGCTTGCGCCGGGGTCATGCCGGCCTGCACATACAGCTCGAGCTCGCGTTGCAGGGTGAAGCCCGGCAGCGCATCGGTGCCGGCGACGATCGGCACGCCAGCCTTGTACATGCGGCCGACGAATTCGATCATCTTCGCGTACGACTTCTCGTGCACCTGCCACGTCGCGTCGTCCGGAATCTTCATCGAACCCTGATGGAAGCCACGGCTCACGTCAGGCGGCATGTGATCGGCCACGGTGGCATAGGCCTGCGACAGATCGCCGTCCTTCTGCCGGATGAAATCGAACGTGGTGAGAGTCGGATCGATCACCGTCTTGTGCGCGACGAGGAAAGCGATGTAGTCCTGCACCGGCTTGGAGTCGAAATCGAGGCCGGCGATCTTGTCTGCCGGCAACTGGAAGCGCTCGAGCGTGCGCGTGTCGGTCTTGTCGTCGACGAGGAAGTTGAGCAGCACCTGGTTGATGTGCTGGATCTCGTCGTAACCTTGTTCGACCGCCTCGTGCGCGCGCAGGAACACCGGAATGTGGCCGCTTACGCGCAGGCCCTTGCTGTGCGCGTAGGCCGTGGTTTCCGGCAGGATCGCCTTCGGGAACGAGTTGTAGATCTTGATCTGCGGGTAATGGTGCTCGGCGTACCAGTCGATCGCCTTCTTCGCGCCGTCGAGATCCTTGATCACGAAACCGTTGCGTGCCGACATCGGGCTTTCGCCTTCGATGAAACCGGCGGGCACGATGCGCGGTGCGAAACGCGTGCCGGCCTCTTCCTCCTGGATGTATTGCTGCAGCGTGGCGTTGTCATTGCCCATGTCGCGGATCGAGGTCACGCCCGCGGCGAGATGCAGGCCGCCGTCCCAAGCGGTGTAGTGCGCGTGCATGTCGAACATGCCCGGCAGCAGCACGCGCCCGCCCGCGTCGATCACGTGATCGGCCTTGCGCTTTTCGTCGCCGGCCTTGCTGACCGCGAGAATGCGGCCGTTGCCAATCAGCACGTCGCTGGCGGCGCCGAGCGTTGCGTGTTCGCTGTCGAACACGCGTGCGTTCTTGATCAGGGTCGTGCCGGTGAGCGGATGCGCGAGACGCGTCTGCATCGAATCGAGCAGGGTCTTCTCGGCGGTTTTCTGCGCGGTTTCGAGCGCAGCGCCGTTCTTTTCCCAGCCTTCCTCGACCAGCTGGAAAAAGCCCGGAATGAAGAAACCGAACAGGCGCGGCTCCTTGTCCGTCGTCGCCCAGGCAAAGGTCGGCGTGAAGCCGATGCCGGTCAGCGCAAGCAGCTGCACCTTGCGCTTTTCGCTGCCTTTGGTCACCTCGGTTTCAACCAGCTTGCGCGAGGTCAGCACGCCGCCCGGAATGAGCGGCAACTTGCCGTCGGCGCGCTGCGCGAGCGCGGCGAACGCGACCGAGAAACTTTCCGGCGTGCCGCCGAGCGGCGTGTAGAGCGCAGTGCCGAACACTTCCTGCTCGCCGTGATCGGTGGTCGACTTCCACGACGCCTTGTCGCCCGTGCGCGTGAAGGTCTCGTTGATCGGCGCGCCGAAAGTCGACTGACCCTCGACGTGATATTGCGTGAAGGTGCCGTCCTTCGCGAGTTTGAATTGCTCCTTCAACTCCGGCCCGCGGCCGTTGTCCTTGAAGATGAAATCGACCTGGGTCGTGCCGTCGCCGTTGCGCGTGACGGTCTGGTGTCCGGCCTTGGTCGTACCGCCGTTGGTGAGGGCGATGTAGTTGGTTGTCTCGGCGGCGAGCGCCGTGACGGACATCGTGACAGAGAAAGCGGCTGCGAAGCCGGCGACAAGAACGCGTTTCATCGTGAATGCTCCATGGGAAAACCGTTCGATTGTGCAGGCGTTCGCGCCGCGGCTGACGTGGCGGAAGTCATGCGGCGATGATGTCGGCGGGGCCGGCTGTGCGCTCGGCCCCACCCGTGTTCGCTTACTTCACGGCTCGCCCATCTGCGTCGATGACCTTCACTTCGCCGAAATTGAGCGCGCGCACCGACGCCTCGATCTTCTTGAGGTCGCCGACGACCACCCAGGTCAGTGCGTCGGGAACGAAGAGCCCCTTCGCCGCCGTCTGCACCTGTGCGTCGGTCTGCGCTTCGATTTTCGCCTTCAATGTCGGCACGTAGTCGTCGGGGCGACCGTAGAGCTGGTTGCTCGCGAGTGCGCCGAGCACCGCGCCGGTCGTCTCGTAACTGCCCGGCAAGGCGCGCACGCGCTGCGCCTTGATCTTGTCGATCTCGGCGGTCGTGATCGGTTTGTCGCCGATGATGGCGCGCACTTCCTTGAGCGCCTCGCTCATCGATTCGGCGGTCTTGTCGGTCTGTACCGGCGCCTGCAGCAGCAGCGGACGCTGGCCGAGCGCATCGGACGCCGAGCTGCGCGCGCCGTACGACCAGCGCTTGTCTTCGCGCAGGTTCATGTTGAGGCGTGAAGTGAAGGTGCCGCCGAACACCGCATTCGCGGTCTGCATCGGCAGATAGTCCGGTGCCGTGGTCGGCGGCGCGAGCGCGCCCGCAAAGATCAGTGACTGCGGCGAATCGGCGCGGTTGACGAGGAATACGCGCGGCTTCTTCTGCGCTGCGACCTTTGCCAACTGCTTTTTCGGCAACGCGGACTTCGGCGCGGCCCAGTCGCCGAGCGTGCGATCGAGCAACGGCAGAATATGCGCCAGCGTGGTGTCGCCGGCGACGAAGATCTTGGCATTGTCCGAACGCAGCCAGTCGCGATGGAATGCAGCGAGGTCGGCCGCAGTCAGCGACTTGATCGCAGCTTCGGTGCCAGTGCCGGTGAACGGAATGCCGTAGGGATGATCGGCGCCGTACAGCAGCGGTGGCAGCGTGCGCAACGCCATGCCGTTCGGCTGGGTCTTTTCCTGTGCGATATCGGCCAGCCACTGCGCGCGGATGCGCTCGATGTCGGCATCGCGGAAGGCCGGATTGCGCAGCATGTCGGCGAACAGCTCGAGCGACGGCACGAGTTGCGCGTTGAGCGCATTGAGGCTGGCCGACGAAGTGTCGAGTCCGGTCGAGAACGCGATGCGCGCGCCGAGGCGCTCCTTGCGCATGGCCAGTTCAACCGAATCCGCACTCTGCGTACCCTCGTCCATCATCGCGCTGACGAAGCTCGCGGTGCCGAGCTTGCGACCATGATCGGCCGCGTAGCCGCCGTCGAACTGCAGCTGCACGTGAGTCACCGGAATCGTGTGGCGCTCGGCGAGGACCACCTCGATGCCGTTCTTGAGCTTGCCGCGCTGCACCGCCGGGAACGACAGCTCGGGGAACTGCGTCACGTCGGGCACACCCTTGGCGCGGTCGATGTCGCTCTTGGTCACCGAATATTTTTGCGCCTTCGGCATCACCGGCTTCGGCTTGCCCTGCGCCTCGGGCAGACCCTTCACTGCCTTGTCTTCGGCGGCGAGATCGGCGCCCTTGGCTGCGGGCACCACGGTCAGCGTATAGTCGCCCTTCGCTATCCACTTGCGTGCCGCTGCAAGCACCGATGCCGGCGTCGCGGCGGCGGCGCGCTCGAGATCTTTCCTGTACGCAGCCGGGTCGCCGAGATAGACCTGGCTCTGCGCGAGGATCACGGCCTTGCCGCCGAAGCCGCCCACCTTTTCAAGCCCGCGGATGAAGCCAGACGCAATCTTCGTCTGCGCGCGCTTGAGTTCGTCCTCGGTCATGCCGTCCTTGAGGAATTTCGCCCATTCATCGGCGATCGCCGCTTCGACCTTGGCCGGATCGACGCCGCTCTTCACGTCGGCGCGCAGTTCGAACTGGCTCGCGAGTGCGAAGGTCGAGACATGCACCGACACATCGTCGACGAGCTTGTCCTGATAGACCAGGCGCTGATAAAGGCGCGAAGTCTTGCCGCCGCCGAGCACGGCTGCGGCGAGATCGAGCAAGGGGTTTTCCGCGTCACCGAGCTGTGGCACGTTCCATTCGCGATAGATGCGTACCTGCGCGACGTGATCGGATTGCGTCCCGCGCGTCGAAGTTTCGCGCGGCGCGGCCCAGGGCTGCTGCCGCGGCACCGGCGGACCGGCCGGAATATCGCCGAAGTATTTCCGCATCTTCTCCTTCGCGATCGCCGGCGTGATGTCGCCCGCGAGCACGACGGTGGTATTCGCTGCGCCGTAGTAGTCGCGGAACCACTGCTTCACGTCGTCGAGCGAAGCCGCGTCGAGGTCGGCCATCGAGCCGATCGTGTCGTGCTGGTAGGGATGATTCGCCGGGAACGCATTGAGCAGGATGTTCTCGTCGGTGCGGCCATACGGACGGTTCTCGCCCTGGCGCTTCTCGTTTTGCACCACGCCGCGTTGCGTGTCGAGCTCGGGCTTGCCGATCGCGCTGAGCAGATGGCCCATGCGGTCCGATTCCATCCACAGCGCCATGTCGAGCGCGGTGGTCGGCACGGTTTCGAAATAATTGGTGCGGTCGAACCAGGTCGTGCCGTTCATGTCGGTCGCGCCGGCGACTTCGAACGGTTTGAAATACGTACCCTTGTGATTCTCCGAGCCGGAAAACATCAGGTGCTCGAACAGGTGCGCGAAGCCGGTTTTGCCCTTGGGCTCGTCGGCCGAGCCAACGTGGTACCAGATCGACACGGCCACGACCGGCGCCTTGTGATCCTCGTGCACGACCACGGTGAGGCCGTTGTCGAGCTGGAATTTTTCGAATGGGATATCGATCGGAGTGGCGCTCATGTCGGCGGCCTTGGCGGAGGACGGAGCGGGGGTGTTGACGGTAGCGCAGGCGCCAAGCGCGAGCAGCAGCGCGCCGCACAGGGCATTGCGCATTCCTTTGGACGTCGTGCGACTTGCGAACATGCTCGAAAACTCCGTATTGGTGAAAAGTGCCCGAGCCTAGCCCAGGCGAGAATGTGACGCAACGCCCACTGCGGTCGGCGCGGGCGTAGACTTTGCGCAATCCCGGCGGATCGGAGGCCAGCATGGTTCGTGCGCAGCGCTTTGCCGTCAGTGGTGCCAATCGCGGCATCGGACTCGAACTGGTGCGCCAGCTGCTTGCGCGCGGCGATCGCGTGGTCGCCGGTTGTCGTCATCCCGGACGTGCTCTCAAACTGACCGAGCTTGCGGCTGTGCACCCGGGCCATCTGCATATCATGCCGCTGGATCTCGACAAGGAGCGTTCGATCGAGAGCTTCGCGCACGAAGCAATGATGATGTCCGACGCGCTCGATGTGCTGATCAACGGTGCCGGCGTGCTTGTGTCGGGTGAACGCTTCGGCGAACTCGGCGCGAAGACGTTTGCCGATACCTTTCATACCAATGTGATCGGCCCGTTGCTGCTGACGCAGGCGCTCGCGCCCGCGCTCGCGCGCGGCACGCGTCCGCGCGTGATCAATATTTCCTCCGAGCTGGGCTCGCTCACCGACACGGCGGGGTTCCATACGCCGAGCTACGCAGTGAGCAAGGCGGCGCTCAACATGGTCACACGTCTCACTGCGGCGGAGCTGCGCCCGCACGACATCGCCGTGATCAGTCTGCATCCCGGTTGGGTGCGCACCGATATGGGCGGTGCGTCGGCACCGCTCGCTGTGGCCGAATCGGTCGCAGGCATGTTGCGCGTGATCGATGCGCTCGCGCCAAGCGACAGCGGGCGTTTCCTCGACTGGCGCGACGAGACGCTGGACTGGTAGCGCCTCGCAGTCTAGGAATATCCGTAGAAGCGTCGCGAGCGAGGGCAGGTTGCGCGACGGTCGCGCGCAGGAACCGGAGTGTACAGTCGAGTACATGAGGATTACATGCCGCTCCTGCGGCATGCCCTTCGGGCCAGCTTCGCTGTTCGCTTCGGCATCCTGCCTTCGCAGTCCGAGCACGACCGGCGCGCAAGATGTCGAGCGCAGTAGCTTCGTTCTATGCCATCAGTCATGGCAACTCTTGGCTTCCCGCACGCATCTGATTGTGCATGAGCAGGCGCACCAGCGCCGCTCGGATCCCCCCACCGGAGTTGAGTCATGAAATCGTCATTGCAAGTTGGTCTCGCCGCATTGCTGGTCGCGTCAGGTCCGTGCGCCTCGGCTTATGCGCAGGAACCGGGCAAAGAACGCGGCGCGCTGCAAACCTCGTCCGCAAGCGCAAGGGCCGAGCGTCTGCCGGTCGCCGCCGTGAATGTCGAAGCGCATCTGAAGTCGCGCGTCGTCACCAGCGTGACCGTCGGTGCGCCGCTCGAGCAGGCTGCGCCGGCCACGGCGGAAGTCCCCGCCGTCGCGCTCAAGGCGGTGGTTGCTGCACGTTGATCGCATCGAATCCATCAGATGAATTGTGCGGCGCCTGCGCCGCTGCGAAAATCGCAGCATGCTGCATGTCGTGCTGTATCAACCCGAGATTCCGCCGAATACCGGCAATGTGATTCGCCTGTGCGCGAACTCGGGTGCGCGCCTGCATCTGATCCGTCCGCTCGGCTTCGATCTCGATCACGCCAAATTGCGCCGCGCAGGGCTCGATTATCATGAATTCACGCAGCTCGACGTGCACGACGACCTCGATGCGTTTGTCGCGAACGCGCAGCCGCAACGCCTGTTTGCGCTATCCACACGCGGCCGCACCCTGTATACGAGCGTGAAATTCCAGGACGACGATGCGGTCGTGTTCGGCCCGGAGACGCGCGGGCTGCCGCAGGCGATGATCGATGCCTTGCCGCCGGAGCAACGCCTGCGTCTGCCGATGCGACCGGACAATCGCAGTCTGAACCTGTCGAACGCGGTCGCAGTGGTCGTGTATGAGGCGTGGCGGCAGCGCGGCTTTGCCGGCGGTGCCTAGGATTGGAACAGTCCGGTCGGGTATTCCGCCTTGCGTTCGCGCGCGAGCAGCTCGCGCAAGCCTTCGGCCGGCGTGATTTCTTCGTGCAGCACGCGCTGCACGCCGTGCGAGATCGGAAGCTCGAGACCGTGCTTTCCCGCCAGGCGCATGACCGTGTCGACGGTTTCGATGCTCTCGACCACCTGACCGATTTCCGCGACTGCTTCGGCAAGCTTCTTGCCGTGTCCGAGCGCGAGACCGAGGCGGCGGTTGCGCGACAGGTCGCCGGTGCAGGTCAGCACCAAGTCGCCGAGACCGGCGAGGCCCATCAACGTTTCCGCACGCGCGCCGATCGCCGCGCCGAGGCGCAGCATCTCGTTGAGCCCGCGCGTGATCAGACCGGCGCGCGCATTGAGGCCGAGGCGCATGCCGTCGGCGACGCCGGTCGCGACCGCGAGCACGTTTTTCATCGCGCCGCCGAGTTCCGCGCCGATCACGTCGCTGCCGGTGTAGGCGCGAAAAAGTGTACTATGCAGCAAATGCGCAATTTGTTGTGCGAACTCCGGCGTCGCCGAATGCACGGTCACCGCGGTCGGCAGGCCTTGCGCAACTTCGCGCGCGAACGAAGGGCCGGTGACGATCGCTGCGGGCACGCCGGGCAGGCGCTCGGCGACGATCTCGTGCAGGAAGCGTCCCGATGCGGGATCGAAGCCTTTGGTCGCCCAGGCGATACCGACGTCTGGCGACACTTTCGGCGCGATGCGTTCGATCAGCTCGCGGAACGCGTGGCTCGGCGTGACGATCAGCAGCACCTGCGCATCGCGTACCGCAGCGGCCAGATCGCCCTCGAACTGCAGATTTGCGGGCAGCTCGAGTTCGGGCAGATAGCGTGTGTTGTGTCGCGTCTGCGCCATCGCGGCGAGCGCGTCCGCATCGCGGCCCCAAAGCGTCGTCGCGACGCCGTTGCGCGCGAGCACGGCAGCGAGCGCAGTGCCCCAGGAGCCGGCACCGAGTACGGAAACGCGAGTCGAATCGGACGTCATGCGGCGCGAGCGTACGGGCGCCCCGGCTGGGTGTAAAGCGGGTGGGTGCATAGCGAGCGCGTAGAAAAACGGGCCCGCCAGCGCGAGCCCGTGGGTTTCTCAAGTGCGGGAGGCGGCACCGCGGCCACCTCGGTGCGCTCAGGCGTTTGCCGTCGCGCCTTCGGCCTGACGGCGCATCTGTTCGGCGTACAGCGCTTCAAAATTGATCGGCTGCAGCAGGAACGGCGGGAAGCCGCCATTCTGGATCAAATCCGAGACGGCCTGACGCGCGTACGGGAACAGCACGTTCGGGCAGTAGGTCGCGAGCACGGCGTCGCGCGACGGGTCGTCGAAACCCATCACGCCGAACACGCCGGCCTGCTGCACTTCGGCGAGATAGGCAGTCTTCTCGCCGAGCTTGCAGGTCACGGTGACGGCGAGCACGACTTCATAGACGTTCTCGGCCAGCGTGCCGACCTGCTGCTGCAGATTGAGCTGCACCTGCGGCTGGCCCTGTTCCTGGAAAATCTGCGGCGCGGACGGCGCTTCGAACGAAGCATCCTTGATGTAAACCTTCTGCAGCGCGAGTTGCGCGCCGGTCTGGGCGTCGCCGTTGGTGGGGGCCGTGTTCTCAGTCATTGCTTGCTCCAAAACGAAATCAGAAATGCGAGGGAAAAGGGGTGGGATTATCCCATGCGCTGCGTTTAAGCGCACCTATGCGCTTGGACCGTGCCGGGCAGAGCGCGTTCAGCGACCCTTGGCCACCGGCAGATTGGCTTCGCGCCACGCGGCGAGACCGCCGCCGAGCCAGTACACCTGCGTGAAGCCGGCCTTGTGCAGGCGAGCGGCCGCCTGTGCCGAGGCCGTGCCGGTCTTGCAGTAGACCGCCACCGGGCGCTCCTTCACCGGGGCGAGGTCCTTGTTTTCCGGATCGAACTGGCTCGGCTGCACATTGCGCGCGCCGGGGATATGCGCCTTGTCGAAGTCCTGCGCGGGCGAAAGATCGACGAGCAGCGGGCTCTCGCGATTGATCAGCTGGGTCAGCGCCGCCGGTGTCAGTTCGCGGTAGCCGCGAAACAGGCGTCCGAACTCGTTGCCGATCAGCATGACCAGCAAAACGACGAACATCATTACGAGGAACAGGTGATTGCCCGCGAATTCGGGCAGGCGGTGCAGGATGTCTGGCAGCATCAGCGGTGTGCGGGCAGGGCGAAAGGGCCGCGATTATCCGTCAGATCGGCGCGCACGCAAAATCACGGCGATTGATACAGCGGCGTCAGCGGCAATTGAGTGCGCAGCCAGCTGCCGGGAAACAGTGCCGGAAACACGAGATTGGTCGACAACTGCAACTGCGTGCCGCTGGTCGAATAGTCAAAGCTGCCGAGCTCGTCGTTGCGTCCGGCGTTGTAGTCGAGCCAGACGCAGCCGGGGCAGGCCGGACGCAAGCTGAAGGTCGAATAGCCCGGCCCGGAGACTTTGCTGGACGTCTCGACCCAGCGCGGATTCCCTGCGGCGTCGTAAAGAAAGATGAGCGCCGCATCCAGCCCCGAGTAACGCAGGCGATACAGGCCCCAGCCGCTTTCGCTGGGGTTGTACAAGATGCTGATCGACGATGGCTGCGTAGTCACAGGCTGATACAGGGCACCGCCCACGCGGCCATCGAGACTCCAGCTGTAGACGAAGGAATTGTCGGCAATCGGCGTGATCTGCGCACTACCGACAAGTTGTGGGTGCGTCGGCCACACATAAGGCACACTTTGCTGCACGTGATACAGCGGCGAATTTACCTGATTGCCATGGCGTGGCGCCTGTAGTTGATACCAGGTCGGTTCGCGCGAAGCGTCGGCGCTGAACCACAGTGCGAACACGAGCGGATCGGCACTGCCGGCACTCAGGCTCGCGAGTGCCATGCCCGTGCCGGGTCGCAACGGATCGAAATACGCGTTCGAGTCGAGCCTTGGCGTGACCGGCATTGCTGGGCAGGTCGTGACCGCTTCGCAGGCTGCCGAGATCGCGCCGCTGACGGCAACCGCCGGCGCCGGATAAAACCCCTTCGTGTCGGCGGTGCCAAGCAGATTGATCGTGATTGGAGCGCCGCAGGCGTTGTTCGCGTCGATCGCGTAATCGAGCTTGAGGCTCGTGGCCTGTCCGGGCGCGAGCGTGGGCAGGGCGATCGCTGGGTTTTCGAGCGTGAGGTGCGTCTGCGCGAGCGTAGCCGGATCCTGCGCGAAGATCGCCCAGCCGGCTTGCGAGGCCGCATTGCCGCTGTTGCTCAGCACGAAGGTCTGACGCCAGCGCTGTCCCGGTTCGATCGCCGCGTTCGCATTGCCCCCGCACAGCGGTTGTGGCGCCACGACTGGCGCGGCGGTCAGCACGATCTTCGGCGCCTGCACGATCAGCGCACGCGTCGCGGCGCCGACGCAGCCATTCGCATCGGTCACGTGCACGCTGACATTGCCGGTGTAGGCGTCGGGATAAACGACGGGCGTGCTCGACTGCGACGGATCGGTCGTGTCGGTGATGCCGTCGCCGTCAACGTCGAAAGCATAGCGGTAGGGCGCCGCACCGCCCGTTGCGCTTGCGCTTAATGTGATCCGATCGCCGACCAGGAGAGTGTCGGCGCTCGCATTCAACGTGACCGAAACAGCGCAGGCGGCGATGCCATCGACGCGCATCGCGTCGCTGCGCAATGGATCGAGCCAGTCGGCAAGTCCGGTGCTCGACGTGCCGCCGCCAATCCAGGCGGTGTCGATGCGGCCGTAGTAGTCGTCGCCGTCGGGCTGGTCGCAGGAGGCGAGGCCGTCCGACAACACGCCGCGCAAGTGGTGATTGGCGTCGAGCAGGCCCGAACCGGAGGAGCCATCTTCGGTCGTGCCGGCGAGATAGCGT
This sequence comes from uncultured Rhodanobacteraceae bacterium, assembly GCA_964509025.1. Classification (GTDB taxonomy): domain Bacteria; phylum Pseudomonadota; class Gammaproteobacteria; order Xanthomonadales; family Rhodanobacteraceae; genus Rudaea. Next base: position 39,688 of record CAZDWH010000004.1, read on the forward strand.
TCGACGTGCCAGTGATGCTGGCCCGGCGGCATGCTGGCTTCGGTCGGCAGGATATTCACGTCGATCAGGCTGATGCGCTTCGCATCGGCGTGCGGGTGATGGATCACGGCGCCGCCGCTGAACGGCGCGGGGTCGCGATCCCAGCCATTGAAGTACGCGCCTGCGTCCGGCGGCGGTGCTGTGCGCAAGCGCAACAGCGTGACATCCGACGCGGTGTCCGTGGCGAGCAGATCGGCGCCGCCGGTCTGTGCGATCGCGCTCGCGCTCGAAACCGGCAGGGCGTTTTCGAGGCTGCCAATCGCGCGGCACTGCGCGCTCTCGTATTTCCAATACACCACCAGCGCGTCGCCGGCGTCCGCAGTCGAAAAACAATGCGCCGCAGTCGCGAGCAGTGGTGCGCGATCGCCGCGCGTATTGTTGACGAGCTGGCCGGAGCAGTACACGCCGCCGCTGACCAGCGCGGCCGCGGCATTGATTTCGGCACGCCAGGCGTCGCCTTCGTGACAAATCGTGTCGATATTGCAGGCGCCGCTGCCCATGTTCGGGTTGCGCAGCGATTTGACCCCGAACAGTTCGCGATAGCCGGCGTGCGCTTCGTCGAGTTGGAGTTCGAGAAACGGACGCATCGCGCGCGGCAGCAACACTTCGACCGTGGCGCTCGCGCCTTTGATGAGCGGCGTCGCGAACACGCGCGAACGCGGATTGTCGGCGTCGGTGTAGGGCCCGAGCGTCGCGTCCGCGCCGCGGATATAGAGCTGCGCGCGCGGCGGCAGAAAGAAACGGCGGAACACGAAATCGAGGCTGAGCGCGTTCGCCGCGCGCACCGGTATGCGCCACAGCAGCATGTCGCCCGGCAGCTCGCGCCATTCGCCGCCTTGCGTCCCCGCGGATGTGTGCGTGACGTTCGGAATGACACGTGTCGCCGCATAGCGCAGCGGCGCGAATCTCGGCCGATGCGTGTCGGCGGCGAGTTCCGCGTCTCGTTCGACGGCGGCGGTTTCGATCGTGTAACGCGCCGCTGGTGCGGTCAATGCATAACGCGCGCTCGGTGCCTGCGCGGCCAACGCGGGCAGCGCGATCAGACACAACAGTAGAATTCCGCAGCGAAACAACGACGGCAACAAACGACGCAAATCCATCAAACCTGCTCTGCTCAACACCTACACCATTGAACCAAACGTCTCGACTCCGACTCGGTCGACGCACGCATCGCGCTAACACCGGCCAACCCGGCCTAGTGCCCCGTGATGTCCGGCAGCCCCGAAACGAGCCACCAGCGCTTGGCTTTCTCGTCGTAGCGCCAGACCTGACGATCTAGGATCGAGCGCACCGCCAGGGTGTTGTTGTTGGCGAGCGTGATCTCGACCGTCTGGCGCACTTCGTTGTTGCCGGACGGACGCATCGGCTGCTCGGTATAACCCGACACGCGCACCTGTCCGTAGCGCTGCAGGTCGAGCGTGGTCAGCGGGTGCGCCTGCTGCGTTGCCGGATCGACGAAGGCGACGGCATCCTCGAAATTGCCCCAGCGGATCACCGCGGCGTAACTCTGCAAGGTGTTTTCGAGCAGATCCTGTTTGCTGCCCGGCGAGGCGCAGGCGCCGAGCGCGGCGATGGCGGTGATGCAGGCGAATCGACGCAGCATGATCGACGTTCCCGAACGATGACCGCGACATTGTGCCGCATTCCACGCGGCCCTGCGTGAATGCGGATCAGATTACGGCTGCGCGCTTTTTCACGATCGCCACAAAGCGCGCTTCGAGCGTACAGGCGTCGGCACCGGACTCGTCGGGCAGGCGGCAAACCATCGAAATACGCGCGCGTCCACGGCTCGCGAGCGCCGCGAGGAACGCGTCGCGCGATTCGCCTTGAGCCGGTTCAGCACGCGCGGCGAGATCGCCCCAGATCGGTGCGAGATAACGGATCGTCGAATCCTGCACATAGATTTCGCAGTCGTAGCGCGCGATTTCCGCCCACAAGGCGACGAGGCCCCAGCCGGCGAGCGTGGCGAGACTGGCAAGGCTGCCGCCGAAGGCGCAGCCCTTGTCGTTGACGTTCGGCGCGAGCGGCGCGACGAGCGTCAGGCTGTCGCCGTCGTATTCGCGCAGGCGGATCTGCATCGCGCGTGTCAGCGGAATATCCTCGAGCGCACGGTCGAGCAGGGCGTGGGCTTGGTCAACAAGGTTCGTCATGCGAGCGAGTGTGTCGGCGCGGCGCGCACCGATCAAGACGCCACGCACACGAAGCCTTAAGATCGCTGCGATCATGCGCGCTTCCTCCCGCCAAAGTGAACTGCCGCTTGCCGGAGCAAGCGTCGTCGTGACGCGGCCGGCGTCGAGCGCGGCGGCCCTGAAGCGGCGCATCCGAGCGCTCGGCGGCACGCCGATCGGCGTGCCGGGTATCGGCGTGCGCCTGGCGGAAGACCTCGATGCCGCGCGGCGTGCCTTGCGTGCAGCACGCACGGCGGATCTGGTCGTATTCGTCAGTCCCAACGCCGTGCGCTTTGCGTTTGCGCTGTTGCCGAACCTGAAATTTCGAAGCGGAGTGCGGGTCTGCGCGATCGGCGCGGGCAGCGGGCGCGCGCTGGAATCGCGCGGCGTGCTCGGCGTGCTCCATCCTTCCGCGCGCCAGGATAGCGAAGGCCTGCTCGCGCTGGCGGCGTTCGCGCGCGTGCGCGGTCGGCGCATCGCGCTGATCGGCGCGCCGGGCGGGCGCGATCTGTTGCGCGAACAGCTGCGCAAGCGCGGCGCGCGCGTCGAACTTGTGCAGGTCTATCGCCGTACCGCGCCGCGTCTGGACCGGCGCCATTTCGATGCGCTCGAACACGCTGCGGCGCCGCTGCTGACCTTGCTGTCGAGCGCGGAGGCGCTCGCGCATCTGCGTAACGCCCTGCCCGCGCCATTGTTCGCGCGCCTGAGCGCGGGCGCAGCAATCGTCAGCAGCGAGCGGCTGGCGGACGTGGCGCGAGCGTCAGGTTTTCGCGAGATTCATGTATCTGCCTCGGCGAGTGGCGCTGATCTTTGTGCCGCGGCGGCTGCTGCGCTCGCGCGTCACCGCCTGTAACACTTCGCGCGCGTGCGCCTTCCGCGCAAGTCCGTTAGCATGCGCATATGAGCGACACGGACAGCGATCTCATTTCTTCCGCGCCATCGGCCGCGACAACTTCCACGGCCAGCGCGCCGCCTCGCGCGGGCATGCTCGGCTGGCTGTTGGCGCTCGCCGCGCTCGCCGGCGCGGGCTATTTCATCTGGCGTACACAAACGGACAGCGATGCGGCCGCGCAGTCGGATGCGCGCGCAATGCGCACGCAGATCGATACGCTCGCCAGCGACGTCGCCGCGGCCAAACGCGACAACGCCAGTTTGCGCGCGCGCCTCGATGATGCGGCCAAGGTCAACGATTCGCTGCGCGGTCAGCTGCTCGGCCTCACCGAGCGCGCACGACTGGCCGAGGAGGCGATCGCCAATCTCGCCGAGAAACGTCTGTCCGGTCACGATGCGCTGCTCGCGAACGAAGCCGAACTGCTGCTCGCACTCGGCAGCGAGCGTTTCGCGCTGTTCCACGACCCCGCACCCGTGCTCGAAGCCTATCGACTCGCCGATGCCGCGCTGGCGCAGGCCAACGATGCGGCATTTTCCACAGTGCGGCAAAGTATAAACGCCGAGATCGAGGCGCTTGGCGCCTTGCACGCGGCCGACGTCGCGCAGGCGGCGG
>CAZDWH010000005.1:0-40394 GCA_964509025.1 uncultured Rhodanobacteraceae bacterium
GCTTATTGCACATCCCTGTGCAACCCGCGGAATCGGCGCGATCCATCGCGCCGCCGCTTCGCGCATCGCGGCCTCGGCCGCCGCCATGCGAATGGGGCCCCGGAATCAAAAGCAGCGCGCTCCTGCGCGCAGAAGCGAGATCAAAATCAAACGACAGAGCTAAGCGCTCTGGCTTCTGCGCGCACGATGCCCGCGCAGTTGCTCTTTCGGGGTCCCCGTTCCATTGCGGCGACAGTGGACGATCAGGCCCGTAAGGGTCGGCGCGGGAGCGCGCCGACTTCGCGGGGTACACGGACGTACCTTCCGCGAAGCCCGGTCGCTGGCGCGGACTTTTCGCGCACGATGCGCGAAAAGCGCAATGGCCTGGGGCGTGTCTCTTTGCTTACTTTCTCTGCACGAGCAGAGAAAGTAAGACGCTCGCCCGCGGGGCGAGTGGAAGCTTTTGTTCTAAAGTAACGACAAAAGCAAGACACTGGATTCCGGCTTGACCAGCCATTCGGCTGTTGAAAATCGCCGGAATGACGAGCAAAAGAATTCGGGCGATTCGCTGCGCGAATGTTCGCTTGGCGGCCTGCCTGCGCAGTCCCGCTTTCGCCGGAATGACGAGCGAGAAAGTGGCGCTACGCGCGCAGCAACGCCGGCGTCGCCTCCGCCGAAATCACCTTGGCCATCGCCGCAGCGACAAAGTGATTCCCCGCGATGACATTGCCCGATTCGGGCATGCCGGCGCGGCCGGCGAAGTCGCTGACCACGCCGCCGGCTTCGCGCACGAGCAGGGCGCCAGCGGCGATATCCCAAGGCTGCAGGCCGATTTCAAAATAGCCGTCCAGACGTCCGGCGGCGACATAGGCGAAGTCGAGTGCGGCAGAGCCGGTGCGACGCAGATCCTCAGCGCCAGAATCGACCAGCAGCGAGCGGCACATCGCAAAATGTGCATCCATGTGTTCGCGGCGGCGGAAAGGAAAACCTGTGGTGATCACCGCACCCTGCAGCGATTCGCGTTTACTCACGCGGATGCGACGGTCGTTGAGAAAGGCGCCGTCGCCCTTGCTCGCGGTGAAGATTTCGTCGCGCAGCGGATCGTAGACCACGCCATAGACGAGGTCGCCATGGTCGCGGAATCCGATCGACACGGAGAAATGCGGGAAGCCGCGCAGATAATTGTGCGTGCCGTCGAGCGGGTCGATGATCCAGACCTTGTCGGTCTTGCCTTTCTGGCCGGATTCCTCGGCGAGCACGCCATGATCGGGGTAGGCGCGGCGCAGTTCCTTGACGATCTCGGCCTCGGCCAGGCGATCGACTTCGCTGACGTAATCGTGACGTGACTTTTCTTCGACCGTGAGGCCTTCCACGCGATTCATGTAGCGCAGGATGATGTTTCCGGCGGCGCGCGCGGCTTTGACCGCGACATTGACAGCGGGACGAGGCATGTTTGAACTTCCGGTCGAGGACTTGAAAAGAACGTGCCGCGGCTGGCGCGGCGGTGTGCAGGGTAGCACGTTGCAGGGCCGAGGGCCTAGGGCTGAGGGCCGAAAAAGCGAAGCAGCGCGCCGTTTCAAGCATAATGATGCCCTTGGAAAAAGCACGCCCCTCGGACCATGTCGGACCGTACCACCAGCCCTCAGCCATCAGCCCTTAGCCCTCAATCCGTGCGTTTCGTCCTCGTGCGCACCTCTCATCCGGGCAATATCGGCGCGGCCGCGCGCGCGATCCGTACCATGGGCTTTGCACGTCTCGTGCTGGTTGCGCCGCACAAGTATCCGCATGCGGAGACAACGGCAATGGCCGCGGGTGCGGACGATGTGCTCGAACGCATCGTGGTCGTGCCGACGCTCGCCGAGGCGATCGCCGACTGCACCCATGTGCTCGGCTGCACTGCGCGCCAGCGTGCCGTGCAGCTGCCGCAACTCGCGCCGCGCGCAGCGGCCGCGCAGGCGCGCGAGGCGGTCGCGAGCGGAGAAGTCGCAGTCGTGTTTGGCAACGAGCGCACCGGTCTCGAGAACGAAGAACTCATGCGTTGCAATGCCGCCGTGCATATCCCGAGTGACCCGACGTATTCCTCGCTCAATCTCGCGCAGGCGGTGCAGGTGCTGGCCTACGAGTTGCGTCTGAGCCTGATCGAGGGGCAGGGCGTGCCGGTTGTGCAATCTGGAAATGGCGAAGAATCTGCTTCGAAATCCGTGACGCCTGCCAAGGCCGATCCGCCGGCGACCGCCGAACAGATGGAACATTTCTTCGGCCATCTTTCGCAGATGCTGGTCGACATCGATTTCCATAAAGGCCGCTCGCCGGTAACGATCGAGCAGCGTCTGCGCCGTCTGTTCGGCCACGCCAATCTCGATCAGCGCGAGGTGCGCATCCTGCGCGGGATTTTTGATGATGCACAAAGAATGTCGCGGATGGCTAAGGCCGCGCGCTTGCGCAATGCGGAGTAGCGCATTGCGCGCGTGGCCTTAGGTCCGAAGCAGGAGCGAAGGGCGGGGTTGCTTGGCGAGGCCGTGGATGGCCGAGCCTAGCAACAGTCAGCGAGGCGGAGCCGAGCGCAGGTACATCACCCCGAATCGTCTTCGCTAGCCGTCACCTCACCCAGTTTGCTGACGAGGATCTTGTCGATGCGCGCGCCATCGAGATCCATGACTTCGAAGCGGTAGCCGGACCAGTCGAAGTGTTCGGCCGGCTGCGGGATGTGGCCGAACTGCGTCATGATCATGCCGGCGGCGGTGCGGTAGTCGTCGTCGTCTTCATGCGGCAGCTTGGCGATACCGGTAAGTTCGCGCAGATCGTCGACGCCGAGCGCGCCATCGATCAGCCAGCTGCCGTCGTCGCGCTGCACGATCGGGCTGTCGGTCGCGCTGTTCGCGGCGACTTCGATCGCGGGCGTTGCGGCCTTGCCCACGACGGCGCCGAGCAGATCGTTGAGCGTGACGAGGCCGGCGATATCGCCATATTCGTCGACGACGAGTGCGAGCGGCGTCTCGGCTTCGCGCAGTTCCTCGAGCAGGTCGAGTGCGCGCGCGGTGTCCGGCACGTATACCGGCTTGGCCAAGGTCTTGAACAAATCCCTGGGTGGACTCGATCCGGTATGGTCGATCAGGTCGATCAGGCTCTTGACGCGCAACACGCCGGCCACGTCCTTGTCGCTGCCGCGATGCACGGGGTAACGCGAATGCGAGGACTCGCGCATCGTCGCAAGATTCTCCGCAAGTGGTGCAGTCAGATCGAGCCAGGCAATGCGCGGACGCGGCGTCATCAGGCTGTCGACCGTGCGATCGCCCAGGCGCAACACCCGATTGACCATATTGCGCTCGTCGCTGTCGATCACGCCTTGTTCGGCGCCTTCGGACACGAGCAGGCGGATTTCCTCTTCGCTGACGCGTTCGTCGCTGGCCTGATCGAGCCGGAACAGGTGCAGCAGGGTGCGCGTGATCCAGATCAGCACGAACGCAAATGGCGTGGCGAGGTAGGTCAGCACGCGCATCGGCACCGCGACAGCAATCGCGAATTTTTCTGGCGCGACCAGCGCGAGGCGCTTGGGCAGCAGTTCGCCGAGCAGCATGTTCGCGAACGTGATGCCTGACACGCTGAGCACCACGCCGAGCGGCAGCGCGTATTCGGCCAGCCACGGCAGGTGCAGGCGGTCGAGTTCGCGGGCAATTTCCTCGCCGATGCGCGCACCGAGCGCGGTGCCCGTGCCGATGCTGAGCAGGGTGATGAACACCTGCACGGTCGACAGGAATTGCTCGGGCTGCTGCGCGAGATCGAGCGCGATTTGCGCCCGGCGCGAAGTCTGCGCGAGGCGCTTCAAGCGCAGCTTGCGCGAAGTCATCAGCGCCATCTCGCTGAGCGCGAAAAACCCGTTGAGCAGGGCGAGAAAAACGACCAGGGCGACTTCGGTGAGCATCCCGTCAGAAGAAATCCATCCAGGCATGAGTGTAGCAGGGCGTGCCAGACCGGCATGATTTGTGACGATCGTGGCCCGGTCCGATCGGCAGGGTTTGCGGCAACTACGCGTGTTGCTTGAAGTTTTCGGCTTCTGGCGCGCAACTAAGCTAGAATACGCGGCCCGCTGCATCGCGGGAGCCAGTATCAGCAAAGCAGGCACACTGTCTTAATGAAAACCCTACTCGTCACCGGCGGCGCCGGCTTTATCGGCGGCAACTTCGTGTTGGCCGCCGTTGCCAAAGGCATGCGCGTGGTGAATCTCGACAAGCTCACCTACGCCGGCAATCTCGACACGCTTTCCGCGCTGCGTGGCAGCTCAAGTCACCTGTTCGTGCAAGGCGATATCGGCGACCGTGCGCTCGTGGCGAAACTGCTCGCCGAACACCGGCCGGACTGCATCGTGAACTTCGCCGCCGAGTCGCATGTCGATCGTTCGATCGACGGCCCGGCGGCCTTCGTGCACACCAATGTGGTCGGCACGCTTGGCCTGCTGGAGTCGACGTTGGCACATTGGCGCGCGTTGCCGGCGGACGCACAGGCCGCGTTTCGTTTTCTGCATGTGTCGACCGACGAGGTCTACGGATCGCTCGGCACCGACGGCAAGTTCACCGAGGAGACCGCCTACGCGCCGAACTCGCCGTACTCGGCTTCGAAGGCCGCGTCGGATCATCTCGTGCGCGCGTTTCACCACACTTACGGCCTGCCGACGCTGACGACGAATTGCTCGAACAACTACGGGCCGTATCAGTTTCCGGAAAAACTCATACCGTTGATGATCCACAAGGCGCTGGTCGGCGAAAAGCTGCCGGTGTACGGCGACGGCCGCAACGTGCGCGACTGGCTGTTCGTCGGCGACCACGTGAGTGCGATCCTGCGCGTGCTCGAAGCGGGGCGTGTCGGCGAGGTCTACAACGTCGGCGGCGACGCCGAGCGCGAAAACATCCACGTGGTCAAGACGATCTGCGTCCTGCTCGATGCGCGACGTCCGCGTGCGGATGGGACGCAGCGTGAGTCGCTGATCAGCTTCGTCAAGGATCGCCCCGGCCACGATCGCCGCTATGCGATCGATGCCTCCAAGCTCAAGCGCGAACTCGCCTGGAAACAAACCGAGTCGTTCGAGAGCGGCATCGAAAAAACCGTTGACTGGTATCTGGCCAACGAGGCGTGGTGCCAGCGCGTGCTGGATGGCAGTTATCGGATGGAACGGCTCGGTGTCGCTTAGGGAGTGCAGATGATTTCGGATCCAGCCGCAGCACGCCGTATCTCCAGCTTGATGCTGGATGTGTCTCGCAGACTCGACGACAGCATCTACGACGTAATGGCGAGCAGTCCTGACAACGTGGAGAAGTACAAACGCGTTATTGGCGCTTTGCTGCGCAACATTCCCCTGGAAGTGTTGAATCCGCTGTACAAGACGCACCCTGATATCAAGCCGGTCGAATTGAAATGAAGCAAAGCGTAAGCAAAGGCATCATCCTCGCAGGCGGCTCCGGCACGCGCCTGTATCCGCTGACCCAGGTCATCAGCAAGCAGCTGTTGCCGGTGTACGACAAGCCGATGATCTACTACCCGCTGTCGACGCTGATGCTTGCAGGCATGCGCGACGTGCTCGTGATCAATACGCCGCACGAGCAGGCGCTGTTCCAGAAACTGCTCGGCGACGGCTCGCAGTGGGGCATCAATATCCGCTACGCCGCGCAGCCTTTTCCCGATGGATTGGCGCAGGCGTTCGTCATCGGACGTGAATTCGTCGACGGGCAGCCGAGCTGTCTGATCCTCGGCGACAACATCTTCTACGGCCACGGCCTCACCGACATGCTGCGTCGCGCCGCGGCACGCACGAGCGGCGCGACGGTATTCGGCTACTGGGTACGCGATCCCGAACGCTATGGTGTGGCGGAATTCGACAGCGCCGGCACCGTGATCGGACTCGAAGAAAAGCCGCAGCAGCCGCGATCGAACTACGCCGTGACCGGACTGTACTTCTACGACCATCGCGCATGCGATTTCGCCGCGGCGTTGAAACCGTCGCCGCGCGGGGAACTCGAGATCACCGATCTCAACCGCTGCTATCTCGACGATCGTTCGCTGATGCTGGAGAAGCTAGGCCGCGGCTATGCCTGGCTCGATACCGGCACACACGAGTCGCTGACCGAGGCCTCGAACTACATCGAGACGATCGAGAATCGCCAGGGTCTCAAGGTCTGCTGTCCCGAGGAAATCGCCTTCTTGAACGGCTGGATCGACGCCGAGCAGGTGTTGCGCCTGGCCGCGCCGCTGGCGAAGAACGGCTACGGCCAGTATCTGCAACAGCTCGTCAAGCAGGGCCGTACGCATGAAGTTGATTGAAACTGATCTGCCCGGTTGTCTGCTCATCGAGCCGAAAGTGTTCGGCGACGCGCGCGGCTTTTTTTACGAAAGCTACAATGTGGAAAAGTATAAAAGTGCTGGACTGGATCTGCGCTTCGTGCAGACCAATGTCTCGCGCTCGGCGCATGGTGTGCTGCGCGGCCTGCACTATCAGTGGCCCAATCCGCAGGGCAAGCTCGTCAGTGTGCTCGAGGGTGAGGTCTACGATGTCGCGGTCGACATCCGCCACGGTTCGCCGACGTTCGGGCGCTGGGCGGCTGCGGTGCTGAGCGCGACGAACAAGCGCCACTTCTGGATACCGGAAGGTTTTGCGCACGGCTTCGCCGTGATCTCCGACCACGCCACGTTTTCGTATCAGTGCACGGCGCTCTACGACGCCGCGGCGGAGGCCAGCGTGCGCTGGAACGACGCTGACATCGCGATCGACTGGCCGCTCAGCGCGCCGCAGCTGTCCGACAAGGATGCGCAGGCGCCGTTCCTGCGCGAGGTGGCGCGCGAGAGATTGCCAAGCTATAGCTGATCGAAGATTGCGCGTTATGTTTTCGAGACCACAACGGAGGTAGTCCTTCATGCTTTTTGCTAAAAGCGTTTTCACTGCCGGCTTGACCCTCGCCGCTGCGGTGGCCAGTGCTCAAGCCGCGGAAATCCCGCTCGAAAATTTCGCCAAGCATCCGCAATACAGAGAAGCGAAGATATCGCCGAATGGCGACTATCTGGCCGTGATTGCGGTCGTCGACGATCGCACCGTACTGGGCCTGATTCGCCTCGCCGACATGCAGGGCAAGAATCTCGGTGCGCGCGAAGGCTCGCAGATCAGCGAGTTCTATTGGGCAGGGCCCGACCGCCTGATCTACACGATAGGCGAGCGCGTCGGCGGATACGACCGCCCGGTCGGCAATGGCGAGTTGTATACGGTCAAGGGCGACGGCACTGAAGCGGCGATCCTGTTCGGGTATCGTGCAGGTAAGGTCTATTCTGACGCGTCGCATATCAAGCAGGCCGAAGCGGACCATGCGCTGGGTTCGTTCATCGCGCCATTGCGCGACCAGCCGAACTTTGCCCTGATCTCGAGCTACCCGCTGAATGGTCCCGGCCATAGCGCCAGTTTTATCGGCGCGTTCCCCGAGGCGTACAAGATCGATATGCGCAACGGCAGCAAGATCCAGCTAACCACCTCGCCGCTGCGCCGCGCGGAGTTTCTGGCCGACCATGCCGGTGTGATTCGTTTTGCCTACGGTCGCGACAACGACCAGATGCGCAAAGTCTTCTACCACGCATCGGGCAGCGGCGACTGGGAGCAGGTCTGGGACGAAGGCAAGAGCGGCGACGGACTGTTGCCGATCATGTTCGACCGCAGTAACGACAACGTCTACGTGAACTGCGGCCACGGCGGACTCGGAGGCATCTGCCGCTGGGATACGAAAACGCGCAAGCTTGCGACGCTGTGGACGGCAAAGGACTCGAGCGAGGCCGAGTTGCTGCCGACCTTCGATGGACTCGATGCGTTTGCGATCCGCACCAATCAGGGACGCCCGTCGTTTGCGCTGCTCGACAAATCGGCCCCGGAAGCAGGCCTGCTGATCAATATGATGAAGCAGTTTCCGGGCGAAAGCATCGAGTTCACCAGCGCCTCAGTCGATGGCAAGAAGGCGGTCGTCCTGGTTTATGCCGATGCCGATCCGGGCGCCTACTTTCTTTACGAGGCGGACAAGAAGAAGCTTTCCAAGCTGTTCGACCGTCAGCCGGGGTTCAAGCCCGAGCAACTCGCCTCGATGGAGCCGGTTGCATTCAAGGCGCGCGACGGACTGGCCCTGCATGGCTTCGTGACGCGGCCACTCGGCAGGGAGAGCGCGAAGAATCTGCCGACGGTCGTGCTCGTGCATGGCGGACCCTACGGCTTCTACGACGAGTGGGGTTTCGAAAGTGAAGTGCAGATGCTCGCGAGCCGTGGTTATGCGGTGTTGCAGGTCAATTACCGCGGCTCGGGTGGATACGGGCTCGACTTTGAAAAGGCCGGCTATCGCGAGTGGGGCGGCAAGATGCAGGACGATGTGACCGACGCGACGCGCTGGGCCATCGCGCAGGGCGTCGCCGATCCGAAACGCATCTGCATCGCCGGCACCAGCTATGGCGGTTACGCCGCGCTCGAAGGCGCGGTCAAGGAGCCAGAGCTGTACCAATGCGCGATCGGCAACGCCGGCGTCTACGACTTGCGCCTGATGCATTCGCGCGGCGACGCGACGCAGTCTTCCAACAGTGCCAATTTTCTCAAGCTTGTGCTGGGCGAGGACGAGGCGGATTTGTGGAATCGCTCGCCGATGGCGCATCTCGACGCGCTCAAGGCTAAGGTGATGCTCGTCGTCGGTGGCGAGGACAAGCGCGTGCCACCGATCCAGGGCGAAAACCTGCACAACGCGTTGCTCAAGCGGGGCGTCGCGCACGAGTGGATTTACGAGAGCAACGAAGGGCACGGTTTCTACACCGAGGCGCATACGCGCGCCCTTTACGAAAAGATGCTGGCGTTTCTCGATCGGTCGATCGGCGCGGGTGCTGGCGGAGCAGCGGCAGCAAAATGAAGATCCTGCTGCTCGGTGCCAACGGTCAGGTCGGCTTCGAGCTGCAGCGCGCGCTTGCGCCTCTGGGCGAACTCCTGCCGGCAACGCGCAGCGGCAAGTTGCCCGGCGGTGCGGACGGCCGCGTCGCCGACCTCGGCGAGGCGGCTTCGCTGGCGCATGTGCTCGAAAGCAGCGCCTGTGATGTGATCGTCAACGCCGCTGCGTATACGGCGGTCGATCGCGCGGAGGACGAACCGCAGCTCGCGCAGCGCATCAATGGCGCTGCGCTCGGCGAGATCGGTGCATGGGCGGCGCGGCGCGGCGCGCTGGTCGTGCACTATTCGACCGACTACGTGTTCGACGGGCAGGGCACGCGACCCTATCGCGAAGACGATACGACCGGGCCGCTCGGCGTTTACGGTTGCAGCAAACTGGCCGGCGAGCAGGCCTTGCGCGCTTCCGGCTGCGATCACCTGATCCTGCGCACGGCCTGGGTCTATGGCGTTCGCGGTCAGAATTTCCTGCGCACCATGCTGCGTCTTGCGCGCGAGCGCGAGCGCCTCACCGTGGTCGACGATCAGCGCGGTGCGCCGACTTCGAGCCGATTGATCGCGGCGTCGACCGCCGCGTTGCTCATGCGTTGGCGCGCGAGCGCGGATGCGCCGGAACGCGCGCGCTACAATGGCATCTATCATCTCGCCGCGGCGGGCGAAACGACCTGGTGCGGATTTGCGCGCGCGATCGTCGAGCGGGCGGCGCGGGCCGGGCTGTTGGAACGCGTCCCCGAAGTCGCCGCGATCCGCACGGCGGACTTCCCGACCAAAGCGCGCCGGCCCGCCTATTCCGTGCTGGATACGAGCAAGCTGCGCGAGCGTTTCGATCTGCGTCTGCCGGACTGGCAGGCGGGACTCGACAATACGCTGGCCGAGATGGCGGAAAAATAAGTTGACGAAAGTGGACAAGTGGAAATGTTGATACCCGTAATTCTCTCCGGCGGCGCCGGTACGCGCTTGTGGCCCGTGTCGCGCAGCGCCTATCCGAAGCCATTCATGCGCCTGCAGGACGGCGAATCGCTGCTGCACAAGACACTGAGCCGTGCGCTGCGCGTTGCGAGCGAGGGCAACGTGCTCACCGTGACCGGGCGCGATTTCTATTTCCTCAATCGCGACGAATACGCGCGTCATCCCGACGCCGATCTCGATCGCATGCGTTTCCTGCTCGAACCGGCAGGACGCAACACCGCGCCGGCGATCCTGCTCGCTGCACTGCATGCGCGCGAATATTTCGGCAGCGACGCAACGCTGCTGCTGCTGCCTGCCGATCATCTGATCCAGAATCTCGATGCGTTTGCGGCCGACGTCGCACGCGCGCTGGCGCTCGCACGCGACGGCTGGCTCGTCACCTTCGGCATCCCGCCTGCGCATCCCGATACCGGCTTTGGCTATATCCGCCAGGGCAAACCGATCGGCGCGGGCGGCGAACGCGAGATCGCCGCATTTGTCGAAAAGCCGAACCTGGACAAGGCGCGCGAATACCTCGCCAGCGGCGAATATGTCTGGAACTCTGGCATGTTCTGCTTCCGCGCCGATGCTTTGCTCGACGCCGCGCAGTCTGCCTGCCCCGACGTGCTTTCCGCGGTGCGCGCCTGCCATGCGAGTGCTGTCGGCCATGAAAGCCCGGTCGAATACAACCGCGAGGCCTTTGCGGCGATGCCGGATATCTCGATCGACTACGCGATCATGGAGCGCGCCTCGCGCCGTGGGGTGATCGCAGCGAGTTTCGACTGGAGCGACATCGGCTCGTGGAAGGCGGTGAGCGAAATCGCCTCGGACGAGACGCAGCCCGACGATGCCGGCAACCGCGTGCACGGCAAGGCCGTCGTGATCTCGAGCGAAAACTGCTACATCCAGAGCGGCAAACGCCTGGTCGCAGCGGTCGGAGTCAAAGATCTTGTCATCGTCGACACCGCCGATGCCGTGCTCGTTTCCGACCGCGAACACGCGCAGCAGGTGAAGCAGGTGGTCGAGCAACTGCGCAGCGACAATCACAGCGCCGCGACGCATCATCAGACCGTGCATCGGCCCTGGGGCAGCTACACCGTGCTCGAGGACGAGAACGACTGCAAGGTCAAGCGCCTCACGGTCAAGCCCGGACAGGTGTTGAGCCTGCAGCTGCATCATCGCCGCAGTGAGCACTGGACCGTCGTGCACGGCACGGCCAAGGTGCGCGTCGGCGACGAGGAATTCCTGCTCCAGCGCAACGAGTCGTGCTACATCCCGATGGAAACCCTGCATCGCCTGGAGAACCCGACCGAGCAGGACATCCATCTGATCGAGGTGCAGTGCGGCGACTATTTCGGCGAGGACGATATCGTGCGGCTCGAAGACCGCTATGGTCGAGTGCCAAACAAGATGCCTTGAATGGCATCTTGATGGGCGTGAAGGTTCACATAAGGATGTACGAACGGACAGTGAAGCAGGGACAGCGCAGCCGAGTGCAGACCCAAAGTGCCTTGAGTGGCGCCTGACGGATTCGATTGGTTGTCATACGCACGTCGCACCATTGCGCGATATCAACAGGGGCATAAGAACGAACATGAAAAACCTGATCATCTTCCTGATCGCTCTCATCGTGCTCGGCGTAGCGGCAAAGCAGTTCCAGCAGAAGAAGTCTGCGTCCGCCGGTGCCGCCGATACGGAGATCATCGTCAAGCCGGTCTACGCCGAGACGCGTATCGACATGCCGATAGCGGGCACTTCAATGAAGGGCGTGATGCTGCAGAAGACCGTCGACGACACGGACTGCCAGAAGCAGATCAAGGCGATCGAGCATTCGTTGACGACCAACTCGGGTGCATGCCCGGTATGCAAGATCGAATCGTCCACCTGCAAGGAAGAACTCGAGCCGCGCTACGCCGCGGTGTTCGACAATAAGCCGGTTTCGGTGACTTATCTGAGCCTGGCGCGTGGCGATGCGGCCGAGCGCGAAGTGCGCATGATCTACTGGGGTGTCACCGTCGCCCAGAGCGACGCGCTGTGCAAAGCCGTGCCGATGTACCAGAAATTCCGCAAAGGTGACGTTACCTGCGTGCAAGCGGCACGATAAAACACCGCGGCGCGCCAAACCGGGCGGACAGCGTGCCGCATAGGGATGACGCCGCTTGGCGCGGCGGGCCGCGACCACGTATCCTCCTCGTTCCCGAGGGAGGACTTCCGCATGAAATCGCTCATCTTTGCCGCGCTCGCACTGAGCGCCGGCGCATACGCCGCGCCGCATCCATTTGATGTACACGATCTGGTCATGCTCGATCGCGTTAGCGATCCGCAGGTGTCGCCGGATGGCAAGTGGCTCGCGTATCAGCTACGCGAGACTGATTACGCGGCGAACAAGGGCAAGAACAGTATCTGGCTGCTCGACCTTGCGCACACGAACGCGCAGCCGCAGCGACTGACCGAGGCGAACGTCAGCGCGACGAGCCCGCGCTGGTCGGCGGATGGCGCGAGCGTGTACTTCCTCGCCAAGGGTGGCGATGCGATGCAGGTGTGGAGCCGCAAGCCGGGCGCCGCGGCCGTCCAGGTGACGAACCTGCCACTCGATATCAACAACTTCAAGCTGGCGCCGGGCGGCAAGTCGCTGGCGCTGTCGATCGACACATTTCCGCAATGCGCGAAGGAAACTGACGCGCTTGCGTGCACGAAGAAGCAGCTCGACGCAAAGTCCGCGAACAAAGCCAGCGGTCGCGTCTACGACAAGATCTTTATCCGCCACTGGGACACATGGGCCGACGGCACGCGTTCGCAGTTGTACATCTCCACATTCGGTGCCGACGGCAAGGCGGGTGCACCGAAACTGCTGTCGCAGGGCATCGACGGCGATGTTCCGTCCAAGCCTTTCGGCGATGATGGCGAATACGCATTTTCGCCCGATGGCAAGACCGTGTATTTTGACGCGCGCATCGCTGGTGCGAGCGAGCCTTGGTCGACCAATTTCGACATCTACGCCGTGCCCGCTGACGGTTCCGCAACACCGAGCAATCTGACCGCGTCGAACATCGCCTGGGATACGCATCCGTTGCCGTCGCCTGATGGCAAGACGCTGTACTACCTCGCGATGAAGCGCGCGACCTTCGAGGCCGACCGCTTCGGCATCATGGCGCTCGATCTCGCTAGCGGCAAATCGCGCGAGATCGACGCGCAGTGGGATCGTTCCGCCGGCGATCTGCAGTTGTCGAAGGACGGCAAGACGCTGTACGCGACCGCGAACGACAATGGCGAGAATCCGCTGTTCGCGATCGACGCCGCGAGCGGCAAGGTCGCGAAGATCGTCGGTGCGGGTTCGATCCATGGCTACAGCCTCGCGGGCAACACGATCGTGTTTGCGCGCACGACACTGAAATCGCCAGCTGATCTGTTCCGCATAGACGCCAAGGGCGGCAAGGCGACTCAGTTGACGCAAGCGAATGCGACACGCCTCGCCGGTGTCGCGATGGGCGATTTCGAACCGTTCACGTTCAAGGGTGCGAATGGCGAGAACGTGCAGGGCTATGTCGTACGTCCGGCAGGATTCGACAAGGCCAGGAAATATCCGGTCGCCTATTTGATCCACGGTGGTCCGCAGGGCGCGTGGAACAACGACTGGAGCTATCGCTGGAATCCGCAGACCTACGCGGGCCAGGGCTTCGCGGTTGTGGTGGTCAACTTCCACGGTTCGACCGGCTATGGCCAGGCGTTCACCGACTCGATCTCGGGCGATTGGGGCGGCAAACCGCTCGAAGACCTGAAAAAAGGCTGGGACGCAGCGTTGCAGAAGTATACTTTTCTCGATGGCTCGCGTGCGTGCGCGCTCGGCGCGTCGTACGGGGGCTACATGGTCTATTGGATTGCCGGCAACTGGCAGCAGCCGTGGAAGTGCCTGGTCGACCACGACGGCGTATTCGACAACCGCATGATGGGCTATTCGACCGAGGAGCTGTGGTTCTCCGAGTGGGAGAACAAGGGCACGCCATGGGATCACGCGGCGAACTACGAGCAGTTCAACCCGGTGCTGCACGTGCAGGACTGGAAAGTGCCGATGCTCGTGATCCACAGCGAGAAGGATTTCCGCATTCCGGTTGAACAGGGCATCGCGGCGTTCACCGCGCTGCAGCGTCGCGGCATCCCGAGCCAGCTGCTCACGTTCCCGGACGAAAACCACTGGGTGCTCAAGCCGCAGAACAGCGTGATGTGGCACGAGACGGTAAACGCGTGGATCAAGAAATGGACGTCTGAATCCGCGAAATGAGCGCGCTCGAAACCATCGCCGAAAGCCGCTGCTTTGGCGGTGTGCAGGGGTTCTATCGCCACGCGTCGAGTGCGTGCGGCTTGCCGATGCGCTTCGCGGTGTATCGGCCGCCGCAGGCCGTGCACGGGCGTGTGCCGGTGCTTTACTATTTCTCAGGACTCACCTGCACCGAGGAAAACTTTACGGTCAAGGCCGGTGCGCAACGCGTCGCGGCGGAGCTGGGCCTGATGCTCGTGGTGCCGGATACGAGTCCGCGCAATACCGGCATCGCGGGTGAGGCGGACAGCGAGGAATTCGGCGCGGGCGCCGGTTTCTACCTCGACGCAACGCAGGCGCCGTGGTCACAGAATTTCCAGATGTATACTTATGTCACGCAGGAGTTGCCCGCGCTCATCGGCGAACATTTTCCCGCGGACATGGCGCGCGAAAGCGTATTCGGACATTCCATGGGCGGACACGGCGCACTTACAGTCGCGCTGAAAAATCCGCAGCGGTATCGCTCGGTGTCGGCGCTTGCGCCGATCTGCGCACCGATGCAGGCGCAGTGGACGCAGAGCGCTTTCGAGCGCTATCTCGGGCCGGATCGCGAGACATGGAAGCAGTACGACACCTGCGAGCTGCTCGACGCAGGCCTGCGTTTCCCCGGCACGATCCTCGTCGATCAGGGCGAAATGGATCCGCTCATCGGCGGCCTGCGTCCGGACCTGCTCGCGGATGCCTGCGCGCGCGCGGGGCAGGCGATGAATCTGCGTATGCAGCCGGGCTACAACCACAACTATTTTTTTGTCGCGAGCTTCGTTGAAGATCATTTACATCACCACGCGGAGTATCTAGGGAAATGAAAACACGCGCCGCCGTCGCTTTTGAAGCAGGCAAACCGCTCGTCATCGAAGAAGTCGATCTGTCAGGCCCGAAAGCCGGCGAAGTGCTCGTGCGCATCGTCGCCACCGGCGTGTGTCATACCGATGCGTTCACGCTATCGGGCGCCGATCCGGAAGGCCTGTTCCCGGCGATTCTCGGGCACGAGGGTGGCGGCATCGTCGAGGAAGTCGGCGCGGGTGTGACCAGCGTCAAGCCGGGCGATCATGTCATTCCGCTGTACACGCCCGAATGCGGCGAATGCAAGTTCTGCAAGTCTGGGCGCACCAATCTGTGCCAGAAGATTCGCGCGACGCAAGGGCGCGGCCTGATGCCGGACGGCACATCGCGCTTCTCGCTCAACGGCAAGCCGATCCTGCATTACATGGGCACGAGCACGTTCTCCGAATACACCGTGCTGCCCGAAATCTCGCTAGCAAAGATCAACCCGAAAGCGCCGCTCGACAAGGTGTGCCTGCTCGGCTGCGGCATCACGACCGGCATCGGTGCAGTGCTCAACACCGCGAAGGTATGGCCGGGTGCGACCGTCGCGGTGTTCGGGCTTGGCGGCATCGGTCTTGCGGTCGTGCAGGGCGCCGTGATGGCCAAGGCGTCGCGCATCATCGCGATCGACACGAATCCGGCGAAGTGGGAAATGGCCAAGGCGCTTGGCGCGACTGACTTCGTCAATCCGAAGGATCATGGCGCAAAAGCGATCCAGCAAGTGATCGTCGACATGACCGACGGTGGCGTGGATTTCTCGTTCGAGTGCATCGGCAACGTCAACACGATGCGCTCGGCGCTCGAGTGCTGCCACAAGGGCTGGGGTGAATCGGTCATCATCGGTGTCGCCGGTGCAGGCCAGGAGATTGCGACGCGGCCGTTCCAGCTCGTGACGGGTCGCGTCTGGCGTGGTACAGCGTTCGGCGGCGTCAAGGGCCGCTCGCAACTGCCCGGCTATGTCGAGCGCTATCTCGCGGGCGAACTCAAGGTCGACGAATTCGTCAGCGCGACGCTGCCGCTCGAGCAGATCAACCACGCCTTCGACCTGATGCACGAAGGCAAGGTGATTCGCTCGGTTATCAAATACTGATCCAGCATGTGATCGCTCCGCTTTGACAGACAGGAGAATGTGGGTATGAATGGCTCCGCACGGATGACCTGGATGTTGCTGTTCGCGGCATTGCTTGCGGCCAGTTTTTTTGAGCCGGTTGCGCTAGCAGCCGGATTTTCCGGTGCCGGCCCACTTGCGATCGCGCGTAGCCGGAACACTGCGACGCTACTGCCGTCCGGCAAGGTGCTGGTGGCAGGCGGAGCCCGCGACGCCGAGTTGTATGATCCGGCCACGAACAAGTGGAGCGTGGGCGGCACGCTCGCAACTTGGCGCTACGATCACACTGCGACACTGCTGCCTTCGGGCAAAGTATTGGTCGTAGGCGGATCCAGCGAATCGGGCGCGTATCTCGCCAACGCCGAGCTGTACGACCCGGCTACGAATTCCTGGAGCGCAGCCGGCACGCTCGTGAACCCGCGTTTATGGCACACCGCGACACTGCTGGCCTCAGGCAAGGTGCTTGTCGCGGGTGGATACGCTGGTGGCAACAGCGCTGAGCTGTACGATCCGACGACGAACACGTGGAGCGGGGCGCATCAGCTAGCTATTGCACGTTACTTGCACACCGCGACGCTGCTGGCCTCAGGCAAGGTGCTCATAGCGGGTGGCGCGAGCGACGGCTCCACCTTGGCCGAGCTGTACGATCCGGTGACGAACACGTGGAGTGCGGCAGGTGCACTCGCGGCCGATCGTATCTATCACACAGCTACTCTGCTGCCCTCAGGCAGCGTGTTGGTTGTGGGCGGAATCGGCAACGGCTATCTTGCGACTGCCGAACTGTACGAACCAGCGACGAACACATGGAAGGCTGCGGCTTCTCTCGCAACCGGCCGCGACCTGCATACGGCGACGCTACTATCCTCGGGCAAAGTGTTGGTAGTCGGCGGAGCCAACACGAACACCCTTTCGAGTGCTGAATTGTACGATCCCGCCACAGACACGTGGAGCGGATCAGGCGTGCTCGCTACGGAGCGTTACTATCACGCTGCGACGCTGCTACCCTCGGGCAAAGTACTCGTGGCGGGCGGATACAACGGCAGCAATCTTGCTAGCGCCGAGCTGTACGATCCCGCCGCTGGGGCACTTGCGACTGGGCGTTACTGGCACACCGCGACGCGGCTTCTCTCGGGCAAGGTGTTGGCGGTTAGCGGTATCGGCAACAACGTTCGTCTCGTGAGCGCCGAACTATACGATCCGGCGACGAATACATGGAGTGCGGCGGGCTCGCTCGCGAATGCACGTGCCTTCCACACCGCGACGCTATTGCCCTCGGGCAAGGTGCTGGTGGCAGGCGGATTCAACGGCAACAGCGCCGAGCTCTACGATCCGGCTACAAACACATGGAGCGAGGCGGGCGCACTTGCGATCGCAACGAGCTCGTCGGGCACGCTCGCGATTGGGCGTTACTATCACACCGCAACGCTATTGCCGTCAGGCAAGGTGCTGGTAGTGGGTGGAGCTTTCAACGGTTCCGATCTTGCGAGCATAGAGTTGTACGATCCGGCTACGAATATGTGGAGCGAAGTAGCTTTGCTCGCGCATGCGCGCTCTAGTCATACTGCGACACTGCTGCCTTCGGGCAAAGTGCTCGTGGCAGGCGGATTCAATGGTAACGTCGAGCTCGACAGCGCTGAGCTTTACGATCCAACGACGAATACATTGAGCCCCGCGGGCGCGCTTGCGAAAGCGCGTGGAATTCATACTGCGACACTACTGCCCTCGGGCAAGGTGCTGGTGGCGGGCGGATTCGCTTTTAGCGGCGTCCTCTCCCTTGCCGAGCTATACGATCCCGCGGCAAACACGTGGAGCGCCGCAGGTGCGTTGGCGACAGCGCGTTACCATCACACGGCAACACTTATACCCTCGGGCAAGGTGCTCGTCGCGGGCGGTGTCGACGACAGCAGCAGCACAGAGATTTACGATCCGGCCACGAACGCATGGGACACGGCTGCAGCGCTTTCAACCGGGCGTCTCTATCACACGGCCACTCTGTTGCTTTCGGGTCGTTTGTTGATGGCTTGCGGCTACGATAGCGCATCGATCGCCGGCACCGAACTATACGGCGCCCCATTGCCGGCGGAGCATTTAATACGACGGGCGCGCTAGCCGCCGAGCGCACCTTCCACCATACCCGGCGCATCCTCGTAGTCGCTGTCCCGCGTTTCGTCCGCATGCGCGGCCTGGCCCAATACGAACGTGATCGCCGTCGCGACGATGATATTGGCGCCGAGCGCAATCAGGCCGATATAAATCTTGCCGAGCCCGAACAGATCGTACACCGGCACGGGCTTGGGGCCATGCGACCAGGACAACCAGCTACCGAGCAACATGCCGACGGTCCAGCCGGCGAGCAGCGCGCGCGGGTGGAACCAGCGCGTGTACAGACCGATCACGACGGCGGGAAAGATCTGCAGGATCCAGATGCCGCCGAGCAGCTGCAGGTTGATCGCGAAGTCGAGCGGCAGGAACACGACGAACACCAGCGCGCCGAACTTGACCACAAGCGAGGTGATCTTGGCGATGGTGGATTCCTGCACGGGCGTCATGTTGCGGTTGACGAACGGCCGCCAGATATTGCGCGTGACGAGATTGGCCGCGCCGATCGACATGATTGCCGCGGGCACGAGCGCGCCCAGCGCGATCGCCGCGCAACAGAAGCCCGCGAACCATTCCGGAAAGCTCTGCATGATCAGCGCGGGCACCACCGCCGTGCCTTGCGCCGTCACTTTCGCCGCGATCGCCATGTAGCCGAGTATCGCGATCAAACCAAGCGCCACCGAGTAGGCGGGCAGGAATACGGCGTTGCGCCGAAGCACGTTCGGGCTCGCCGCGGCGAGCGCGCCGGTCGCAGAGTGTGGATACAGGAACAACGCGAACGCCGAACCGAGCGCCAGCGTCGAAAATGCCACCACTTGGGACGGTTGCAGGATGATGCCGCTCGGCGGCGAACCCGCGGGTTTCGCCTTGAAGAACTCGTCGGCGACCTGGAAGATCGCGGCATAGCCGCCGAGCTTTGCCGGAATGATGATGATTGCGGCGAGTACGAAGATATAGATCATCGTGTCCTTGACGAAGGCGATGATCGCCGGCGCGCGCAAGCCGCTGCTGTAGGTGTACAGCGCGAGGATCACGAACGAGACGACCAGCGCGAGCTCTGCGCCTTGTTTCAGGCTTCCGAAGCCCATGCCTTCGAACACGACCTGCATGCCGACGAGCTGCAACGCGATGTACGGCATCGTCGCGAGTACGCCGGTCGAGGCGACCGCGAGCGCGAGCCACGGGTCGCCGTGGCGGCCCATGACGAAGTCCGCGGTCGTCACGTAATTGTTTCTGCGGCACACGTTCCACAGCCGCGGCATGATCGCGTACATCAGCGGATACAGGATGATCGTGTACGGCAGCGCGAAAAAGCCGTACGCGCCGATCGTGTACACGAGCGCCGGTACTGCCACCACGGTGTACGCCGTGTAGAGATCGCCGCCGAGCAGGAACCAGGTGATCCAGCTGCCGAAGCGGCGCCCACCGAGCCCCCATTCGTGCAATTGCGTCAGATCCCCTGCCTTCCAGCGCGAGGCCACGAACCCGAGCACGGTCACCAGCGCGAAGAAGAACGCGAAAACGATCCAGGCGGTCCAATGAATTTCGCCGTTCACGCGCGCTCCCCCTTGTAGACGATCCATGTGCACAACGAAGCCACGGGTATCCACGCGAACATGTACCAGTAGAAGAACGGAAAGCCCCAGAGGTAGGGTTCGCGGTAGTTATAGAACGGCAACCACAGCAGGCCGATGAACGGCAGCAACAGCAGAAGGCGGCGCATAAGTCTCGCTCACGTGAGGGAAGCTGAGTTTAGCCTCGGGCGAGGCGCGGAATAGATCAAGACGCAACCGCACAACGGCAGCGCCGACCGCTGTCGCAGCGTTAGCGCGTCGCGCTACAGCCACTTCGCCCGGCGCAGCACCGCATACAGGCCCACGCAGATGGTTATCGTAACGCCGATCAGGACGAAGTAGCCGTATTCCTGCCCCAGCTCGGGCATGTTCTTGAAATTCATGCCGTACCAGCTCGCGATCAGGGTTGGCGCGGCGAGCAGACCGGCCCAGCCGGCGAGACGCTTGACCACTTCGTTCTGTGCCACCGACACCATTGCGAGGTTGACGCTCATCGCCGACGACAGCAGCTCGCCCATCGCATTGGTCGCATCGCTGATGCGCACGGTGTGGTCGTAGACGTCGCGCAGATAAGGTTTGACTTCTTCGTTGATCAGGCGGCTGTGGAAGCGCGACAGCTGATTCAGGATGTCCTGCATCGGCGATACCGCAAGTCGCAGCGTGACGAGTTCGCGCTTGAGCAGATACAGGCGCTCGATCACCTCGCGCTTGAACGTGTCCTCGAAGATGTCCTTTTCGAGTTCGTGCAGCTCCTGCTTGAAAGTGCCGACGATCGGCAGGAAGTTGTCGACGATGAAGTCGAGCACGGAGTACAGCGCATAGCTTGGCCCGAGCGCCATGAGCTCGCAGGTCTGTTCGCAACTCTTGCGTGCCGCGACATACGACAGAGAGGCGCCGTGCCGCACGGTGAGCAGGAAGCGCGGTCCGAGGAAGATATGCGTCTCGCCGAATGCGATCTTGCCGCCGAGCACCTGCGCCGTGTGCAGCACGATGAACAGCGTATCGTCGTAGATCTCGATCTTCGGGCGCTGATGCGCGTTGTGCGCGTCCTCGATCGCGAGATCGTGCAGGCCGAATTCCTCCTGCAGCTTGCTCAGCAGCGCCTCGTCGGGTTCGTGCAGGCCGACCCAGATGAACTGTTCCGGATCCTTCAGCACCTCGCTGATATCGTCGAGCGTTACGTCGCGCGACTTGCGCCCGTCGCGGCCGTAGGCGACGCAATTCACGAGCATCGGCTCGTTGTCGTGCATCGAGATGTCGGCGGGATGAACCTGCGTGTCCATGACGGCCACCTGCTGCGCTGCTTCCGGCATGATGCCGAGCGATTGCGGTGTGTGCAATCGCTACGGGCGTATTGTCTGGTCGATTGTCAGGGGTTGCAGTTTGCCGGTTTTGCCGCACCGCGACTGAGATTGAGCGTGCCGCTAGTCCCGGCTTCGGGGCCCCCGGTAAAACTGTATGTCAATGTCGCGCTGGCACAGTTGCTAAAGACTATCTTGGCAGTGCCGACTCGGGTCGTCACGACATTGGACGGTGTGTCAAACACGCCGCCGCTCGTGAGATAAATCGGCATATCGTTCAGTGAAATAACCCCTGAGCTGTATGGCGCTTGTATGGTGTACCAGCGTTGCGAAGCAATAGCGTTCAGATTTGAGGTGTTGATGTTCCGATACCAGGCGGCAAAGAAAATATTCAAACCCGGATCAATATCGAACACCAGCCCCGAGTTGGCTATGCTCGGGTCGTACCACGCGCCAGAGAGTAGAAAATCAGCTGAGTAAGCTGAATCGCCGCTCGCCGTACAAGCAGGATTGGTGCCGAGGCGCGTCAGAGCGATGCTGCCGCCTCCGACGAAATTGCGTTGTCCATTCGACGATGCGCTTGGCTCGAAGACAGAATAGACCAACCTGCCGTGCGTGCAGTCAGTAAAGCTGATCAAAGCATCGCCGACCGGGACGGGAATGATCTTTCCTAGGGGAGAGTAGAATTCAGTCGCATAAACCGGGACGCTCGCAGTTTTGCTGGTCGTGTCAACTGGGCCCTGCAAGGTGTACCAGCGCAGGCCGGTGCCGCGATCGCTGTACAGCGAATCGTAGGTGAACCAGCCACCGAACAAGGTGCCTGTACCGTCCTGTTGCGGAATTATTTGCATCAGGATGCCCTGACCGCTGGTCGTTGGGTCGTACCACGCGCCGGTCCAGCCGAACTGATTCAGATGATCAGGGATGGTCGGATTAGTTGCGTTGGCGATCGAAATGGTGGCGAAAGCCGAACGCGGCTGCGCGCCGACTTGCGAAAATGCGCCGCCGACGTATAGCGTGTTCTTGCTGTCGCTTGCAAGCGCGTAGACCACATCGTTTGGAACTGGATTCCAGCCCACATTGACCGGATCACCGCTGAGGGTCGAGAACTTTGCAAGAAAGGGGCGCGACCGAGGGTCGAGGACGTTGAAGTAGGAATCTGCATTTCCGGCTTGGGTAAAGACGCCACCGACATAAAGATTGTCGCTGGTGTCGAGTGCGAGCGCATAAATTTGCGGGCCGGAGTCGCCTCGTGTACTCGTGAACGACTGACCGCCGGATACCGCATGCCGCCAGTTCGCATCTGTCGAGCCGTCTTTCGTCGACAGCTTGGAAATCCCTGAGCCGCCGGCCGCGTAAAGGTTGCCTTTCTGGTCCAGTTTCAGGGCAGCTGCGTAGATTCCGGACGAATTCGTCCAGGACGAGTCGACGCTGCCGTTACTCGTGCCTGAGAGTTTGGCGAGTCCCGAAACGGACTGACCTCCGATCTTGGTGAAGTAGCCACCGACGAAAACCGCCCCGTCGCTGTCGACCGCGAGTGCGCGAATGCCGTAGTCGCCGTAGTAGCTACTGTTGAATACTGCGGTGGGATTCCAATTCGCATCCAATACGCCGCCACCTGATATTTTGGCGAGCCCCAGTCGTGTCTGCCCGCCGATGAGATTGAAATCGCCGCCTAGATAGACGTCGCCGTTCGCGGATAGTGCGATGGCTTCGACTCCATAGATCCAGTCGTAGCCGAAGTCGCCGCCGACTGAAATCGACGTGCCCCAATTCAAATCGACTGAACCGTTGCTGGAAATTTTTGCAATGCCCATGCGCGGCTGGCCTCCGACATGAGCAAATTGACCGCCGATATAGATCGCTCCAGTCTTGTCGTCGATTGCGACGGTTTCGACGCCCACCGAGGCGAGGTCATCTTTGGTGTCTGTAGGTGCGTCCCAATTTGGATCGACCGCGCCGTTGGCCTGCAGACGCAGCACATTGCTGCGGATGAAACTGCCGGCGCCGGAAAAATAACCTCCGATGATCAGGCCTCCGTTGGCCTGCACGGCGATCGCATTCACCACGGCAGGTTGCGTGGTGTCGCTGGCGACGCCCGGCGTGCCATCGACACCGATCGCAGCAAACGAGTGCCGCGGCTGGCCAGCGACCGTAGAGAAGAATCCGCCCGCAAATATCCTATCCGGCATGACCGTGATAGTGCTTACGTTATTGCTCGCGATATTGTCCGTCGACGGGTTCCAAATGGGGTCGGCGTCGCCCGCGCCACTAGCAGACAGTCTTGCGATATCGACGTGTGTCTGGCCAGCAATGCTGCTGAAGCTGCCACCAACGTACAGACTGCCGTAGTGGTCATATGCAAGCGCTTGCACACTGCCGTTGGCGTCCGGCGCCCATATGGGATCGGCCGCGCCACTACCTGCGGTTGAGAGTTTGGCGATATTGCTGCGTTTTTGCCCGCCAATAGTATCGAATGCTCCACCCACGTAGAGATTGCCGCCGGCACTGTCGATAGAGAGCGCTTTTATTTGCGCGGCGCCAGATGTCAGGCCAGGACCTGGATTCCAGTTTGGATCAACCGTACCGCTACCGGTGGTCGAAATCTTGGCGAGACGGCTGCGCGACTGTCCATTGATCGTGGTGAAATTTCCGCCAACATAGAGATTGTCTTCCGCGTCAAGGGCCAGCGCGTAGACCGTGCCAGGATTCGGCCTCCATGTCGAATCGAGCGCACCAGATGGCAGGAATTTGGCAAGCTTGTTTATTGCCTTTCCGTTCGAGTCGAAGACGGCAAAGCTGCCGCCGGCGAATAGATTGCCTTTGCTATCGATTGTTAAGGCATAGACGCGATTGGGAGTGATGTTCGGCAGCCAATTCGGATCCAGTTTGCCATCAACGGAAAGCTTCCTGAGCGTTCCGGAAGTACCCATGTAAACGTTGCCGTTCGCGTCGGCTGCGAGCGAGCGAACATTGAAGTAGCTGCCTTCGGCGAACCACGTGCTGTCGAGTGTGCCATCAGGCTTGAGCCGTGCGATGTTCTGCCGTGCGACGCCGTTTACCTGCGAAAAGTGACCTCCAAAGATCACGCCGCCATTGGCTTGGCGCAACGAGACAAAAACGAAACCGTTGGTATACAACTGCAGGTTTTGCGGCAGCGCCGTGGGTGTTTGCGCAAATGCCGGTGCGTCGACAAACAAGAAGACGGCCAGCAGAGTCAGGAATATCGGCCGAATTATCTTTGTGGCGCCAGTCAGGCCATGTTGTTTCGAGAACATCGTCGTTCCTTGAATTGAATTGTTGCCTACCGTGGCCGTTGTTCTCAGCCCAAGCGTGATTCGGTTAGCGAGTGCGCCTGCAGCGAAATCATCGCAAACGCCAGATGCAGCGGCAACAACAGTGCGATCCAGAAATAGTTGTCCTGGCGGAACGGCGGCAGGATCTTCGCGAACCAGGCGAAGGCGGCAAGGGCGGCGATCGCGAGGGCGACGTATCGCGCAAATGCGGAAGGCTGCCAGCGCGCGCGGTAAGCGCCGAACCACATCGGCAGCAGCAACAGGGATAGCGGGCTGAACAACAGCAGGTTTTCGTTGCGCCAGGCGGAAACGTGGTCGGTGAACAGCCACAGTCCGGCAAGCACGAAACCTCCGATTCCGAGCACGAACGTGATCGACAGCGTTGTTGTGGCGAACGCGATGCGTGAGCAGACTCCGACAAAATCGGCGCGCGCGCGCAGGCGCATGAGTGCGATCAGCGCGAGGCCGACCGCAATGCCGGCAAGTGCCGCCTGCCAAATCCAGCGCGGCGGCAGATCCGGTGGCTCGGCGACGCGTGCCCTGGCGAGTTGCGCTTCTTGCGCGACGAGCGGAACGGCGTTGCCGGATGCGTCGCGCACCTTGATCTCGCGCAGATGTCGCATGAATTCCATTGGCACGAAGCTCTCGTCCCAGTATGACAGGCGCTGGTCGGCGTAAGGCCCGAGTCCGGCGTCGATCGCGAGCATGATCGCGGCATCGGCGCGCATCAGGCGGTCGGCGTCCATGCGATAGGTGTAGCCGCGCGAGGGTGCGATGGTTTGCGCCTTGATCGCGCCGTCGACTGCCATATCGAGCGCATCGCGCACGCGCGTGGAGCAGTTGGCGCGGAAGTAGTCGTAGCGATACTGCGCGTTTTGCGGCAGCGCGTTGGTTGCGAGGAAGTCGGCGAGTCGCGCGCGCTGCGCAGGCGTGAGATTGAGTTCCTGTTTTACGATCCAGCGCCCTTCGGCGATGTAGACCGGCAGTTCGTCGGCCGGATCGCCGGCGGCGATGCGGTAGGTCATCAGCCCCTTGGCGAAGTTGAGAAAAAAATTCTCCTGCGCGAAGTCGAAGATGCCGTAGTTGTACAAGCGCGCCGCGCCGCTCGTGCGGTCGCGGATTTCGATGGCGTTGTGGCCAAAGCGCTCCCACACTTCCTCGCCGGGGCCGAAGGTGTAGATCGCGACGTCGAGATCCGCGCCGTCCGCAGTTGCCGCTATCGGCGCTTCCTGTGCGAGCAGTGCGCAGGAAGCGAGCGCGAAAAAGGTGAGCGCAAGGCCGCGTGCGGCGAAGCGCGTGACGAACTCAGGCATCGCCGACGCGCACCGCAAACTGCAGCACGCGACGATCGTCGGCGCGGGTGACGTGGAAGTGGAAACCGCCGAACTCGACTTCTTCGCCGGGCTCGGGTAGATGGCCGAACTCGCTCGTGACCATGCCGCCGATCGTGTCGAATTCGTCGTCGGAGAAACGGCTGCCGAGGCGTTCGTTGAAATCGCCGATCGGCGTCAGCGCATTGACGACGAAGCGGCCGTCGGGCTGCGCCTGGATCAGCTTGCGCCGCGCCGGATCTTCCTCATCGTGCTCGTCGTCGATCTCGCCGACGATTTCTTCGAGCACGTCTTCGATCGTGATCAGGCCGGCAACGCCGCCGTATTCGTCCATCACGATCGCCATATGGTTGCGCGAAAGACGGAATTCCTTGAGCAGGATATCGAGGCGCTTGGACTCGGGCACCATCGCGGCCGAGCGCAGCACCGAGCGGATGTCCTTCGGCGCGCCGCCGGCGAAGCACTTGAGCAAGTCCTTCGCCAGCAGGATGCCGAGGATTTCGTCCCCGTTCTCGCCGTGCACGGGAAAGCGCGAGTGGCCGGACTCGACCACGCGGTGCAGGATTTCATCGAAGGGCGCGTCGACCGGCAGGGACACCATCTGCGCGCGCGGAATCATCGCGTCGGCGACGTGCAGGTCGGAGACTTCGATGGCGCCTTCGACCATCGACAGGGTATCGCCGGACAGGAGGCCATTGGCCTTGGCGCTGCGCAATTCCTCGAGCAGTTCGTCGATGTTGCGGGGTTCGCCGGAGACGAGCTGACTGATGCGATCCAGCCAGGTTCTGGCTGGCTGCGGACTGGGAGAGTCCTCGTTCATTTCACTGGGGACAAAGCCCGGAAGGGCGGCAGAGTAGTTTACCTGATTTTCGATGACGAAAAAATAAAACTATATTTATCAATATTTTAAGTGGAATGATTGAGGCGAAAGGTAGGCCTGGTTGGGGCGGAAACGCGAGCATCAATACGGATCGGCGATGCCCAGCCCGGCGAGGATGCCCCGCTCCAGCGCCTCCATGCGACCAGCTTCGGCGCGCGTTTCGTGGTCGTAGCCGAGCAGATGCAGCACGCCATGGATGGTCAAATGCGCGTAGTGGTCGCGAGGGGATTTGCCTTGGTCGGCGGCCTCACCCGCTACGATGGGGGCGCAGATGACGAGATCGCCGAGCAGCGGCAGCTTTATCCCCGGCGGCAGGTCCGCGGGAAACGATAGCACATTGGTCGCGTAGTCCTTGTGCCGGTAGCGATGGTTGAGCTCGCGGGCCTCGGTGGCATCGACGAGGCGGATCGACAGCGCTGCGGGCGTACGCCGCTTCGCGCCGGCGAGCGCGGCCTCGACCCAGCGCCGAAAGCTGCGCGCGGCGGGCAGGTCGTTGCGTGCCAGCGCATAGCTCACCACGATTTCGTTGCGCGCTGCCATGTCAGGTCGAGCGCGGCGGCGGCGAAGCGGCGATCGGTTCCGCCGCCGCCTCGTACGCGCGCACGATGCGCTGCACGAGCGGATGGCGCACCACATCCTTGGCTGTGAAGAAGGTGAAGCTGATGCCGTCGACGTCGCGCAACACATCGATCGCATCGCGCAGGCCCGACTTCACGTGGCGCGGCAGATCGGTCTGCGTCATGTCGCCGGTGACGACCGCGCCCGAACCGAAGCCGATACGCGTCAGGAACATCTTCATCTGCTCGACCGTGGTGTTCTGCGCCTCGTCGAGTATCACGAACGAGTCGTTGAGCGTGCGGCCGCGCATGTACGCCAGCGGCGCGATCTCGATCACATTGCGTTCGATCAGCTTGGTCACGCGATCGATGCCGAGCATCTCGAACAGCGCGTCGTAGAGTGGACGCAGGTACGGATCGACCTTCTGCGTCAGATCGCCCGGCAGAAAGCCGAGCTTCTCGCCGGCCTCGACCGCGGGTCGCACGAGGATCACGCGCTGCACACGCGAATCGTTGAGCGCATCGACCGCCATCGCGACGGCCAGATAGGTCTTGCCGGTGCCGGCGGGGCCGATGCCGAAATTGATGTCGTGGCGCGCGATCGCGTGCAGATAGCGCTGCTGGTTGGCGCCGCGCCCGCGCACGGTGCCGCGTTTGACCTTGACCGTAACCTCCTGTGCTTGTCCAGAGCCGGCCTCACCCGATTTTTCTTCGAGCGCGTCGATGCCCGATTCGGACAGGCGCAGGTTGATCTGCGCACCGTTCAGGGTTTCCTTTTCGGTTGCATCGTACAGATCGCGCAGCACGCGTTCGGCCAGCTTCACCTGCGGCGCCGCGCCGCTGATGCGAAACAGATTGCCGCGATTGGCGATTTCCACGCCGATGCGCAGTTCGATCTGGCGCAGATGCTCGTCGAAGGGGCCGGAGAGGTTGGCAAGGCGCTCGCTGTCGTCAGGTTCGAGCGCGAGGTCGCGGTGTACGGGTTGCGTCATGCGGGCAGGGTAGCGTCCGGCTCGGGGATATACCAGTGGGACGCTAAGGGTCGAAGGGCTGGCCGTTCGGCGGCATTTTCCGACCGACCGTCCGCGTTTACATTCAGACCCGAACAACGGCTAGGGACTAGGGTATTGTTGGCCCCGGGGTAGCGTTCAAATTGCTTCGCGGAGCCGTGAAGTCATGCGATCGATATCGTCCGGCGCGTTCGATCTCACCGATTCTCCGTTGCACGTTTGTGACGCTGGAGCGTGGGATATCCTGTTTCTCGTCAGCGAAATCGCTGCGGGGAGTAGCCGCGGACATTTCAACCAGAGGATGGGTTTTGCGGTAGAACAGCGCGGGCTCGCTTCGCTGTTCGCGAAGGCGCTGCTGAGCCGGCGCTGGCCCTTCAATCGCTACCTCAAGCCAGCGTGTTTCTTGCCGCGCGTCATGGCAACAGCACGATCGGTGCCGCGTTTGCATCGTTTTTCCACAACGGCGATATTGACGTGGTCGTGCTCGATTATGTGGTCGTGGATCCGCGTTTCCGCCATTGCGGGGTCGCCAGCGCACTGGTATGCGCCGTGCTGGATCATTCGCCCGCTGACACTCCAGTGTATTGCTGGTGTGCGCAGTCTTCGCTCGCGATGCAGCGGCTGATTGCGCGGCTGGGATTTACGCGAGAGCGCAAGTTTGAGATGGTTACCACAGCAGTGGGCGAGCGCGTATTGTGGCCCTCGCTGTGGATCAAACGGCGCTAGCGCCGGCCCCACGCGACCGTTCCGGTTTGGCAAACCGGTAGTGACAGACGATCCACTCGCTGCCGCCGCGATAGCCGAACAATTCCGCACAGGCCATCCAGAACATGCGCCAGCGTTGGCGCCAGCGTCGCGCTTGGACTGCACCGTAAGTCGATTCGAGGATGCGCAACACTTCCTCAGTGTGCAGGTCCTGATTGGCGAGCCAGGCGTTGGCGGTCTTTTCATAGTGCATGCCTGACAGGTGCCATTGTTCCTCGATCATCAGATCGCGCTGGAAGTGCAACAGCGTATCCGCCGCCGGCATCAGGCCGCCGGTGAAGAAATAGCGGCCCATCCAGTTATCGCCACCTTCCGTCTCGAACGGATAGGCCAAGGTGCGGTGACAGAAAATGTGCACGAACAGTTTGCCCTGCGGCCGCAGCCATGACGCGATGCGCGCGAGCAGCGTTTCGTAGTTGCGCATGTGCTCGAACATCTCGATCGAAACCACGCGATCGAACTGCGCGGATTCGAGTTCGAGGCGATTCACATCGCTCGTTATCACGCGCAGATTGACGATGCCGCGTTGTGCGCACTGCGCTTCGATGTGCGCGCGCTGCAGCGCCGAGTTCGATACCGCGGTGATGCGCGCCTGCGGATAGCGCTCGGCCATCCACAGGCTCAGCGATCCCCAGCCGCAGCCGAGTTCGAGGATGTGCTGACCGTCCGCAAGCTGCGCGCGCTCGCCGTACAGCACGAGCATGCGCTCTTCAGCGGCGTCGAGATCGGGCGTGGTGTCGTCCCAGTAGCAAGCGCTGTACTTGAGCCGGCGACCAAGGCACAACTCGAAGAAGCGTGGTGGCAATTCATAGTGCTGCGCGTTCGCCGCCGCGGTTTCGATCGCGAGCGGACTCTGCCGCAGCGTTTGCAGCAAGGCGCGTGAGCGCGCGTCGGCCGCTGCGATATCGTCGGCGCACTCCTCGCGCAGGCGCTGCGCGCACAGGCGGCGTATGCCGGCGCGCAGCAAGGCGTCGGGCAGCCAGCCACGTTCGGCGAGGTCGATCGCGGAGAAGCGCGGCGTAATGTTCGCGTGCTCGCGCCAATGCTGTTCGATGGTGGAAGTCAGGGTTTCGCTGGACATGATGATGGTCCAAAGTCAGTGGCGCGGCCGCCACGGGATCAGCACGCTCGTGGTGCGTTGGTACTCGCGGTAGTCGTCGCCGCGCGAACGCAGCGCCTGCGCTTCGACGTAGGGGATGCCGGTGATCCAGTACAGCGAGATCAGCATCAGCGCCGGCCCGAGCAGGCTGAGCCACGACCACGGCGAGCCGAGCGCGAGCAAGACGTAAGCGAACCAGTGCAGACATTCGAAGAAATAGTTCGGATGACGCGAGTAACGCCACAACCCGGAGCGGCAGGTCATGCCGCGATGTGCCGGATTCGCGCGCCATGCCGCGAGTTGCCGGTCGGCGATCGCTTCGCCGCCGAGGCTGATCGACCAGATCAGTAATGCCGCGAAAATTTGTCCGGACCAGGCATCGAGCGGATTGCTTGCCGCGACGAGAAATGGCAGCGAGAAAATCGCCGTGAACAGCGCTTGCGCCATGAAGAAAGCGAAGAACTTGCGCTGGTCGTCGCGCCAGTACTCGCGCAGGTAGCGATAGCGTCCGTCTTCCGGCTCGTGCAGCACGCGGTGCGCGAGATGCAGCGCGAGACGCAGGCCCCAAATGCCGCCGAGCACCGCCACGAGAGCGCGCGCAGTGCCCGAGCCCTGCGCGACCACGCCATAGAACAGCGCGCTGCCCGCCATCGACAAGGCCCACAGCACATCGACGACGCCCGCGTTGCGCGTGCGTCGCTGCCACGTCCATCCGGCGACCATGATGGCGGCGGTCACGAGCGCCACCGCGACGAGCGGCCAGAGCTTCATCGGGCTGGCACCGACGAAACCGGCGCGAGCGTTGCGCGCGGGCGCGTGAACAGCATTTGCGCGCAGCCGACCGAGCGCTCGCGGAAGCCGCCTTCGCAGTAGGCGAAATAGAACTCGAACATGCGCACGAAGCGTTCGGGATAGCCGAACGTGAGCACGTCGGCACGGCGCGAGAGGAAACGCTCGCGCCAGGCCTTGAGGGTCAGCGCATAACTTGGGCCGATATCTTCGAGATGGCGCAGCTGCAGATCGCCCGTGCGTGCAGCAGCACCGAGCATCGCGCTGACCGAGGGAATGAAACTGCCCGGGAAGATGTAGCGCTTGATGTAATCGACCGCGTGCAGCGCCTGCGCGTAGCGATGCTCCTCGATCGTGATCGCCTGAATCAGTGCGGCGCCGTCGTCGTGCAACAGGCACGCCACCTTGCGAAAATACGTGTCGAGGTATTGATGGCCGATCGCCTCGATCATTTCGATCGACACGAGGCGATCGTACTTGCCGCGAAGATCGCGATAGTCCTCGAGCAGCACCTCGATATGGCCGCCGAGGCCTGCGGCGGCGACGCGCTCGCGTGCGAGGTCGCGCTGCTCATTGGAGATCGTCGTCGTCGTCACGCGGCAGCCGTAGTGACGCGCCGCGTGCAGCGCGAAGCCGCCCCAGCCGGTGCCGATCTCGATCACATGATCGTTCGGTCCGAGTTTCAGCTTGCGGCAGACGTGGTCGAGTTTGCGCGTCGCGGCAATGTCGAGCGTATCTTCGTCGGATGCGTACAGCGCCGACGAATACATCAAATTGCTGTCGAGGAACAGCTTGAATAGCTCATTTCCGAGATTGTAGTGCGCGGCGATATTGCGCCGGCTGCCGCCGCGCGTATTGCGCGCGAGCGCGTGCAGCGCTTTCATCGCGAGGCCGCCGAGGCGTGCGGAGCCGGTCTCCATCGCGTCAAGCCGGTCGCGGTTGCGTACGAGCATGCGCATGACGGAGACGAGATCATCGCAGTCCCACAGCCCGTCCATATAGGCCTCGCCCGCGCCGACGCTGCCGTTGAACGCGAGCGCGCGGTAGAACGCGGGATCGTGCACGGTGACGCGGCCGCGCAGGGTCTGCGCTGCGTCTGTGGCGGGCGTGCCGAGCGTTTCCGCGCCGATGCCATCGTCGAGCGTCAACTCGCTCTCGCGCAGCGTGCGCATCGAGGCGAGCAGGCGCCGGCGCAGCAAGGCATCCAGTGTCGATGTGGTGGGCGTTACGGTCGGGCGAGGCAGGGTCGCGGTGGAATCAGTGCTCATCGGCGCCTCGTGAAGGGGACTTTGCGAGATTGGGATGGTCGTAGACGGGGTTGCCGCGTAGCCAGACGCGCAGCGCCTGCCAATGGATGGCGCCGACGACCTGAAGGGTCATCAGCGGGTAGCGCCACAGCGCACGCGCGAGATTGGCGCTGTTGAACTCGCGCCGCTGCAGCACCAGGGTTGCGTCGAATTCGCGCGCGACAGTATCGTGCGCAGCATCGGTGCCCGCGTACACGTCCATATGCGCGCGCAGTTCCTCTCCCGGCACGGTGAAACGCCAGTCGTAGCGGCAGCGCATCGGCAGGAACGGCGAGACGTGAAATGCCTTGTCGAATTGCCAGTCGAGCGCCGCGCCGTGGCGATCCGCTTCCGCCACGCGCAACACGTAGGCGTGGCGCTCCTTCCACGGCGTGTTGGTGATTTCGGCGAGGATCGCCTCGAGCGTCGTGCCGTCCTCGGCATAGCAGTAGTAGAAGCTCACTGGATTGAAGCTGTGCCCGAAATAGCGCAGATGCGTGAGCAGGCGGATCGGGCCGCGCGGGCGCCGGCCGGTTTGCGCCGCGACCGCGTCGCGCACCGCGGCATCGAGCGGCATCGCCGCGTCGCCGAAATAGTCGCTGCGCCGGAACTCGGCGAGATTGCGCCGACCGAGCGACCACAGCCAGCGCTGCGCGAACAGGCGATCGAGTTCGCCCAGATCGAGATAGAGCATGCACAGTCGATACGTGAACGCATGCGCGTGCGGCGCATGGCGGCGATGGCGCACCCAGCCTTCGTAAATGGCGCTTGCGAAAGTTGAGGTTTGCGTTGCCTCCACGCGCGCACTCACGTCCGCGGATGCGTGCGAGTCTGCGCGCGTGCGAGCGAGTGCGTGCGAGTCGGTTTCGAACGGCAGGCGCGCGCTCATGGCCAGTCGATTCCGAGCGCGTTGGCGACTTCGACGCCGCTGCGCATGCCGTCTTCGTGGAAGCCGAAACCCCAGTACGCGCCGGCGAACCAGGTATTGCGCCGGCCCTGAATCTCGCGCTTGCGCTTCTGCGCTGCACTCGATGCGAGCGTTTGCAGCGGATGCGCGTAGGTGCCGCGCCAGAGAATTTTTGCCGGATCGACGTCCTCATTGCGATTCAAGGTCACGACGATCGGCTGCGCGCAGTCGAGCGTCTGCAGGATATTCATGCAATAACTCGCCGTGCAGCGCGCCTCGTGTTGCGCGGGAATATAAGCGTTCCATGCCGCCCAGGCTTTACGTCGCGATGGCAGCAGGCGCGCGTCGGTGTGCAGCACGACTTCGTTGTCCTGGTAGCGCATGGCGCCGAGGATCTCGCGTTCGGCATCGTCGGCATCGGCGAGCAGGCGCAGGGCCTGATCGCCATGACAGGCGAGTACGACATGATCGAAGCGTTCGCTGCCTTGCACAGTCTCGACGCTTACCGCGCCCCTTTCGCGTCGCATGCGTTGCACCGCGCAGGCGAGGCGCGTTTCGATGCGCCGGTTTTTCTGCAGCGCGCGTACATAGCTTTGCGATCCGCCCTTGACCACGCGCCATTGCGGCCTTCCGCTGAGCTGCAGCATGTCGTGCGTGGCCATGAACTGCAGCAGATGGCGCAGCGGAAATTCGAGTATCTGTTCGCTTGATGACGACCACAGCGCCGCGGCCATCGGCACGAGATGCTCGTCGCGAAAGCGCGCCGAGTAGTTTTCGCGGCGCAGATATTCGCCGAGCGTGATGTCTGCCGCATCGTCGGCGAGGAGAGCAGGTGTGGCGCGATAGAAGCGCACGACGCCGGCGAGCATGCGCCAGAATTCCGCGCTGAACAGATTGCGGCCCTGGCAGAACACACCGCGCAGGTTGTTGGTGTTGTATTCGAGTCCGTTGCGCGCATTCTGCACGGAAAAGCTCATCGTCGTCGGCTGCGAAGCCACGCCAAGCTCGTCGAACATGCGCGTCAGCAGCGGATAGTGCGGCGGGCAGAACACGATGAAGCCCGTGTCGACCGCGTAGTGCCGGCCTTCGATTTCTATATCGTGCGTATGCGTATGACCGCCGAGATAGTCGTTCTGCTCGAATAGCACGACCTCGTGCGCGCGCGACAGCAGCCACGCGCTGCCGAGTCCCGCAATGCCGGAACCGATCACCGCGATCCTCATGCGCCGCGTGCCTGCGCGTGCACCCAGCCGGGCACCGTCTTCAACCCGCGCACGATGCCGCAGAGCGCCAGCAGGTACAGCGCGTACCAGGTGAGATCGAGTTCCCACCAGCGGAATCCCTGACGCGCCGAGCCCGGGAAATAATGATGATTGTTGTGCCAACCCTCGCCGAACGTGATCAGCGCGAGCAGCCAGTTGTTGCGGCTGGTGTCGCGCGTCGCGTAGCGGCGGCGGCCGTAGCGATGCGCGAGCGAGTTGATCGTCACCGTAGCGTGGAACAGCACCACAGTCGAAACGAAGAATCCCCAGACCAGCAATTGCGCACCGTTGGTGTGCAGTTGTGGATGTGCAACTTCGAGCCAGTGTCCGAACAGAAACAGCGCGAGCGCAAGCAGCACCGGCACGGCGATGTCGAAGCGATCGAGCCAGCGCAGTTCCGGGAAGCGTGCGAAATCGCCGATCGCGGCCCAGTCGGTGCGGAAACCGCGCCGCGTGAGGAACCAGCCCATATGGCTCCACCAAAAGCCGCGCTGCGGCGAGTGCAGATCGCGTTCGGTGTCGGCGTGGCGGTGATGATTGCGATGATGCGCCGCCCACCACAGCGGCCCGCGCTGCACGCTCGCGCTGCCGATCGCAGCGAACAGGAACTGCACCGCGCGCGAGGTGCGGAAGGTCTTGTGCGCGAAATAGCGGTGATAGAACGCCGTGATCGCGAACATGCGGATCGCGTACAGCGCGGCGGCGACGCCGAGCACGAAGGGCGACACGCCGACCACGAGCACGCCGAGACAGGCGAGATGCATCGCGATGAACGGCACTGCGCGCAACCAGTCGATACGTTCGTCGTGCGTGCGAGCGTCGTCGCCGATCGTCGCATCGAACCAGCGCGCGAGCGCGCGCAGGCGCGTTGCGCCGCTGGCTGAACTTGTGGAATCGCTGGTTGCAGGCATCGCTAACTCCGTTCCTCCGAGGCAGATACGCAACGCAGCAGTGAAAAGATGCAATCAGATTTGCTAGAGCAGCGCGATCTCACCCTTCGCAATGATCGGTCCGGTCGGCTGGCCGTGCGGCGCGCCGCCGGGCGGTTCGAGCGAGACGGCGACGAGCGCTTTCGCGCCGAGCGCGGAACGCAATGCGGGTGGAACTACGACGGGCCGCGCGTGCCGCGCATCGATCAGGCCGAGCGAATGCGGCTTGTCGCCGGGCGGAATCAGCCACAGCTCGGCGACGCGATCGGCCGGAATGTCGACGCCCAGCGGCATCACGACGAGCAGGCCGTTCGTGGCATCGATGGTCGCGGTGAATAGGGCTTTGCCATCGTCCTTCTGCATGGTCGCAACCAGTTCTCTCGGCGCGATCGGCATCGGGACCGGGGTGCGCGTCGCGACGAACAACGCGGCGAGACTCGCCGCAGCGGCGGCGAAGCCCGCGGCGCTGAGCCAGCGCCACAGACGCAGGTTGTGCCACCAGCCGGGTGCATCCGGGGACGATCGGCTTTGGTGCGGCTCGGCGATGCCGGCGGCGGCCTGGATGCGCGGCCACAACGCCAGCGGTACCGGTACCGGCACGATCTGGTCGATCAGGGGCGCAAGCCGCCGCTCCCACGCGCGCACGTCGGCAGCGAAAGCGGTATCGCGTTGCACGCGCGCCTGCGCATTGCGTCGTGCGTCCGCATCGAGCACGCCGAGCACGTATTCGGCCGCAGTCAGGGCGCCCTCGGGCGGTTCACCGGCGATGTCGGCGCGCGCGTTCATCGTTCGAGACAGGCCTTGAGCTGTGCGAGGCCGCGACGAATCCAGCTTTTCACCGAACCGAGTGGCGAACCGCTGCGTCGCGCGAGTTCATCGTAGGTGGCGCCTTCAAAAAACGCTCTGCGGATCAGCGTGTGACGTTGCGGCTCGAGCTGGCTCAGGCAGGCTTCGAGTCGGCGGCGCTCGTCGCTCGCTTCGGCGCTGGCGAGCGTCGAAGGCGCGGGATCGTGGAGATCCTCGGCGAGTTCGAGCGGCGCGGCGCCCGTGCGTTCGTGCGCGCTTGCGCGCAGGCGGTCGATCGCGCGGTTGCGCGCGAGCATCGCGAGCCAGGTGAGCGGGCTCGCCAGCGCGGCATCGTATTGCGAGGCCTTGCGCCAGACCGTGGTGAACACTTCCTGCAGCACTTCTTCGGCGTCGCTGCGCGTGGGCAGTACGCCGAGGCAGACGCCAAACAGCTTGGCCGACGTCGCGCGATACAGGCGCTCGAACGCGCCGGCGTCGCCGCGCGCGGTCGCGACAAGCCAGTCGCGCAATTCGTTTTGGTCGGACGCCCCGCTCATGCCGCGATTCCCACGTACCCCGGATCGCGATAGTAGCGAGAATGCAGGCTCAATGAGAACGGGTTGGCACTGCGGCGGCGGTTTGTGCATCGCGGCGCCAGAGTGCGAACGCCGCCAGCAACAGTGTGGTTTCGAGCACGCCGGTGGCCAAGGTAGTCGAGGAAATCGGGCCGTGCGCTGTCGCCACGCTGCTCCAGCGCCAGACCACGATCGGCGCGTACAGACAGAGTGCGAACAGCAGCCCCGTGCGTTCCGCACGGCGCGAGCACCATA
The DNA here is from genome assembly GCA_964509025.1 of uncultured Rhodanobacteraceae bacterium. Taxonomy (GTDB): domain Bacteria; phylum Pseudomonadota; class Gammaproteobacteria; order Xanthomonadales; family Rhodanobacteraceae; genus Rudaea. Next base: position 36,819 of record CAZDWH010000005.1, read on the forward strand.
CGAAAAACGCGGCGAAACCGAGCTCCATGCCGCCATAGACAGCGAGAAATTCCGACAATCCCGACGGCGACAGCACGACGTAGCCGATGCCCGCTGCGGTGCCCGCCGGAGCCAGCGTGCACCAGATCGCAAAGAGCAAATACAGCGCAGCATTGAAATAGAGATAGAAACGCGTCATGCACTCTCCTCTATACGCCGTCGCATGCTGATCGGATGCAGGGGTGGCAACGTCAATCGCCTACGCACGCCGTCTGGCATTCGCCTCGAAATAGTCGCCGTTCAAGGGCCTTGGCAGATAACGTCCCGCGCCCCGCACCGCGTCGAGCCTGCCGTCGTTCCAGACGAGCCGGCCGTTGGCGATCGTGCGTCGCGCGATGCCCTTGACGGTGCGGCCTTCGAACACGTTGTAATCGACGTTCTGGTGATGCGTCTTGGCCGAGATCGTGCGCGAAGCGTTGGGATCCCATAGCACGAGATCGGCATCGGCACCGACTTCGACCGCGCCCTTGCGCGGATACAGGTTGAAGATGCGCGCGGCATTGGTCGACGTGACCGCGACGAATTCGTTCGGCGTGAGCTTGCCGGAGCCGACGCCGTAGTGCCACAGCACGCTCATGCGATCCTCGATGCCGCCGCAGCCATTCGGAATCTTGGTGAAGTCGTCCTTGCCCGCGGCCTTCTGCGGTGCGCAGAAGCAGCAGTGATCCGTCGCGGTGGTCTGTAGATGGCCGGCCTGCAGCGCCTGCCACAGCGCCTTCTGATGCTCGGGCGCGCGGAACGGCGGGCTCATCACATGCGCCGCAGCGCGCGTGAAGTCCTTGTCCTGATATACCGAATCGTCGATCAGCAAGTGTCCTGCCAATACTTCGCCGAATACGCGCTGGCCTTCGCCGCGTGCGCGCGCGATCGCCTCGACCGACTGCCGCGCCGAGTTGTGCACGATATACAGCGGCACGCCGATCACCTCGGCAAGACGAATCGCACGGTTCGCCGCCTCGCCCTCGACCGCGGGCGGACGCGACAGCGGATGGCCTTCGGGTCCGGTGATGCCCTTGGCCAGCATTTCCTTCTGCAGCTGGAACACGAGCTCGCCGTTTTCCGCGTGCACAGTGGGGATGGCGCCGAGTTCGAGCGCACGGCGGAAGCTGTTCACGAGCACCTCGTCGTCGCACATGATCGCGTTCTTGTACGCCATGAAGTGCTTGAAGCTCTGCACGCCGTGCTCGCGCGCGAGCGTACCCATGTCGCGATGCACGCTCTCGTCCCACCAGGTAACGGCGACGTGGAAGGCGTAATCACCCGCGGCCTTCTGCGCCCACTCACACCATTGGTTGAACGCTTCGAGCAGCGGCTGCTTCGGATTCGGGATCACGAAGTCGATGATGCTGGTCGTGCCGCCGGCGATCCCCGCCGCGGTGCCGCTGTAGAAATCGTCGCTTGCGACCGTGCCCATGAAGGGCAGTTGCATATGCGTGTGTGGATCGATGCCGCCGGGCATCACGAGCAGATCGCCCGCGTCGACGACTTGCGTGCCCGCTGGCGCGTCGATTTTTTCGGCGATGGCGGCGATCTTGCCGTCGATGCAGAGCACGTCGGCGCGATAGCTGTGAGTGGCATCGACGACGGTGCCGCCGCGGATCAGAAGGTTCATAAAAACTCCGATGCAGTGTTACCGGATACGCGATCGTGTCACGCCGCGCCGGCCTGCGCCAACTGCGGCGCCGCGCGCCGCATCAGCAACGCATACACGATCGCCGAAATCGCCAGGCCGGCGAACCAGGCATAGGTGTAGATCGCGTTGAAGAACGCGGGCACGCTGGCGAACGCTTCGGGAAACGCCGCGTGCAGGAAGCCCGGCAGATTCGGCAGCACGCCGAGCGCGAGCGCGATTGCAGCCGCAGGATTCCAGCCATTGCGATAGCGATACGCGCCGTTCTCGGCGAACAGCTCGCGCGTGTCGAGGCGCGTATCGCGCAGCCAGTAATAGTCGACGAGCATGATGACGGCGACCGGGCCGAGCAGGGCGGAGTAAGCGATACGACAAGTTGAGGATGAGGCGTTGGTTCTTCGTGAGTCCTTCCACCGGGAGGCGGAACGGACGCTAAACGCGGTGATCAGTCCGCCGGTCTTGTAACTGATGCGCTTCGGCGCGAGGCTGGCGAAATCGTAGGCCGGGCCGACGAGATTCGCGGCGAGATTGCAGCTCATCGTATCGATCGTGAGGATCAGCAAGGCAAGGCCGACGCCGACGCCGGTGAAGCGGCTCGACAGATCGACCGGGTCCCAGATCGTCTTGCCGTAAATCACGACCGTCGCCGAGGTCACGATCACCGACATCAGCGCGAGCAGGCCCATCGGCAGCGGCAAGCCGATCGCCTGGCCGATGACCTGGTCGCGCTGGCTGCGTGCGAAACGCGTGAAGTCGGGGATATTCAGCGCGAGCGTGGCCCAGAATCCGACCATCGCGGTGAGTGAGGGCCAGAACACGCTCCAAAACTGTCCGGCTTTTTCGCCTCCGGTGATGAACTTCGACGGCTGCGACATCATCGCGCCGAAACCGCCGGTGTGGCTCACCGCCCAACCCACGAGCACGAGGCACATGACGATCTTGATTGGCGCGCTATACGACTCGAGCCAGCGGATCGAATCGGTGCCGTGCAAGACGAAGTAGAGCTGCAGCGTCCAGAACGCGAGAAAGCAGACGAACTGCGCGAGGTTGATGCCGAGCACCGGCAGCGGGTCTCCGACCAGCGCATTGCCGGTGAGGATATTCAGCAGGGTGTAAATCGCGAGGCCGCCAAACCAGGTCTGGATGCCGTACCAGCCACAGGCGACGATCGCGCGCAGCAGCGCCGGCAACTTCGCGCCTTGCGTACCGAACGAGGAGCGCACGAGCACAGCGTATGGAATGCCGTACTTCGCGCCCGCATGGCCGATCAGCAGCATCGGTGCCAGGACGATCAGATTGCCGAGCAGCACGGTGAACACCGCCTGCCAGGGCGACATGCCCTGATCGATCAATCCCGCCGCGAGCGTGTACGACGGAATGCACATCACCATGCCGACCCATAGCGCGGCGTAGTGGTACCAGAGCCAGGTGCGCTGCGTGGGAGAGGTCGGTGCGAGGTCCTCGTTGTACAACGCGCCTTGGTCGATGCCGTCTGTTTTCATTCACTCACCTTTGTTGAAAACCGCCCTGAGCGTAGCGAGCGAAGGTAGATTGTGTGATGCCGGAGCGCAGGAACCGGAGTTTACGGATAGTAAATGAGGATGACTCGCCATATCCACGGCTCGCCCTCCGGGTCATTCGCTTAGCGAATGCTCGCTTCGGCATCCTGCCTCCGCAGTCCGAGCACCGCCGGCGCGCAAGCTGCCGAGCGCAGTAGCTCAGGCGGTGGTTTTGGCCATCGGGTTGTTTTTGTGCGTAGTCCAATTCGCATACGGCGCCTTGTCCACGCGCTCCATCGAAATGCAGTTCTCGACCGGGCAGACGTGCATGCACAGATTGCAGCCGAAGCACTTCTTTTCGGCGACTTCGAAGTGGCGCTTGGCAGTTTTCTCGGCCTGCATCGCCTG
>CAZDWH010000006.1:0-38858 GCA_964509025.1 uncultured Rhodanobacteraceae bacterium
GTCGGGCACGACCGGCGTGCCCAAGTGCATCGTGCACGGCGCCGGCGGCACGCTGATCCAGCACCTGAAGGAACTGGTGCTGCACACCGACCTCAAGCGCGAAGACCGCATCTTCTATTACACGACCTGCGGCTGGATGATGTGGAACTGGCTGGTGTCCAGCCTTGCGGTCGGCGCGACCGTGGTGCTGTACGACGGCTCGCCGTTCCATCCCGACGGCAATGTGCTGTGGAACCTGATCGACGAGGTCGGCATCAGCGTGTTCGGCACCAGCGCGAAATGGATCGCGTCGAGCGAGAAAGCCGGTATCAAGCCGCGTGAGACGCACAAACTGCTCACGCTCAAGACGATCCTCTCGACCGGTTCGCCGCTCGCCGACGAGAGCTTCGAGTACGTCTACCGCGATGTGAAGGAGCGCCTGCTGCTCGCCTCGATCTCCGGCGGCACCGATATCGTCTCCTGCTTCGCGCTCGGCAATCCGCTGCTGCCGGTCTATCGCGGCGAATTGCAATGTCGCGGCCTCGGCCTCAAGGTCGAGATTCTCGACGACGCCGGCAAGCCCGTGCGCGAGGAGAAGGGCGAGCTCGCCTGCACCGCGCCGTTCCCAAGCATGCCGATCGGCTTCTGGAACGATTCCGATGGGGCGAAGTATAAAAATGCGTATTTTTCCAAAGTGGAAAACGTCTGGTGCCACGGCGATCACGCGCTGCTGACCGAGCACGACGGCATCGTCATCTACGGCCGCTCCGACGCCGTGCTCAACCCGGGCGGGGTGCGCATCGGCACCGCAGAAATCTACCGTCAGGTCGAGCAGCTGCCCGAAGTGCTCGAATCGATCGCGGTCGGCCAGGACTGGGACAACGACGTGCGCGTGATTCTGTTCGTGCGCCTGCGCGAGGGTTTCACACTCGACGACGGCCTGCGCGAGCGCATCCGGAAGCAGATTCGCGACAACACCACGCCGCGCCATGTGCCGGCGAAGATCCTGCAAGTCGCCGACATTCCGCGCACGATCTCGGGCAAGATCACTGAACTTGCCGTGCGCGAGGCGATCCATGGCCGCGCAGTGAAGAACACCGACGCACTGGCGAATCCGCAGGCGCTGCAGCTGTTCCACGGGCTTGCGGAATTGCGCACTTGATGCGGCGCATGCGGGCGCGCGGTTGCGCCCCTCCAGCATCCGCGCGCAAGGCGCGGTACCATGCAACGCCCTTCCGCGCGCAGCGATGCCCATGCGTTTCCTTGAACTGATCTTCTTTTCGACCTACGCCGAGCTGCGCGCCGAGCACTCGCGTTCGTACCTCGGAATCGCCTGGTGGATCGTCGAGCCGGCCATGCAGATGGCGGTGTACTACTTCGTTTTCGCCCTGGCACTGAAGACCTCGACGCCGGATTTCGTGCCCTTCCTGCTGGTCGGCCTGACCGCCTGGCAATGGTTCAAGTCCAGCGTGAGTCACGGCGGCCTGGCGATCTGGCAGAGCCTCGCGCTCATTCGCCAGGTCCGCTTGCCCGTGGCGCTGTTCCCGAGCGTGCAAATCCTCGCCGACACGGTCAAGTTCCTGTTCGTTTTCTTGCTGCTCCTGGCGGTGCTCTGGTATAGCGGTTTCAAGCCGAACGCCGCCTACTTTGCGCTGCTGCCGGTGCTGCTGGTGGAATTGCTGTTCGCATCGGCGATCGCCTATCTGGTCGCCGCCGTGGTGCCGCTGGTGCCCGACCTGCGCTTCGTCATCGAACAGGTGCTGATCGTGGCGATGTTCCTGTCCGGCGTCGTGTTCTCGCTCGGCGATCTGCCGCCAGGCCTGCGCGACCTGCTCGCGCTCAACCCGATGGTCGTATTGATCGATGCGCTGCGCGGGATACTGATGCACGCGCAATGGCCAGACTGGAGCGCGCTCGGTCGCGTCGCGCTGATTTCGCTCGCGCTCTACGGCATCGCGCTGTTCTCGATCCAGCGCCTCGCCGTGCGCTACGTGAAACTGGCGACCTAGGGCCTGCTAACGCTATCGGGATAGGCCACGCCGCGCTTGAGCGCGTGCGGGGCAAGGAAGAACGAGAGAGTTTATGTCGATAAATGACCGAGTGATGACGCCGCAGCGCGCGCGCTCAAACACGGCCCTTCGGGTTGCCGTGTCCGGCCGCCATGCGGCCGCGCACGGCTTGAACAGGCGGCCAGCCTGTCGCTGCGCCGCGCACGACCACCTGACAGCCGGACACGGCAACGTGACCTGTCCCGATAGCGTTAGCAGGCCCTAACATGGCCGATACACTCGTTTCGCTCGACCGCGTCGGCATCGCCTACCGCACCAAGTTGCACTGGGGCGCGGCGAGCTTCTGGGCGCTGCAGGACGTCAGTTGCCGCCTCGCGCGCGGCGATCGTCTCGGCGTGATCGGCCGCAACGGCGCGGGCAAGAGCACGCTGTTGCGCGCGATCGCCGGCGTGCTCGCGCCGGACCGCGGCCGCATCGAGCGCAGCCGCGCGACCTGCCAGCTGTTGTCCCTGAGCCTGGGATTCCTGCCGCATCTGTCCGGTCGCGACAACGCGATCCTGTCCGGCATGCTGCTCGGCCTGCCCTATCGGGAGATCGCCAGACGCCTGCCGGCGATCCTCGAGTTTTCCGAACTCGAGGATTTTTTCGAGGAGCCAATCGCCACGTATTCGACCGGCATGCTTTCGCGCCTCGGTTTCTCAGTCGCGCTGCAGGTCGAACCCGATATCCTGCTGATCGACGAGATCCTGTCGGTCGGCGACGCGGATTTCCAGGAAAAATCCGGGCAGGCGCTGCACCAGCGCATGCACGACGGCACCACCGTGGTATTCGTGTCGCACGACGACGAAGCCATCCGGCGCATCTGCACGCATGCCTTGTGGATCGACCATGGCCACAGCATGATGTACGGCGGCGTCGACGAGGTGCTGCGCGCCTATCATCATCACGGACACGAGGCGGCGCAGGCGCAAGCTGCGGCCGAATTGTCGACGTGAGCGCCGATGAAAAGCCTGCAGCGCTGTGCGTCGACCTCGACGGCACGCTGATCCGTTCGGATCTGCTGCTCGAGTCGGCGCTGGCGCTGCTGCGGCGCAACCCGCTCAATCTCCTGCGCATGGGCAGCTGGCTGTTGCGCGGCAAGGCCGTGCTGAAACGCGAGATCGCGGCGCGCACCGAGATCGACGTGACGCTGCTGCCGTACGAACCGCGGCTGCTTGCGTGGCTGCAGAACGAGGCCGGTCGCCCACGCGTGCTGTGCACTGCCTCGGACCAGAAATTCGCCGACGCGGTCGCGACGCATGTCGGCGGCTTTGATGCCGTGCTCGGGAGCGATGGCGTGCGCAATCTCGCCGGCACGAACAAGGCGCAGACCCTGGTCGAACGTTACGGCGAACGCGGGTTCGATTACGTCGGCAATGCGTCGCCCGATCTCGCCGTGTGGCGTCATGCGCGACGCGCGATCGTAGTCAACGCACCGGCGTCGCTGGCGCGGCGCGCGGCGCAGGAGGCACCGGTCGCGCACGAGATCGCGCGTGAGCCCGGGCGACTGCGTGCGTGGATCAAGGCGTTGCGCCTGCATCAGTGGCTGAAGAACCTGCTCGTGTTCCTGCCGCTGCTGGCCTCGCACCGCGTTTTCGTCGGCGCATCCGTGCGCGATGCGCTGATCGCTTTCCTGTGCTTCGGCCTGTGCGCGTCGGGCGTGTACGTGCTCAACGACCTGCTCGATCTCGAAGCTGACCGCAATCACCCGCGCAAGCGCCTGCGGCCGTTCGCCGCGGGCAGCTTGCCGCTGAGCGCAGGGCTCGTCGCCGCGCCCGTACTGACGCTCGCCGCTTTCGGGCTGGCGCTGGCACTGCGGCCGCTGTTCGCACTCGTGCTGCTCGGCTACTACGTGCTCACGCTGGCGTATTCGTTCGGGCTGAAGCGCATTGCGATGCTCGATACGGTCGTGCTCGCGGCGCTGTACACCGTGCGCATCGTTGCGGGTACGGTCGCGATCGGCGTGCCGCTGTCGTTCTGGCTGCTCGCGTTCTCGATGTTCCTGTTCCTGAGCCTGGCGATGGTCAAGCGCTACATCGAACTGCGCTCGCTGCTGCAGCGCGGGCGCGAGAAAGTCGAAGGCCGCGGCTATCAGATCGACGATCTGGCCCTGATCCAGTCACTCGGCGCGGCCAGCGGCTATCTCGCCGTGCTCGTGCTCGCGCTGTATATCAACTCGACTGCGAGCGAAGCGCTGTACCGCCACCCGCAGGCGCTGTGGCTGCTGTGTCCGCTGCTGCTGTACTGGGTCAGCCGCGTCTGGCTGGTCGCGCATCGCGACGCGATGGACGACGATCCGGTCGTGTTTGCGTTGACTGACCGCGTGAGCCGCATGGTGCTTGCCGTGTGCGCACTCGTCGTGATCGGAGCGATCTGATGTCCGCCGTTGGCACGTCGTGGGGACGCTATCCACGCGCCACGCAGACGATCGTACCCCTCCACTGGCGCGATGCGCCGCTGCCGGCGGCCGAGGGCAAGGTGCTCGCCTACGGCAATGGCCGCAGCTACGGCGATGTCTGCCTCAACGACGGCGGCAGCCTGCTGTACACGCGCGGACTCGATCGCCTGATCGCATTCGATGCGGAAACAGGTGTGCTGCGCTGCGAAGCGGGTATGCTGTTTTCCGAGATCCTCGACTTCGCCGTGCCGCGCGGCTGGTTCCCGCCGGTGACGCCGGGCACGCGCTTCGTCACGGTCGGCGGCGCGATCGCCAACGACGTGCACGGCAAGAACCATCATCGCGCCGGCACCTTCGGCGAGCACCTGCGCCGCTTCGAGCTGCTGCGTTCCGACGGCGCACGCATCGAATGCAGTCCGCAGCAGAACGGGGATTTGTATGCCGCGACGATCGGCGGCCTCGGCCTCACCGGCCTCATCGTCTGGGCCGAGTTCGCCCTGCAGCGCATTGCTGGCCCGTGGATGGACGCCGCCACGCGGCGCTTCGGCAATCTCGCCGAGTTCTTCGCGCTGTCGCAGGCATCCGAAGCGGACTACGCCTACAACGTCGCCTGGATCGACTGCGCCGCGCACGGCGCGGCGTTCGGCCGCGGCGTGTTCATCCGCGCCAACCACGCCACAGCAGCGGAGCAAGTCGAGGCGCGCACTCCGCGGCAAGGCGGCTTGCGCGTGCCGTTCACGCCGCCGCTTTCACTGATCAACGGTTTGAGCTTGCGCGCCTTCAACGAACTGTATTTCCGCCGCGCGCGCGAAGGCCACGCGCTGACGCATTACGCGCCGTATTTCTACCCGCTCGACGCGATCGGCGAATGGAATCGCATCTATGGCCCGCGCGGTTTCCTGCAATACCAATGCGTGGTGCCGCCCGCGTCTTCGGCGGAAGCGATCGCGGAGCTGTTGCGGCGTATCGCGGCGAGCGGCACCGGTTCGTTTCTCGCCGTGCTCAAGGTGTTCGGCGACCGCCGACCCGCTGGTATACTTTCGTTCGCGCGCGCAGGTACGACCCTGGCGCTGGATTTTCCGAACGCCGGAGCCGCCACGTTCGCACTGCTCGACCGCCTCGACGACATCGTCGCCGCGGCCGGTGGCGCGGTCTATCCGGCCAAGGACGCGCGCATGAGCGGGCCGCGTTTCCGCCAATATTTTCCGCGCTGGCAGGAAATGCTCGCGCATGTCGATCCGCAATTTTCCTCCGGCTTCTGGCGCCGGGTCACGGAGTGAGATGAAAAGAGTCCTGATCATCGGCGCGACTTCGGCGATTGCCGAAGCCACCGCGCGACTGTTCGCACAACGCGGCGACATGCTGTTTCTGGTCGCGCGCGATGCCGCGCGCCTCAAGATCGTGGCCGACGACCTCGGCGTGCGCGGTGCGGTGCGCGTGGCGCAGGCAACGCTCGACGTCACCGATTTTGCCGCGCACGAAGATGTGATCGAGCGTGCCGAACGCGAGCTCGGCGGTGTCGACACCGTGCTGATCGCGCACGGCACGCTGTCGGACCAGCCGCAATGCGAGCAGTCGGTCGAGGCGCTGCGGCGCGAGTTCGACATCAACGCGACCAGCACGATGGCGCTGCTGACCCTGCTCGCCAAGCGCATGGAGCCGCGCCGGCAGGGCACGCTGGCGGTGATCTCCTCGGTCGCCGGCGACCGCGGCCGCCAAAGCAATTATGTCTACGGCGCGACCAAGGCAGCGGTCAGCGCCTTCCTTTCCGGCCTGCGTCAGCGCCTGGCCAAGTCCAATATCGATGTGCTGACGATCAAGCCGGGTTTCGTCGATACGCCGATGACTGCGGGCATCGCGAACAAGGGTGCGCTGTGGGCGCAGCCGGACGCGATTGCCGCTGGCATCGTGCGCGCGATCGAGCGGCGCCGCAGTGTCGTCTATCTGCCATGGTTCTGGGCGATCATCATGCTCGTGATCAAGCACATCCCGGAAGCGCTGTTCAAACGCATCAAGTTGTGAGGGACCGCGACACGTGAACGTAGCAAACGCCATCGACAAGGGCGCAAAAATCGTGCTGACCGGCGCCGCGGGCCTGGTCGGACAGAATCTGATCGTCGAGCTGAAAGCGCAGGGCTACACGCAGCTCGTCGCGATCGACAAGCACGAATACAATCTCGGCATCCTGCGCGGCTTGCATCCCGACGTGCAGACGATCCTCGCCGACGTGGCCGAGCGCGGCGCTTGGGAAGACAGCCTGCGCGATGCGCGCTGTGTCGTGCAGCTGCACGCGCAGATTACCGGCAAGGATGCGCAGATCTTCGTGCGCAACAATATCGACGCCACGCGCGTCGTGCTCGATGCGGTCAAGCGCCATGACGTGCCGTATCTCGTGCATATTTCCTCGTCGGTGGTGAACTCGGTCGCCGACGACGACTACACCAACACCAAGAAGGCGCAGGAAAAACTCGTCGTCGACAGCGGTATCGCGCACTGCATCCTGCGCCCGACCCTGATGTTCGGTTGGTTCGATCCCAAGCACTTGGGTTGGCTGTCGCGCTTCATGGCGAAGACACCGATCTTCCCGATTCCCGGTGACGGCAAGTACATGCGCCAGCCGCTGTACGAGCGCGACTTCTGCCGCTGCATCGCCAAGTGCGTCGAAACGCAGCCCGCCGGCGCGGTGTACGACGTCTGCGGCGACACGCGCATCGACTACGTCGACATCATCCGCACAATCAAGCGCGTGAAGAGCCTGCACACCTGGATCGTGCATATTCCCTACGGTCTTTTTTATGCTTTGCTGAAAGTGTACGCGCTGTTCAGCGGCAAGCCGCCGTTCACTGCCGACCAGCTCAAGGCGCTCAGCGCGGGCGACGAGTTCCATGGTGTCGACACGCGCACGACGTTCGGCGTGGCGCAGACGCCGTTCCAGGATGCCGTGCGCGAAAGCTATTGCGATCCGCGCTACAGCGGCATCGTGCTGAAACGCTGAGCGGCAGGTGCGCGACATGACGTCGAGCAAGCATTTCGCATGGACCTTTCTCGCACTGGTCGCGCTGCTGGCGATAGCGATCGTCTCGGGTTGCTGGCGCGCGCAGGTGCTGGGTTCGGAATACTCGCATCCGGACGAGGAGATCGCGCGCGCCGTCGTGAGCAAGGTGCTGGCCACGAAGAAGAAGGACACGAACTGGGCGCGCACGGACGTCGAGAAAACGTTCCACTACAACCAGTTCAATTTTTCGACCTACTATCTCGCTGCCGCGAAGATCGAAAAGCTCGATGGCCACGCTGCGACCGATCTGGCCGATCCGGCCAAGCTCATCGCAAACCTGCGCAAGGCAAACGTCTGGTGGGCAAGCATTGCGGTTCTGCTCAGCGGTCTGCTCGGCTGGCGCCTCAGTTCGACCGCCGGCTACGGCGCTCGATTCGGACCCATAGCTGGCATCGCCGCGGCGCTGATGACCGCGAGCTGCGTGACGCTGTTCCAGGACAGCATCTACGCGCGGCCCGAGGCCTTCGCCACGGCGCTGACTTTGGCTTTCGTACTGGCGCTGCTGACCGAGGCACTCGCACCGCTGGCGTTGCTCGCGTTGGCGGGACTGCTGCTCGGCGCGCTGATCGCGTGCAAAATTACCTTCGCACTATTCCTGCCGTTCCCGCTGCTCGTGGTCGGCGCGCGCATCCACGCGCGGGCGCGTGCGACGCCCGATGCGCTGCATCAGACGCATCCGTGGCGCACCGCGGCACTGTGCGGCGCCTATGCGCTGAGCATAGTCGCCGGATTCGGTCTCGGCGCACCTTATTCGCTGCCCGCCCCGTGGGAATACCTCGAAGGCGTGGCCTATCTCGTACAGCAGTACAACGGCGATGGCTGGTCGCGCGAACTGCACGACAGCGTCTTCGCGCGCTTCGCGCACGGCATCGCCTACCTCGTCTATACCGACGGCGTCGTGCTCCTGGTGCTCGCCTGCGTCGGCCTGGGCGTGCTCGTGCGCAAGGCGCGGCACGCACCAGTGCTCGCGCTGACGGGTCCGCTGCTCACGCTCGTATACTTTCTGCAGACGCAGGCGTTCTTTGAACGCAATTTCAGTCACGCATTGCCGATGTTGTTTGCCCTGGCCGGACTCGGACTCGTCCTGTGCGCGGACTGGATCGCGCGGCGCATTCCGTACCCGCGCCGTGCGCTGCCATTGCAACTGATCGCGGCCTGCGCGCTGATCGGCCTGCTGTGTTATCCGGCTGAATCGATCAGCGCGAAATTGCGTCGCGTACTGCTCGGCGACGGAATGGAGCAGCGCGTCGCCGCGGCGCAGCGCGAAGCCTCGCGTGACGGCGCCCTACCCGTGTTGTACGGCTACTCCTTTGTCGACGGCGTTGCCGATATGCGCAACGGGCTTTGTGGCGAGGTGATTTACAAGCTGCTCGACATGGGCGACCCGGTCGCGCAACAAAAACTTGCCGAATTGAACACGCGCGGCTATCGCATCGCCGCGCAGGTGCCCGGCCCCTTCGACGGCGCGCCGTATTCGACGCTGCAGTCGTACCATGCCGCAGGCGTGCTGTTTCTCGCGTCTCCGCCGGACCCGCCGGAAACGACCTGCAAGGGCAAACTCGTCGCGCCAACACCCGACGCGCGCTATGTCGCCATCGATGCACAACCGACGCTGACGGGGCAATGGACGCGCGACGGTTACCCCCCCGACATGTCACTGCACGGCTGGGGGCACGCATTCTATGCGTCGTGGAGCGGCAGCGACGCCAATACCGGCGAATTCCAGCTGGGTCCGTTCCGCGCCTGCAGCGAGTTGATCGTGCCCTACGCGGTCGGGCCGAGCCGGGACAATCTGGAGCTTTCGATCGAACGCGAAAGCAACGGCCTGCGCGAGGTCATTCATTCCGGTCAGCCCCCACCCGCCATCACCTGGACCGCCATCCGCATCCCGGCACCGGCTTCGTGCGCAAGCTATACGATACGTGCGACCGATCACGGCGGTGGCTACGGCCAGTGGCTCGGCGTGGGAATCCCGGTAGAATTGAATCCCGTCGCGGCCGCGCCACTCGCGCCAGCCGCCCAATCCGATTCCGCCAACGCCGCTGCGAAGCGCTGAGCGCACTGCACACAATCAGATGAGTCAACCAACCACCGCCATCGTCGGCGCGGGCCCGATGGGCCTGATGGCCGCACTGGAACTGCTCAAGGCCGGCCATGCCGTCGACATCTACGAGCGCGACGACCGCATCGGCGGCATGTCGGCGCACTTCGATTTCGACGGCCTCGCGATCGAGCGCTACTATCATTTCATCTGCAAGACCGACTTTCCGCTGTTCGACCTGCTGGCGGAGTTGAACCTGTCCGGGCGCCTGCGCTGGACCGACACGAAGATGGGCTTCTACTGGAATGGAAAATTGTACAAGTGGGGCACGCCGCAGGCGCTGCTCGCCTTTCCGGGCTTGAATCCGATCGAGAAATTTCGTTATGCGCTGCAGGTGATGCGCACCAAGAACATCAGCGACTGGACCGCGCTCGACAAGATCAGCGCGCTCGCCTGGCTCAAGCGATGGCTCGGCGAGCGTGCGTATCAAGTGCTGTGGCACCGCCTGTTCTGGCTCAAGTTCTACGAGCTCAGCGATCAGCTCTCCGCCTCGTGGCTCGGTACGCGCATCAAGCGCGTCGCCTTGTCGCGGCGCAACCTGCTGCAGGAATCGCTCGGATATCTCGACGGCGGCTCGGCGACCTTGCTCGAAGCCCTGCGCGTGCGCATCGAGCAGCTCGGCGGACGCATCCATTTGCGCTCGGGCATCGATCGCGTCACCACGGACGGCGCAGGCAAAGTGCGCGGCATCGTGGTCGCGGGTGCCGAACTTGCCGTCGACAACGTCGTAAGCACCGCGCCGATCCAGTACGTGCCTGCGCTCGTGCCCGACTTGCCCGAGGATTTCGCCGCGCGCATCCGCGCGATCAAGAACATCCCGGTCGCCTGCGTCATCCTTAAACTCAGGCAGCGCCTGTCCGAAAATTTCTGGATGAACATCTGCGACGACGGCATCGAAATTCCAGGCGTGATCGAGTACTCCAATCTGAACCCTGGTGCGGGACCGACCATCGTCTACGCGCCGTTCTATATGCCGAAGACGCATCCAAAATACGCGCGCGACAATCAAGCCTTCATCGACGAGACCATCGGCTACCTTGCGAAGCTCAATCCCGCGTTCGAGCCCGGCTGGGTGCTCGCATCGCACTGCCACCGCTACGATTTTGCGCAGACCATTTGCCCGCCCGGCTTCGCAGCACAGCTGCCGCCGATGAAGACCCCGGTTGCGGGGCTCTACATGGCCGACACCTCGTACTACTACCCCGAGGATCGCTCGATTTCCGAGAGCGTCAAAGTGGGCCGGGAGCTGGCGCGCGCGGTGCTGGCGTGAACGCGCAATTCGCGCGCTTTCTCGCTGTCGGTGGTTTTGCGGCGGCGATCAATTTCGGTTCGCGCATCCTCCTCAGCAACTGGCTGCCCTATGCCGCGGCGATCGTGCTCGCGTATTGCTGCGGTCTGGTCACCGCGTTCGTGCTCAACCGGCGCTATGTTTTCACCGACGCGACCATTCGCGTGCATCATCAAGCGCTATGGTTCGTGCTGGTGAATATCGTCGCGCTGGCGCAGACCCTGGTAGTCAGCCTCGTGCTCGCGGATTTCGTCCTGCCCTGGCTGCACTTCGCCTGGCATCGCGCGGAAGTGGCGCACGCGGTCGGCGTCGTCACCCCGGTGTTCACCAGCTACGTCGGGCACAAGCGCCTGTCGTTCCGCTGACGGCGCGACGAATCAAGGCGCGCGCCGCAACCGGTGCTGCATCGCCCGAAACCAGACGCTGTACGGTTGTGCCAGCCACCACTTCAGCGGCACGCTGCCATGGTGCTTGCGCACGACGGCGATGGCCTCGCGATAGTGCAGGCGCCGATTCGAGCGGGTCTTGGTCTGTGCGTGTTCGCGGTTGACCGCCGCGAACGCGTCGACGAACTGCAGCGCGCCGAACTTGCGATACAGACGCCACCACAGGTCGTAGTCGAGCGCCATGTGCAGGGATTCGTCCAGCCCGCCGACCGCTTCCCAGGCCGAGCGCCGCATCAGCGTGGCGGGCTGCGACACGATGCAGTACACGGCCAGTCGCCGCTCGCTGAACGGCGCGACGCGCACCGGCCGCATCTTGCCGTCGCTCTCGAAATAGTCCCAGGCGCGCGCATAGGCGGCGGGTGCGGCCGGATGCGCATCGAGCGCGGCGTGCAACGCCGCAAGGCCACCTGGCATATACCAATCGTCGCTGTTGAGCCAGCACACGAAAGGTGCGCTGCCCCTGGCAATGCACTCGTTGATCGCCGCGGCCTGCCCCGCGTCGCGGTGGCTGCGCCAGCCGGCCAGGCGCGGCGCCCACTTTTCGATCACCGCGCGCGAGTCGTCGGTCGAGCCCCCATCCGCAACGAATACTTCGACTGGCAATTGCTGCTCGAAGATCGAGCTCAACGCGCGATCGAGATACCTACCCTGGTTGTAGGAGGGAACCGCGACAGTCACCAGCGCCGACATGAGGTCGCTATTCCCGATGCTGCCGCTGGAATTCCTGGTACGCGATGCGCAACCCTTGTTCCAGCGATATCCGTGGGGCCCAGCCAAGCGCCTTGAGACGCCCGACGTCCATCAGTTTGCGCGGCGTGCCGTCGGGCTTGCTCGGATCGGTTTCGATGGTGCCTTCGTAGCCAACGATGCGGCCGATCAATTCCGCCAATTCCCGGATCGTCAGATCTTCTCCGGTACCGACGTTGATATGCGACAGCATCGACTGCGTGTTGGCGGCGTAGGTCGTCTTGTCCAATTCCATCACATGCACGCTCGCACGCGCCATGTCGTCGACGTAGAGGAATTCGCGCCGCGGCGTGCCGCTGCCCCAGATCGTCAACGTATGTGCGCCGCTCTCCTTCGCCTCGTGGAAACGGCGGATCAGCGCCGGAATGACGTGACTGTTTTCTGGATGGTAGTAGTCGCCCGGCCCGTACAGATTCGTCGGCATCACACTGCGGTAGTCGCTGCCATACTGGCGGTTGTACGACTCGCACAGTTTGATGCCGGCGATTTTCGCGATCGCGTACGGCTCGTTGGTCGGCTCGAGCGTGCCCGTAAGCAACGCGTCCTCGCGCATCGGCTGGGCCGCGAGGCGCGGATAAATGCAGCTCGATCCGAGAAACAGCAGCTTGTCGACGCCACTGCGCCACGCTTCGTGGATGACGTTCGCCTCGATCATCAGGTTGCGATAGATGAACTCGGCCGGATAGGTGTTGTTGGCGTGGATGCCGCCGACCTGCGCTGCGGCCAAGTAAACCTGCGCGGGGCGCGTGCTGTCGAAGAAGCGACGCACCGCTGCCTGATCGGTGAGATCGAGTTCCGCGTGTGTACGTGTGACGATGTTCGCGCTGCCGCGCGCGGCGAGTTCGCGCACGATCGCCGAGCCGACCATGCCGCGATGACCGGCAACATAGATGCCGCCTTGTTCCGCGCTATTCGTGGTAGTCATAGGCCGAGTAGCCGTGCGCCTTGACCAACGAGTCGCGCTTGGCCGACTGATAATCCGACTGCACCATTTCGGCCACGAGTTCGGCCAGGCCGATCTTCGGCTTCCAGCCGAGTTTCCGGTGCGCCTTGCCCGCATCGCCGAGCAGGGTCTCGACCTCGGTCGGGCGGTAGTAGCGCGGGTCGACGCGCACGATCACGTCGCCGGGCTTGACCTTGGTCTCGTTGCCGCCGACCCGTTCGACCACGCCGATCTCGGCCTCGCCGTCGCCTTCGAAGCGCAAGCCGATGCCAAGTTCGGCCGCAGCGAACAGCACGAATTGGCGCACGCTGTGCTGGATGCCCGTAGCGATGACGAAGTCTTCGGGCTGATCCTGCTGCAGCATCAACCATTGCATCTCGACGTAATCGCGCGCGTGGCCCCAGTCGCGCAACGCGGACAGATTGCCGAGATAGAGACAATCCTGCAAACCGAGCGCGATGCGCGCGATCGCGCGCGTGATCTTGCGCGTCACGAAGGTTTCGCCGCGCACCGGCGATTCGTGATTGAACAGAATGCCGTTGCACGCGTAGATACCGTAGGCCTCACGGTAGTTCACGGTGATCCAGTACGCATACAGCTTCGCCACCGCGTAGGGGCTGCGCGGATAGAACGGCGTCGTTTCCTTCTGCGGCACTTCCTGCACCAGTCCGTAGAGTTCGGAGGTCGAAGCCTGATAGAACTTGGTCTTGCCGGCGAGCCCGAGCATGCGGATCGCCTCAAGAATGCGCAGCGCGCCGATGCCATCTGCATTGGCCGTGTATTCCGGCTCCTCGAACGACACCGCCACATGCGACTGCGCCGCGAGATTGTAGATCTCGTCCGGTTGTACGCTCTGGATGATGCGGATCAGGCTGGACGAATCGGTCAGATCACCGTGGTGCAGGATGAAACGCCGGTTCTTTTCGTGCGGATCCTGATACAGGTGATCGATGCGGTCGGTATTGAACAACGACGTGCGCCGTTTGATGCCGTGCACTTCGTAACCCTTGCCGAGCAGCAGCTCGGCAAGATAGGCGCCGTCCTGGCCGGTCACACCGGTGACAAGGGCAGTCTTTTTCATCTGTGGGAAAACGTAGCTTCGGGGGGTACTTGAGAGGCAATTGCCGCCATTCGTTCGCGACAAGCCGTCAGTTCTTTACAAAGGCAGCGTAGCACTCACCGTACTCCTTGTCGCGGTAGCTCAAAAGCGTCCAACCGCTCCCCCGGAATGCGTTTTGCAAAGTCCTACAGTCACCAAGTGCTGGATTCTGGCTCAACAACGGCGGCAGCAAGAATACGGACGTCACGTCTTTTTTGTCGAGAGCCGCCATAAAAGCCTCCGCACTTGCGGTCGCGCCCTCACCCAGCCCAGCTATTCCGATGGCCTCGACGCCCTTCCCGGGTTCGCCCGCATACAGTGGCGCACACAGGTATTTCGGTAATTCGAGCGTATAAAAAGGCATCAGCATGTTGCTTCGTGCACGCAACGCGCAGGTTCGCTCGGCTACGCCGACAAATGTCTCATATGCCTCGCCCAGATTGCCATGTTTGCTCAGTGCGTCGATTGACGGAAACGACGGAACAAACCATACTGCAAGAAGGCTCAAAGCCATTGAGACCAAACGCGAATCCCACTTTGCAAAGTTGCCTGGCAGGAACACACCAAGGGCCAACAGCACAGTCCACGTGTAGAGCACCCCTTGCGCAAGCAAGTAGGATGGCCGCGGGCGCTGCGTCACGATGACGGCAGCAGTAACCAGAATAAGCCCAATGAAGATGGGAGCGATTCGTATCAAATTCTCTCTTGCAACGCTCGCGTAAACCGTGTTCGCTCGATAAATCTTCCAGCTTCCCGCCAGCAGCAAAAGAAATGAGCAGAGAACGACAGCGGATGGCCACGCGCCTGACTTCTGCACCGGCACATAGTCGGGGTTGTTCTCAGAACCCGTGGCGTTCGTCAGCAAGACTTCCGCTCCGGCACGGGTCAGCGACAGATTCCATGAGAAATGGCGCCAAATTTCTCTTGGGTTGTTGATCAGCATCTGACGCAATGTGGGAAGTTCGAGATCGAACTTTGTCTTCATCAGCTGTTGGCAATCGGTCCACGGATTCTTGTTCCAGCTCGGCTCGCGCTGCTGATACCCGAACGCGAACACTTGGCACATATTGAGTGCATGCTTGTAGTTCGCCCACCCTTTGGCTGTTTCGCCGCGATCCCAGGAGCTTGCATAAGCCGTAATCCCCGCTGCGAACGCGAGGGAAACACAGAACAGGTATCGAAGTGCCACTTTCAACGCTGCGCCACCACCTGTCTTTCGCCAAATCACGAAAGTCTCATAAAGTGCGCAGGCAGCAATCACCAAACTGAGAATCACGTACTCGTTGCGTATCAGTAGCGTTGTTGCAACAGCGATTCCAAGAATCAGCGGTAAGCGCCACGGTGAGGATGACAACGTCAACGCGAGACCCACAATAAGCAGGATTGGAAGAGCACCAAAGAGATGCACTTCATAGAGGGTGTCGTAATGAATCGGCAGCGCGATCCACCAAAGCGCGAGCAAGAAGGCCAATGTTCGCGGCAATGAAACAAGGCCTATCCAAACGACTAATGCCAAACTCGCAAAGACCAGGCCAATTCGGTGCAGAAACGTCGCAAATTCTGCATCGCCTGTCACCCCAAGCCAGGAACCGTAGTACATCGCATAAATTGGCGACCAAATGATGTCGACCAGGCCCGACTTGTGCCACAAGGCTGCGGCCTTGAAGTAGTACGCTGTGTCACCGTAGGTGAGGTCGCGCACCCAGTAACCCCACAACACGTTGACCGTCACAAGCGCGACGAGCAGACAAATTGCAGGCGCACTTGAACGCGCCAGCAGCCAAGTCCGGAACAATGCGATTCGATTACGCCAATCCATTGAGTTGGTCCTCCACATTGGCGCCTGAGATTTTCATTGCTTTGGACAGCAACCAGTCGGTGCTCGGGCGTACTGTCAACTCATAGACGGACTGGTAGGCAAAAAGCCCCGGGAGCACGCGGGCCAAGGCACGATTGATCGCGAGCAACGTGCGCGACACCCAGTTAAGGCCGATGGCCAGCGGATAAGGAGCCGGAACATAATCCTTGCGCTCAATCCGATAAGCCGCATAACGCAGAATACGGGCGAGCGATTTCACGGTGAACAACCGGGTATGCGTGATATCGAGGATGCCGCGCGGACCATAGTTGAATTGCCCCAACATCATCATCGTCCGCGTGACAAAGAAACACACATTCCCGGAACTGACGATGATTCTCGCGTTGGCATTGCCTGAGAGCCTGCCGCGCAGCTCGGCAAGAAAACGCTCGGGATTGCTCAGGTGTTCGATGACATCCAGGAGTATCACCCAATCCAGTCGCTCCCAGGGTACATCCGGCAGGTTTGCATTGAGGTCGCAGGAGATATATCGACAGCCCTGAACGGTCTTCTCAGCCGCGACATCGACGCTGAAAACTTCGCATTCCTTTTCGCTGTGCAGCTTTTCCGACAAATATCCATCCGCCCAGCCAAGGTCCAGCACGACGCTATTGCGCGGAATACGATCGAATGCGAGGGAGTGGGTGCTGCGAAAATCAAACTTGCTGACATACTGCGACTTGCCAGCGGCCATCACGGCAAACTTCGGATCGAAGAATATCCCCATGCGTACCAGCCGCGCCTTCAAGGAGCAGCGCATGACGTCGCCAGCGTACTTCATCCCGTTTACATGACATACCTCGTCCCCGTAGTACGTCGGGATTGGCAGCTCGACGATTTTTTCCCCGGCGAAGACCAATTGCACGATGATTTCCGTATCGAAGTGGAAATCGTCCGTATTGATCTGAAATGGAAGCTTCTTCAACGCCGGTACCGAATAGATGCGGTAACCGGTATGGAATTCAGACAGGGAAGTTCCGAGCAAGGCGTTTTGCGCGCGCGTAAGAACCTGATTGCCAACGAACTTGTAGAATGGCATTCCGCCTTTCAGCGCGCCGCGCTTGTCCAGCATGCGCGAACCGAACACCGCTGCCACGCTTTCATCGGCAAACGGCTCCAGCAGAAGCGGCATTGCTTCGGGAGCGTATTGGCCATCCCCGTGCAGCAAGACGACGGTATCGAAGTCGTTGTCGATCGCATATTGATAACCGATCTTCTGGTTGCCTCCATATCCCTGATTGACGGGATTAGATATGACAAGCGCGCGACACCAATACCCCTTGGCAAGGTGCCGGCTGGCGATATTCGCCGTGTCGTCCTTGCTGCAGTCGTCGGCGACCAGCACGCAAACGTCGAATTTTTCCTGCAGCGAGGACGGAATGCGATCGAGTACCGATTCTATTTTATTGGCTGCGTTGTAGGCGACGATGAATATCAGCAGCGAAGTCTTTTCCCTAGTGGTGCCCATAGTTGTATCCGAGCAACGCGACACCGATCAGGACAAAGGCGATTCCGACGAACTGCAGTAGCACAAGACGCTCGCCAAAAAAGAAAAATGCCAGCAACGGTACAGCGACGTATGTGAGCGCGAGAATCGAATACGCGATGCCCAGCGGGAATTTCGACAATACCTGCAGCCACATCAGCAGGGCGATGGTGTAAACCACCAAGGCGAGAATCAACCTTGGCTGCGTAGCCAGGGATACGATACCCGCGAGCGACGGCTGAATCGGTCCGTTCCGCAACATCGCGTACTTGAGCAGCACCTGCCCAAATGCGGATATGACGGCCGCGAATACAGGCAGCATTAATTCTTTCATCAAGCCATTTCGTTAGGCGGAAAGCGGGGATTGTAACAACTAACCAGGACAGCTCTACCTGTGGCTTAAGCGCCACACTAGGTCCGAACCCGTGTTGTGGATCAAGTAGGGATTTTTCGCGCGATTGATCTGGAAGCTGGTCGGGGCCCCGTTGAGTTCGCGCTCTCGAATTCGCGCCATCTCCTGGAACCCGACGTTCGAAATGGCTGCAGATGTCTTCTGTCGCGTGTGAATTCGGAATCCGCCGATCATTCGCGGCAGGCGTACAAATTTCGCCCCTGCGGCTCGCATGCGCAACAACAAGTCCCAATCCATGGCGAAGCGGAAGGATTCGTCTATCGTCGCGCCAGCCTTGTCCCAGATACTGCGCCGCCAGAAAAGCGTCTCCTGTGGCACGAAGTCGGCCCACGAAAGAACTTCGTCGTCGTGCGCGGGCATGATCCAGCGTCCGATCTGCTGGTCGTTCTCATCGATAAGCAAGCGATGTCCATAGACGACATCCACTTCTGGATGGTCCATAAAATAGCTCGCGACATAGGCCAGCGCGCCCGGAAACAGAATATCGTCCGAGTTGAGCCAGGCCATGATCTCACCGCTGGTCCGCGCGAAACCAAGATTGATCGCATGCGACTGGCCACCGTCGGCTTGCGATTCCCAACCGCTCAGCTGGTCGGAGTAACGCTGCAGGATTTCGCGCGTACCGTCATCCGAGTCGCCGTCTTGCACGAAATACTCCAGATTCGGATAGCCCTGATCGAGGACGCTCTTCAGAGTGGGCTCGAGAAACGCCGCCTGCTTGTACGAAGGCGTGACGATGGAAATACGTGGCGGATTTTTCGGCGACCCCTGGCGACGGTAGTGGTCGGGAAGCCTGACGTCGATCGGCGCATGCTGACAGAGGCTGCCGAGACGCGGCTTCAGCATGGCGTACGCGGAAGTGCGGACCTTGCGTGGCATTCCCATCAGCCAGCGCAACGGCGTGGCCACATACCCGAGTACGGGGTGAGCTGCGCGGTAGGCGTCAACCGCGTCGGCCAGTCCGCGGATCACGCGCTCCTTCTCCTCCAGAGCAGCAATCAATGAAGCGTGGGAGTCGACTGAGGAAGGCTTTTCGGTCGGTTCGCTTGCGCCAGTTTGCCCGTTCAGAAGAGCGCGCAGGGTGTCGCCACGAAGCTCTCCTTCCTGCTGCAACCGGTTCAGTAACGCGAGGGTGGTGGAATCCTTCTCGGCAAGCGCAGCGGACAAGTGCTGCACTTGCGCGAGCAGTTCGTGCTGACACGCGTCCGACCGGGCATGCGCAGCCGCATTGTCGTCCAGCGCCGTCCGGATAGCAGTATTGCGATACCCGATTGTCGCCGCTTGCCCTAGTTGCGCAGCATCGAGCCTGCGGATAACTGCCTCCTTTTCGCGCAAGGACTCCTCGGCCGCTTTCGCCCAGCCCTTCATTTCCACTATGACCGCTTCTTTGGCAACGCGATCCGCGCTTATTTCGTGGATGCGCCCGAGCAGCGCCGCTTCGCAGTCTGCGATGAATTTTTCGAGCGCATGTTCTGCTTTCGCGAACAAACCGTCGCCGAGAAAAAACAGATTGCCCCACTGTTTCGGCAGGAATCCGAGCGGAGCCGCCTGCACCAGCTCGAACTCGTCCATGCGCTTGGTCGCCAGGCAGCGCCGGTAACCGTAGCCACGCATCAGCTCGATTAGCGGCCCGGGATATCCAGTCTCCAGTCCGGCATAGATGTCTTGCGTGAAGTATTCACAAACGACCAGCTCCGGACGGAGCTTGCCCAGTCCACGCAACACAAACAAATCGTGTCCGTCCGTATCGATCTTGAGGATGCCGACTGGCTGCGGCAAAACGCCTTCCCGCGTCAGGCTGGCCAGCGAACGGCAAGTCACGCGCCGCGTGGTTTCGTGGTGGAACTGGCTCGATCCCTCAGACCGTTGCAGGGAATGAAAATAGTCGAGCACCTTGCCGTCGTCGCCAGTCGCAACGTTCAGGTCGCGCTCGCCATCGACCTCATCGATGGCAATGGGCAGCAACGCGCATCCGATCTCGGCCGCCAACTCACGCAGCGCCGCCTGATGCTCCTGCAATGGCTCGATCAACACTCCATGCAAACCGTGAGCGCTGAGCTCCCTTGCGATGGAACCCTTTTCCGCGCCGACGTCGACGAAAAATTTGGTGTCAACTTCGGATGCAAGCAGGGTAAGCAAGCGCACGTCCGTGTCTTGTCCGAGATACTCGGCTGCAGGAGCCCCCGTCGCATTCGCAAGTGCTTGAGAAGCGTCGCCGGTTCGCCTTTTCAAAGACTCACGCTGTTGGCGCCGCATGGCAAAAATCGTCGCGTCGCGTGCCCGTATGATCGCCAGCAGTTCTTCTTCGACCTTAGTCATAGCCTAGCAACCTGTCGGCTTGCTTGAACTGCAAGGCGAGATCGGCGCAATCAGGGAAATTTCGCGTAGCATCTTGCCCTAAAACGCTCGTGGCCATGGAGGATTCGGTTTGCCGGCGCAATGTATTGTTGCCGGTACAGTGACGAAAGTCAGAGAACTGCCGCAACATCAGATCGACATGATCGAGCGACAGCTCGAAAGTGCGCAGAATGTCGACGACGCTGTGCCACGGATTCTCGCGCAAACGTTCGAGGTGGACGATGGGGTAGCTCGCGACTGCTTTCGCGTACTGCAAATAGTGCCGGGAAAACGATTGCGCATCGACGTTCTCGAATTGCTCGAAGTTGCGCCGGCAAGACAAGTATGCGTGCGCACCGCGCCTCGCTATGACCAGCGGCACAATGCGGATCCCGCCCAGGTGCAGATATAGCGCCTGCTCCAACACGGCGCTCGGCACAGCGTTCGGGCTGCTGGCTGGGACAAAATTGACGATGGACCAGTCGCGCACTATCAACCGACGCTTGCGCACTGCCGCACGCTGCCGGAGCTCACGTATCTGCTCTACATATGTGAGCTGCTGGAACCCGTCAACCTCATCGGGTTCGATCAGATGCAGCCACTCGACTGCCTGGTCTGCCAGCGGCTTGCAGCAGGCGGCCGGATTGACCTCGGACAACACCAGGCAATCCGGATGCGTTCCGAGCAACTGATTGACGAGCGTCCCGCCGGAGCGAGCAAATGAAAAAAGAACAGGAACTGAAGTCATGGCTGCAAGAGGTCGCGGCGAACGTATAGATCGCCGCACCCCTTAGCAGCGCACAACACCGGCGACGGCCCCGCGCGACGCGTGACCGTACCGGCTTCTACTACTGTTGGCTTACGGGCGTAATCGCGCCGGCAGTATCAGCGGTCGTGTTGCCACGCACGCGATTGTTGCCGAAGGACTCGACGGTCCCGCCAGAATTGCTCAATCCAGTCGCATTTCTCGTCACCAACGTATTGGAAACGCGCACGATCGCGCTACTTTGCGAATCTACGCCGATGGTGCCGTTGCCGGATGCGACGCTACCGTCGATCGCGAACGTGGTTGTACTCGAAACCGCTGTGAATCCGCTGTTCGTGTTGCCGCTCACGACGCTGTTCTGCACGGCGAGACTGGTATCGTTGTCGGCACGTACGCCGTGAAGATTACCCTGCATCACGGTGTTGGGTGTCGTCTGTTTGTCCGTAAGCCCGGCCGTTGGATGAAAGCAGACGGCTCCTCCACAGTTGTTACGAAAATCGCTGTTCGAAACAAACACGCTGCTTGTGGTGGCGGCTTGGCCAGTACCCGTATTCACATCGAGCGCCTGACCCGAAAACCCGAAGATCTTGCAGTTGTCCAGGCGCAGCGAACGGCCCGAAAGGAAACGCACGCCGTTGATGCCAAGCGTGGTGCCAGCGCCGTTGATCGACAGATTGCGCAAGATCACGTCAGCGCCGGCGGGAGCATTGACGATGATGCCGTTTACGCCCGAGGCCAAGGTACTTGCGAGAAAACCGCCGCCGTCGATCGTGATGGATTTGGTGATGGTAACCGCGCCAAAGCCACCCGGATCGAGCACGTCGATTTCACCTGGTGAAGCGGTCTTGGAGATCGCCCCGGCGAAAGTCTTGCAAGGTGCCGTGCGGCTGCACGGATTGGCATCGTCGCCCACGCCGGACACCCAAGTGCGGGTGGCTTGCGCGTAGACAGACGCGGCAAACAGGAACTGACAAAGTACGAACAGGATACTGCACGTGCGAACAGACGCTTTCATAGCAATTCCCCTTGATGAAAGTTACGGCCGGAACCGTGGGTTGATAATAGCAGGTCCGGGCGCGACGTACTTCTCAAAATCGCCGGACCCCAAATTCCCTGGAACTGGCATGGTGGTAGTCATTGTTGCGCTCCTCCTGTCGGCATATTCGGTGCATCTTCGGTGCTCTGTCTTGCGCCGCCGCCCATCATGGAACGTTCTACTATCCGGCTCGCCAACTAACCCAGCGCGCGGTTCAGCTCGTCGCGCAGATCCCGCACATCTTCAACGCCTACCGACAGTCGAATCAAACCATCGCTGATGCCGAGCTTCTTGCGGTTCGCCGCCGGAATCGACGCATGCGTCATGATCGCCGGATGCTCGATCAGGCTCTCGACGCCGCCGAGCGACTCGGCCAACGCGAACAGCTCGCAGCGCTCGAGCACCTTGCGCGCCTTGCGCAGGCCGCCCCTTACCTCGACGCTGATGATGCCGCCGGGTCCGTCCATCTGCTTCTTCGCCAGCGCGTACTGGGGGTGCGACTTGAGTCCGGGATAGATGACGCGCGCGACCGCCGGATGCTTTTCGAGCCAGCCTGCGATCTCCTGTGCGCCCGCGCAATGCGCGTGCATGCGCAGGTGCAGGGTCTTGAGCCCGCGCATCGCGAGGAACGAATCGAAAGGTCCGCCAACCGCGCCGACCGAGTTGTGCAGGAACGCCATCTGCTCGGCGAGTTCCTTGTTGTCGCCGGCGACGACGACGCCACCGACCATGTCGGAATGGCCGTTGAGATATTTCGTCGCCGAATGCAGCACGAGGTCCGCGCCGAATTCGATCGGTCGCTGCAGCATCGGCGAGCAGAACGTGTTGTCGACCACGAAGATCAGCCCGTGCTTCTTCGCGAACGCGCCGACCTTGGCGAGATCGACCACGGTCAGCATCGGATTGGTCGGCGTCTCGGCCCAGATCATGCGCGTGTTCGGCTTCAGCGCCGCGCGCAAGGCCGCGGTGTCGTTCAGATCGAGGAAGGTGAAATCGAGTCCCGCGCTGCGCCGGCGCACGCGTTCGAACAGGCGATAGCTGCCGCCGTACAGATCGTTCATCGCGATCACGTGACTGCCCGAATCGAGCAGATCGAGCACCGTGCTCGCGCCGCCGAGTCCCGAGGCGAAGGCATAGCCCTGCGTGCCGCCTTCAAGATCGGCGACGCAGCGCTCGTAGGCCATACGCGTCGGGTTCTGCGTGCGGCTGTACTCGTAGCCTTTGTGCACGCCCGGACTCGACTGCACATAGGTTGAAGTCGCGTAGATCGGCGTCATGATCGCGCCGGTCGTGGGATCGGGATGCTGTCCGGCGTGAATTGCGCGTGTGCCGAGGCCCAGTGATTTATCAGACTTTGTCATAAATGCTCTTGTCGAGAAGTGTGGCCATGGACGGCCGTTTTTTTTCGCGATCAAGGATGATCGCAAAAAATTTACGCTGCCCTGCGACGCAAGTAGTTGAGCAAGTCGATACGTGTGATCAGGCCGAGAAACTTCTCGCCATCCATCACGATCGCTACGTGGCCTGCATCGAACACCGGCAGCAGCGATTCGATCGGCGATTTCACATCGAGCACCTGCAGCTTGCCCACCATCGCGGTCGCGACCGGATCGCGGAATTTGCTCTCGTTGCCGTAGACATGCAGCAGCACGTCGGATTCGTCAACGATGCCGACGATCTTGTCGCCGTCCATCACCGGCAGCTGCGACACATCGTACAGCTTCATGCGCTGATACGCGGTCGTCAGCAACTCATTGTGGCCGACGACTACCGTGTCGCGGTGCGAGTACGGGCGCAGAATCAGATCGCGCAGATCGCCGTGGTGCTCGCGCTCGAGGAAGCCGTTGTCGAGCATCCAGTAGTCGTTGTACATCTTCGACAGGTACTTGTTGCCGGTGTCGCAGACGAACACGAGCACGCGCTTCTTCGTCGTCTGCTCGCGGCAATACTTGAGCGCCGCGGCGGTCAGCGTGCCGGTCGAGGAGCCGCCAAAGATGCCTTCCTTCGCCAGCAGTTCGCGCGCGGCGAGAAAACTTTCCTTGTCGCTGATCGCATAGGCCTGCTTCACTCGCGAGAAATCGGAAATGCTCGGCAGGAAATCCTCGCCGATGCCCTCGACCATCCAGCTCGCCGACTTGGTCGAGAGCGTACCCTCGTTGATGTACTGCGCAAGGATCGAACCGATCGGATCGGCCAGGATCAGCTCGACATTCGGCGCGGCCTTGGCGAAGTAGCGCGACAGCCCGGTCATCGTGCCCGACGAGCCACAGCCGAACACGATCGCGTCGAGCTTGGCGTCCATCTGCGCGAGGATCTCGGGGCCGGTCGCCTCCTCGTGCGCGCGCGGATTGTCGGGATTGCCGAACTGGTTGATGAAATATGCGCCCGGCGTTTCGCGCGCGAGGCGTTCGGCCATGTCCTGGTAATACTGCGGATGGCCCTTGGCGACGTCCGAACGCGTCAGCACGACTTCGGCACCCATCGCCTTGAGGTTGAAGATCTTCTCGCGGCTCATCTTGTCGGGCACGACGAGAATCAGCCGATAACCCTTCTGCTGTGCCACGAGCGCGAGGCCGATACCGGTGTTGCCGGCCGTGCCTTCAACGAGAGTGTCGCCTGGCTTGATCTTGCCAGCATTTTCCGCTGCTTCGATCATCGACAGGCCGATGCGATCCTTGATCGATCCGCCCGGATTGGCGCTTTCGAGCTTGAAGTAGAGCTCGCACAGGCCCGTGTCGAGGCGCTGCGCTTTGACGATCGGCGTGTTGCCGATCAGCTCGAGTACGCTTTGGTGAATCGGCATGGAATCTCCCGTACACGCCGCCGCGCGGGCGCGCGGCGGGCGGGCAATTGTACAAGGGGAACTCTGAAGTATTCAGAGTTTTCGCGAGGCAGAATGCCTCGAACGCAAATCAAGCGCGCAGCGATTGATTTGCGTAGCCGAGTCCGGGCGTGTACCGGACTCGGCGCGCTCTGACAAGTCCGGGATGGACTTGTTCAGAGCATCAGATGAGGGAAACGCGCCGAGCCGCTATGCAGCCGGCGTCGCTTGCGCAGCGCCGCGAGGCGCCTCACTGAATCAGTGTACGGCCTGGTATCGCTCCCACATGATGGTGAGCTTGTCCTTGGTGCGGAGTTTTTCCTTCTTCATATTGTGCAAGGTGGTGTCGTCCAGTGGCAGCACGCCCAAATCGGCGTCGCGCAACTTGCTGTCGAGTTCCTTGTGCCGCTGATACAAGCTGCGAAACTCCGCATCGCTCTTGATCAACACTTCGACGTCTTTCTGCTGGTTCTCGAACATCAGCCGACCTCCTCTGCGAAAAACACACACGCAAACGCACCGCGGCGCGGGCCACGGAGATCTGCGCAAATCAAGGGTTTGAGCTTGGGAATGCAACCGGACGACCCCTCACCGTTGGCGGTGAGGTGCTTTGCGCTGATGGTCGCGAAAGCTGCTGTCATGGGCTCGGATGCCGAACCGTCCGACCGACGGACGACCCGGTAAGTCCGACCCTACTCTCTTGCCCGGCAGGCTGCAACTTGCTTGAAATCAGGCCGCTCCCAGAGCGGCCAGCACGTGCGCAAGTCGCGGAAAAATATCGATTTAACGATCAGCAAACGTGACGGTCACGTGGCGCCCGCCCTTCTGCGCTGCGCGACCGACCACGCTGATGCGTGCAGTTGAAATGCCGGTCGCAACGAGCGCATCGCGTACCGCCTGGGCACGCTCCTTGGCCAGCGTGAGATTGGCCTTGGCGCTGCCCGCATCGTCGGCATGCGCCTCGATGTGTACGCGTGCGCTCGCGCCGGCTGCCGCGGCAATTTTGTTGATCTGAGTCTGCACCGCCGGCTTGAGCGCTGCCTGCCCCGGTGCAAACGCGTTGTCGCCGAGCGTGATCGGCCCGGGCAGCGGCGACGCCTTCGGCGGTGGCGTGGCACCGCTAGCGGCAAGCAGCGCGGCTTCCTTGCGTGCGAGTTCGGCTTCGCGTGCCTGCGCATCGGCTAGCTTGCGTGCCTGCGCGGCCTGCTTCTTCGCCGTGTCTGCCTGCGCATCGCTCTGCGCACGTGCCGCATCCGCTTCGGCGCGCAAGCGATCGGTTTCCTCGGCCTGCGCGAGGCTCTGGATGCGTTGTTTTTCCAGTTCCAGCCGCGCCTGCTCGGCATCGCGCCGACTTGCGGCGATCAGAATCTGGTCGTGCTCGCGATCGAGCTGTTGCAGGGCGTGCTCGCGCTCGACCGCCTGCGCGGTCGCATAGGCGATGTCGATGCGGCGTTCGATCAGGTAGACCAGATGATCGTGTTCCTTGCGCCCCGCCTCGGGCAGCAGCGCGAGCGTTTGCTCAGCGAGCGAGATTTCCGCCGGCGCGAACGCGCCGAGGGCGTGGTCATCGCGCAGCTGATTGAGGCTGCCGCGCAGGCGCTGATAGTCGAGATCGTCCTTGGCCTGGGCTACGCTGCCGCCGTAGAAAACGCACCACAGGGCCAAGGCGACGGGCAAATACGCCATTTTCCGGTTCCCGACGCTCATTGCTGGCCTCCCTGCTCCGGATTGATCGACAGATCCTGGCGCAGCTGCGCGTTCTCGCGCGTGCGCGCGTCCACCTTCTCCCGCGCCTTCCCGAGCCGCGCGCGTGCCAGTGCGAGATCGGCGGCCGCCTGCGCCTCGTCGGCCAGTGGCGCGGCCTGACCGTAGTCCTCCTTGCGCATCGCAGCACGCGCGAGCGCGAGGCGCTCTTCCGCGGCGCGCAATTCCATCGGTGCGTAAGTCGGCGCGCCCGCAGCGCGGGCGGTCTCGACACGACGCCCGGCGTCGTCCATCTCGCTCAGCGGCGGCTTGGTTTGCGCGCAGGCTGTGAGCGCACTCACGTAAAAAATCAGCGCTAACCGGTTGTATCGCCGCAAGAGTGTCATATGATTGAATGGTGAATTAAGGGGTGGGTATCCGCGCTATTGTCTGCAGACCGGGGCATCGAGGCAACGGTCGGTCGGACGGATATTCCCAACGTCGTCACTTTCAACTCGGGTCGAACGTCATGGATATCGGCTATTTCCTGAAACTGATGACCGAGAAGGGCGCCTCGGATATGTTTCTGTCCACCGGCGCGCCGGTGAACATCAAGGTCGAGGGCAAGCTCTATCCGCTCGGCAATACCGGCCTGCCGCATGGCATGGTCAAGCGCATTGCCTATTCGCTGATGGACGAGGGCCAGGTGCCGCAGTTCGAGCGCGACCTGGAACTGAACCTCGCCACCGCGGTGAAGGACGCCGGCCGCTTCCGCATCAATGTATTCAAGCAGCGCGGTGAAGTCGGCATGGTGATCCGCGCGATCAAGAACCAGATTCCGAGCGTCGAAGAGCTGCAACTGCCGCTGATCTTCAAGGATCTGATCATGGAGCCGCGCGGCCTCGTGCTCGTCGTCGGCGCCACCGGCTCGGGCAAGTCGACCACGCTCGCTTCGATGATCGACTACCGCAACACCAATCAATCGGGCCACATCCTCACGATCGAGGACCCGATCGAATACCTGCACCGGCACAAGAAGTCGATCGTCAACCAGCGCGAAGTCGGCCTCGACACGCACAGCTTCCACGACGCGCTCAAGAACGCGATGCGCGAAGCGCCCGACGTGATCATGATCGGCGAAATCCGCGACGTGACCACGATGGAGGCCGCGATCGCGTTCTCCGAAACCGGCCATCTGTGTCTCGCCACGCTGCACTCCAACAACGCCGACCAGACGCTCGAGCGCATCCTCAACTTCTTCCCCGAGAGCGCGCACCGCAATATCTTGATGAACCTCGCGCTGAACCTGCGCGCGGTAATCAGCCAGCGCCTGGTGATCGGCAAGGACGGACGTCGCATCCCCGCGGCCGAAGTGCTGCTCAACACACCGCTGATCCGCGACATGATCCGCCGCGGTCAAGTACACGAGATCAAGGAAGCGATGGATCGCAGCCTCGAGGAAGGCATGCAGACCTTCGATCAGTCGCTGATGAAGCTGTATCGCGAAGGCCGCATCGAGCTCGAAGAGGCGCTGTCCAAGGCCGATTCGCGCGACGGCCTGGCGTTGAAGATCCGCCTCGGCGAAGGCCTCGACGAGACGCCGCCGATGATGGATGCCTTCGCGATGCCTAATCTTTAGCCGTCCTCCCTGACGACAAAGAATAGACCGGCATCCATCCCGGGGATTCAATGAGAGCTGGCGCCTACGGCGCCGCGTCTACGACGCTTTGGGGGCGTCGGGCTGAGCTTCCGGCCGCGCGCGCGCGAAGGCGTCGAGCGCGAGGCATTCCGTGTCGATGCGCGAGAGCGTCGGATACTGCGCCATGTCAAGGCCGAAGCGCCGCGCATTGTATACTTGTGGAATCAACAGTACGTCGGCGAGACTCGGCGTATCACCGTTGCAGTAGGTTCCGGCCAAGCCATCGCCCGCGACGAGGTCCTCGAGTGCTGAGAAACCTTTGGCGATCCAATGCCGCGTCCAGGTATCGCGCTCGGCCTGCGGCACGCTGAATTCGCGTTCCAGATACTGCATCACGCGCAGATTGTTGAGCGGATGGATGTCGCAGGCGACGGCCAGGGCGATCGCACGCACGCGCGCACGCGCGCGCGGCTCGGGCGGCAGCAGCGCGGCCGTGTTCGCGTAGACCTCATCGAGATATTCGATGATCGCGATCGACTGGCGAATCACGCGCTCGCCGTCGATCAGGGTCGGGACCAGTTCCTGCGGATTGAGCGCGTTGTACTCGGCCGTATGATGCTGACCGCCCTGCTCGAGCAGATGCACCGGCACGATCTCGTACGGCAGCTGTTTCAGGTTCAGGGCGATGCGCACGCGATACGCTGCGCTCGAACGCCAGTAGCTGTAGAGCCGGCGACTCTGGTTGATGTGCATGGCAACGCCCCTCCCGCGTTAACCGCGCTCGATCCTCTGCTCGATCGCCCCGAATACGCTTGCGCCCGCGCGATCGAACATCTCGATGCGCACAGTATCACCGAATTTCATGAATGGCGTAGACGGCTTGCCGTTCTTGAGGGTCTCCAGCGTACGCCGCTCGGCCAGGCACGAGGCCCCACGGCTTTCGTCCTGGTTGGCGATAGTGCCGGAGCCGACGATCGTGCCCGCGGACAGTGGCCGCGTCTTCGCAGCATGCGCGACGAGCTGGGCGAAATTGAACTGCATGTCCTCGCCCGCTTCGGGGGCGCCGAACCACTCGCCGTTGATATGCGAGGTCAGCGCCAGATGCACCTTGCTGTCATTCCACGCTGCACCAAGCTCATCCGGCGTGACGAACACCGGCGACAGCGCCGAGCGCGGCTTCGACTGCAAAAAGCCAAAACCCTTGGCCAATTCGTTCGGAATCAGATTGCGCAGTGACACGTCGTTGACGAGACCAATCAGCTGGATATGCGCCGCGGCATCCGCCGGCGTCACCGCCATCGGCACATCGTCGGTCACGACGACGATCTCGGCTTCAAGATCGATGCCGTATTCCTCGCTCGGCACGCGCACCGCATCGCGTGGCCCGTAAAAGCCCGCGCTGACGGCCTGGTACATCAGCGGATCGACGTAGAAACTTTCCGGCACCTCGGCGCCACGCGCGCGGCGCACGCGCTCGACGTGAGGCAGATAGGCGCTGCCATCGACGAATTCGTAGGCACGCGGCAGTGGCGCAGCAAGCGCGGCCATGTCGAGCGCGAACACCGCTTCGCCATTGATCGTCTGTGCCTTGCCCGCGTCGTTGAGCAGCTCATAGACGCGATTGAGACGCGGCGCGGCATCGCTCCAGTTTTCGAGCGCCTGCTGCAGCGTGCGCGCTGTGTCGCTCACGCGCACAGCGCGGGTCAGATCGCGGCTCACGACAACCAGCGTGCCGTCCCTGCCACCTTCTTTCAAGCTAGCCAGTTTCATTTTTATGCTTTTCCGGAAACATTGAAGTTTTTCTTGAGCCCCTGCCAGCAGCGCCAATAGTCGCGCTGCAGCTGCAGCGATTCCAGCGCCTGTCGCGTCGGATGGATCACCGCGCGCGTCTCGAACATGAAGGCCATTGTGTCGACGATATGATCGGGCTTGGTTGTATCGGCGCCAGATGCCTTCTCGAAGCTTGCCGCATCGGGACCATGCCCGCTCATGCAATTGTGCAGGCTCGCGCCTCCGGGCACGAAGCCGCCGGCCTTGGCGTCGTAGGCGCCGTGCACGAGGCCCATGAATTCGCTCGCTACATTGCGATGGAACCACGGCGGGCGGAACGTATCCTCGGCCACGAGCCAGCGCGGCGGAAAGATCACGAAGTCCAGATTGGCCGTGCCGGGCGTATCGCTCGGCGAGGTCAGCACGGTGAATATCGACGGATCGGGATGGTCGTAGGAGATCGAGCCGATCGTATTGAAGCGGCGCAGATCGTATTTGTACGGCGCGTAGTTGCCGTGCCAGGCGACGACGTCGAGCGGCGAATGGTCGATCTTTGCCGACCAGAGACGGCCCTGAAATTTCGAGATCAGTTCAAAGTCACCGTCGATATCTTCATACGCCGCGACCGGAGCAAGAAAATCGCGCGCGTTCGCGAGGCAGTTCGAACCGATCGGGCCGAGATCCGGCAGACGCAACAGCGCGCCGAAATTCTCCGCCACGTAGCCGCGCGCTTCGGCCACGCCGTCAATAGCATCCGGCAGCTCGACGCGGAAACGTAGGCCGCGCGGAATCACCGCGATTTCCTGCGGTTCGATCTCAAGTACGCCAAGTTCGGTCGCGATCTTCAAGCGACCGAGCTGCGGCACAATCAGCAATTCGCCATCAGCGTCGTAGAAGTAGCGGCCTTGCATCGAACGATTCGCCGCATAGATGTGGATGCCGATGCCGCTCTGCATCGCCGGCCCGCCATTGCCGGCGACCGTGATCAGCCCATCGACAAAATCCGTTTGCGCGGTCGGCAGCGGCCACGGATCCCAGCGCAGCTGATTCGGCGACGTCGGAACTTCGTCGAATGCATTGTGGAATTTTCCACTCTGCATCAGCGTGAACGGCTGATGCGCCGCCGCCGGGCGAATGCGATACAGCCAGCTGCGCCGGTTCGCATGGCGCGGCGCGGTGAACGCCGTACCAGAAATCTGCTCGGCGTAAAGTCCATACGCAGCGCGCTGCGGCGAGTTGCGGCCTTCGGGCAGCGTGCCGGCGAGCGCTTCGGTCGCGAATTCGTTGCCGAAGCCGGATTGATACTGCAGCGCGCTCACAGGACGCCGCGCTCCATCTGCTCGCGCTCGATCGACTCGAACAGCGCCTGGAAATTGCCCTCGCCGAAACCGGTATTGCCCTTGCGCTGGATGATCTCGAAGAAGATCGGGCCGACGCAGTTCTTGGTGAAGATTTGCAACAGCAGTTTCTGCTTCGTTTCCTGATCGGCGTCGATCAGGATCTTGTTCGTCTTCATGCGCGCGACGTCTTCGCCGTGGTTCGGAATGCGCTGGTCGATCACGCTGTAGTACGCATTCGGCGTGTCGAGAAACTCGATACCCTGCGCGCGCATCGCCTCGACAGTCCTGTAGATGTCGTCGGTGAAGCAGGCGATATGCTGGATACCCTCGCCGTTATATTGTTCGAGGTATTCGTTGATTTGGCTCTTCGGATCGGGCGATTCGTTGAGCGGAATGCGCACCATGCCGTCGGGTGCGGTCATCGCCTTCGACAACAGGCCGGTCTTGGCGCCCTTGATGTCGAAATAGCGGATCTCGCGGAACTGGAAGAGGCGCTCGTAGTAGTCCGCCCACTTCGCCATATTGCCGAAGTAGAGATTGTGCGTGAGGTGGTCGATGAAGGTGAGGCCGAAACCCTTCGGCATCATCTCCGCGCCAGGCAGCCATTCCCAATCGGGATCGTGGATCGTGCCCTTGGCGTCATAACGGTCGACGATATACAGCATGCAGCCGCCGATGCCTTCGATCACCGGCGCAGCGACCGCCTTCGACGTTTCCTTGTTTTCGATCGACTTGGCGCCGTTCTTGAGCGCCTGCACACGCACCCATTCGGCCAGCTTGGACACGCGAATCGCGAAGCCGCAGGCAGACGGACCGTGCTTCCTGGCGAAATCGGCCGCGAACGAATCCGGATCCTCGTTGATCAGGAAGGTCGCGTCGTTCTGGCGATAATTGTAGATCGGCCGCGTCTTGTGCCGCGCGACCTGGACGAAGCCGAGCTTGCGAAACAGCTCGTGCAGCTTTTGCGGCTCGGGCGAGGCAAACTCGACGAACTCGAAGCCGTCGATGCCCATCGGGTTTTCGAACTGCGTCGGCTGCATGCCGGCGGAAGTCGTGCTGGCGGAAGTAATGGGTTGTGCGCTCATGATTGTGCTCCACGCGCTGCGCAAGGGTCCTGTGCGCTACGCTTGCAAATATGAATGATATGTCTAAGATAGTTTCAAATGAAACCATTTGCAAGCGGCGCTGAATCATGACGAATCCAAGTCACGCCGGGCACCACGTGCTCGAACTCGAGCGCTTCCTGCCCTACCGCCTGTCGGTACTGTCGAACACGGTCAGCCAGGCCATCGCAGACCTGTACGAACGCCGTTTCGCGCTGTCGATCACCGAGTGGCGCGTGATGGCCGTGCTCGGGCGCTACGAAGACGTGTCCGCGCGCGAAGTCGCCGAGCGCACGGCGATGGACAAGGTCGCGGTCAGCCGCGCGCTCGCGCGCCTGATTGCGGCCGGACGCGTGCGCCGGCTCACCGCCGCGCACGACAAGCGCCAGTCCGTGCTGCGCCTCACGCCGAAAGGCTGGAAGGTCTACGACGAAGTCGCGCCGCTCGCGCTCGAACACGAGCGCCGCCTGCTCGCGCATCTCGATGCGGACGAGCAGCGCTGGCTGACGCGGATTCTCGACCGCTTGTGGCAGGCCGAACTGGAAGAGATCGCGCGGGACTAGATCAACGCACGCCGTGCATCAGCTTGTTGATCAGCGGCCCGATCAGAAACAGCACCACGCCCGAGCCGACCAGCGACCAGAACCCGAAGGTGTAGCCGGACAACGCCGACGCCACGGTCATGCCGGTCTCGCCCGACACTTCGCTCGCGAACAGTCCCGACAGGTTGTTGCCGTTCGCGACCGACAGGAACCAGCCACCCATCGCGAACGCGACATAACGCGCCGGCGCGAGCTTGGTCACCATCGACAGGCCGATCGGCGACAGGCACAACTCGCCGACTGACTGGATCACGTACACCATGAACAACGTCCAGAACGGCACCAACCGCTTCGTGTCGACCAGATAGGTCAGCGCGAACATCAGCAGCAGAAAAGCAAAGCCGTTGAAGATCAAGCCAAGACCGAACTTGCGCGGAATCGAAGGTTCGGCGTCTCCCATGCGCACCCAAATCCATGCGATGACGGGCGCGAACGCGATGATCGCAAGCGGGTTGACCGACTGGAACCAGCCGACCGGGAATTCCCAGCCGCCGAAATCGCGGTGCACGATCTTCTCGGCGAGGAAGTTGAACGAGCTGCCGGCCTGCTCGAAGAACATCCAGAACAGTACGTTGAACACGAAGATGATCAGCATCGCAATCACTTTGTCGCGCGCCACCACACCTTCGCGCGCGCCTTCGATCAACAGCATTACCGCGAGGCCGATGAAAAGGATGCCGAGGATCCACGCCAGCGCCGTCGCGCCGAGCTGCGCAATCAGGTAATACGTCAGCGGCACGCCAGCGATCAAATACAACGCGACCAGTCCGAGCGTACGCGTGCTGCCCGCTTCCGTCGGCGGCGCACCGATGCCGCGTAGTTGTGCGCGGCCGAACCAGAACCACAAGAATGACAGAATCATCCCAACGCCAGTCACCGCGAACACAACCTTGTAGTTCTGCACCATCGGCGTGTCGGTCAGCACGCTCGCGAACCACGCGGTGATCAGCGGCGAGAAAAAACTGCCGAGATTGATGCCCATGTAGAAGATTGTGAAACCTGCATCGCGCCTGCGATCACCTTGGGCATACAGCTCGCCGACCATCGTCGAGATATTCGGCTTGAACAGTCCATTGCCGATGATCACGAGCGCGAGGCCGAGGATGAAAATCTGTTGGTTCGGAATCATCATCACGAACAAGCCCGCACCCATCACCACCGCGCCGGTCAGGATCGAACGCTGATGCCCGATCAGGCGATCGGCGATAAAACCGCCGAACAGACCCGCGGCGTAGACCAGCGCGAGATAAGCGCCATAAGTGCGATTCGCCCAGCCTTCACCCGCATGATCACCGTTGAAGAACTGCGCGACGATGTACAGCGTCAGCGCCCAGCGCATCCCATAGAACGAAAAGCGCTCCCAGAATTCGGTCATGAACAGCATCCACAGCGGCGCCGGATGCCCCAATCGCTCGGGGAAGGATTTCACCAGCGCATCGTGCGCCTGCGCCTCGTTGTTCACACCCGCCCCCGTCGCTGCCATGTTCTGCTCCGCTGTGTTGCTCGCGCTGTGCGCGCGTGTCTGAAGAAGGCGCCATGTGGCGCCGCTGAACTCGAAGATGTAACCGCTTCCCCGAGCGGCGTCAAACAAAACACATGATGCGGCGCGACAACCGCCCTTCGACAAGCTCAGGGCGAACGGATTTCACTCACACAACCGGCTGCGTGCCGAGGGTCGTGCGCACCTCGAATAGCTCGGGGAAAAACGTCAGATCGAGCGCCTTTTTCAGAAAACCCACACCAGACGAACCACCCGTACCGCGGCGGTAGCCGATGATGCGCTCGACCGTTTTCATATGGCGGAAGCGCCAGAGCTGGAAATCGGTTTCGAGATCGACCAGGTCTTCGCACAGTGCGTACTCGCGCCAGTAGCGGTCGGTGTCGCCATAGATGCGCTCGAACACCGGCAGCAACTCGCGATCGGACACGTGCGGCTGCGACCAGTCGCGTTCGAGATTGCGCGCCGGCACCGCATGCCCCCAGCGCGCGAGATAGCGCAGGAACTCATCGTACAGGCTCGGCGTCTCGAGCGCGGCGCGCAGACGCATCTGCGCTTGCGCATCGTGCGCGAACACGCTCAGCATTGCCGCGTTCTTGTTGCCGAACAGGAATTCGACGATGCGGTATTGCAGCGACTGGAAGCCCGAGGACGGCCCGAGCACGTCGCGGAATTCGAGGTATTCCGCCGGCGTCAGCGTCTCCAGCACCGACCATTGTTCGGTCAGCTGACGCAGTACCTGCTTGACACGCGCGGCGATCTTGCCGAACTGCCACACGCGATCGCCGCGCAGACAATCGATCGCCACGGCAAGCTCGTGGATCATCAGCTTGAGCCATAGCTCCGACACCTGGTGCTGGATGATGAACAGCATCTCGTCGTGATGCGCCGGCTGCGACAGCGGCTGCTGCGCGGAGAGCAATCGATCCAGGTGCAGATAACCGCCGTAACTCAAGCGGTCGCGCAAATCGGTTTCGATGCCCGCTTCGAGTTCGCGGCGGTTGTCTTCTGCGCTAGTCATCATCGAGATAAGTCCAACCAGTTCACACTATTCCCACGACCCGTCACAAAAATTTACCGCAGCGATTGTTGAAGCTGTCACGGATAGTGGAGAGAATCGGAAGCGAAACCAAAGTCCGAAAAACATCTAGGGGTACGGGGTAATGAGTAACATTATAGCTGCGCGTCTTCACGCGCGGATGGTGGTTTGTTTTCGCTCGGCGAAACTCGCGTGCGGCATACGCACGCTCGGCCTGATCGGCTTCGCGTTCGCATCCATATTCGTATCGACCACCGCAATGGCGGTGCCGTTCACGCCGGGCAACGTGGTGGTGTATCGGGTGGGCGATGGCAGCGCAGCGTTGTCCGGCAACGCGACAGCGGCCTTCCTCGACGAGTACACGGGCGCTGGCGTGCTAGTTCAGAGCGTTGCCCTGCCGACTGCGGGCGCGGGCGCGAACAAGCGCTGCGTCTCTTCCGGCACCGCGACCAGCGAAGGCCTGATGACCCTGAGCGTCGACGGCAAATATCTGGTCGGCGCGTGCTACGACACCGCCCTCGCTACCGCCAGCATCACCACGTCCGCTGCAACGATCATCAATCGTGTGATCTTTCGCGCGGACAGCTCTAGCAGTGTGGACACTTCCACCGCACTGACCGATTTCGCCAGTGGTGCCAGCCCGCGCAGCGCCGCCAGCACGGACGGCAGCGCTTTGTGGTTCGGCGGCGGCTCTGGCGGCGTCCGCTATGCGACATTAGGTTCGACCACGAGCACTCAGCTTTCGACCACAACGACAAATATCCGGGCGACCGAGATTTTTGGCGGCCAGCTTTATATTTCGACCGCCTCGGGATCGATTCGCGTCGGCTCCGTCGGCAGCGGACTGCCGACCACGAGTGGTCAGACCATCGTGAATCTGCCAGGCACGCCGACCACCACGGGTTCACCCTATCCTTTTGTCCTGCTTAACCTCGGCGGCGGTGCAGGCGTCGATACGCTCTACGTCGCCGACGACGCCGCCACCGGCGGTGTTACCAAGTACTCTCTGGTCGCCGGGACCTGGACCAGTAACGGCGTCATTGGAAACACCAGCGGTTATCGCGGTTTGACGGCTTCCGCATCGGGATCGACCGTCACGTTGTATGCAGTCGGCGCAGCGGGCACCAACGCAGGTAAGCTGGTCGCCATTACCGACGCCACCGGTTACAACGTAGCGCCCAGTACAGCAACGGTGACGGTAATCGCGAGCGCGCCTACAAATACCGCTTTTCGCGGTATCGCCTTCGCACCGACGGCAGGCACGCCGCCAACCGGCACCGGCAATGCCAATCCCAATACGCTCAACATCGGCGACACCACGCTGCTGACGGTTGCGGTCACGCAAGGCAATCCCGCCAGTGCGATCACCAGCGTTACCGTCGACCTCAGCGCTTTCGGTGGTTCGGCGACGCAGACGCTCTACGACGACGGCTCGCACGGTGATGCGGCCGCGGGTAACGGCACCTATTCGCTGAATTTCACTATTCCGAACGGTACGACGGGCGGCGCAAAGACCGTCAATGCGGTTATCAAGGATGCCGCTGGCAGAACCAGCACGGCCGTGCCGATCAACTTCACCGTCAATGCGCCGACGCCGATCAGCGCGACGGGCGCAGCGAACCCATCCGCCGCTTTGATCGGCGGCAATGTGCTGCTGACGGTAACGGTCACTCCCGGAACGAACCCGACGAGCTCCGCCGTCATCGTCACCGCGGACCTGAGTCCAATCGGCGGTTTGAACAACCAGAATTTCTACGACGACGGCAGTAATGGCGATGTCACGGCCGGCGACAACACTTTCTCGTATCTTGCGTCGATTCCCAGCGTTAGCAGCTTCGCCGGCACGAAAACGATCACCGCGAACATCTCCGACGCGCAACTGCGCACCGCAACCGCGACGATCACGCTGACCATCGGCGAGCCCCACAGCATCATGGAGATCCAGGGCCGCGGCGCGCGTTCGGCCTACGCCGGCAGCGGCGCCACCCTAGGCACGACCTACGTCACCACGCCGAGCGCGGGCCGCACCAATGTGGTCACCGCCGTGGGATCGAAAGGCTTCTTCATGCAGGACATCGCCGGCGACGGCGATCCGACCACCTCCGATGCCGTTTTCGTCTTCACCAGCACGGCGCCGACGGTGAACGTGGGCGACTATGTTTCGGTCACCGGACGCGTGCAGGAATTCAACGGTTCCACTGAAATCGCCGGCACGCCGAGCGTGAGCGTAATAAGTAGCGGCCATGCCCTGCCGACTCCGTACAATCTGAGCGCAAATCTGCCTACGACGAGTTCGAGCACGGGCGTCTGCATGAGTCCGGGCACCATGATCAATCCCGTCACCGACGGCTATCAGGCGAGCAACTTCGCCTGCCTCGACGGCATGTACATCGCAATCGGCAATGGTCTGGTCGCCGCGCCCGGTAACGGCAGCGGCGGCGACGGCATCAAGTCCGATACGATTCCGAAAGGCTTTTACGCGACCGCAGGCAATCCGCGCGGATTCCGCGAGCCCGGCCTCGCGTTCGACGATACGCATATCGGCGGACCGACCACGGGCACCGGAAACCCGACTTATGCGGGACCGATCTTCGACGGCAATCCGGAAGAGTTCCAGGTCTTCATGACCGGTCTGAACACCGCATTCCCGTACACCAATTATCTCTACAACGCCGGACAACACTTTAGTCTCACCGGCGTCATACAAGGTTTTGTTGCGACCGGCAGTACGACCATCACGTATGAGGCCTACCCGATCACGCTGACCACGGGCGCAACACCGACGTATCCGGTCGCAGTCGCAACGTCGGCGCCCGGCAAGCTCACCGTCGGTTCGCAAAACGGTCTGCACTTCTTCAACAACACGGCGGACGGCGCGGACACCTCGGCCTACACCGACAGCTGCGCCGGCACCGGCACGAACGATACCTGTCCGACGCTGGCGCAGTATCAGATGCGCCTCAACAAGATGTCCTTGCAGATCCGTACCGTACTCAAGGCACCGGTCGTGCAGGTCATGCAGGAAGTGGAGAACTACAGCGTCGCCACCGATATCGCGAACAAGCTTCACGCCGACGATGCGACGCTGACTTACGTACCGTATCTGATTCCGGGCAACGATCCGGGCGGTATCAATATCGCGATGCTCGTGCGCAGTGGCGTGACGGTCAATTCGGTCACGCAAATCTACGCCAATGCGACGACCAGCGCCTGCAGCAGTCCGGGCACGTGCCTGCTCAACGACCGCCCGCCGCTGCTGCTCGATGCGACCTATCAGGGCTACCACTTTCGCGTGCTCGCGATCTACGACCGCTCGCTGCTCGTCCCGGGCCAGCGACCGCGTGATTCGGCCGGCCCTGGCGAT
>CAZDWH010000007.1:0-33776 GCA_964509025.1 uncultured Rhodanobacteraceae bacterium
GCCGTGATCGGCTGTGCAATGCCCGAAGCCGAGCAGGGCATGAACGTCGCGCGCATTGGCGTGTTGCTCGCGGGACTGCCGAATGTCGTCTCGGCCGTTACGGTCAATCGCTTCTGCTCGTCCGGCCTGCAAGCCGTCGCGATGGCGGCTGATCGCATACGCCTCGGCGAAGCCGATCTGATGCTCGCCGGCGGTACCGAGTCGATGAGCATGGTGCCGATGATGGGCTACCACCCCGTGTTCAATCCGTCGATCTTCAGCAATGAACACATCGGCATCGCCTACGGCATGGGCATTACGGCAGAGAAGGTCGCCGAGCAATGGCAGATCACGCGCGAGCAGCAGGATGCATTCGCCGCGGCAAGCCACGCCAAGGCACTCGCCGCGATTGCCGCTGGCGAATTCGCTGACGAAATTTCGCCGTACACGCTCGCCGACCATTATCCGAATCTCGGCACGCGCGCGACCATCGACGACACGCGCACCGTGAAGAACGACGAAGGTCCGCGCGCGGGCACCACGGCCGATGTGCTGGCGAAGCTGAAGGCGGTGTTCCGCGCCAACGGCAGCGTGACCGCGGGCAATTCATCGCAGATGTCCGACGGCGCCGGCGCGGTGCTGCTCGCGAGCGAACAGGCGATCAAGGACTACAACCTGAAGCCGCTCGCGCGCTTCGTCGGCTTCGCCGTCGCCGGTGTGCCGCCCGAAGTGATGGGCATCGGTCCGAAAGCCGCGATTCCGAAGGTGCTCAAGCAGAGCGGTATCAGGCAGGACGATCTCGACTGGATCGAGCTCAACGAAGCCTTCGCCGCGCAAGCGCTCGCGGTGATCAAGGATCTGGGCTTGAATCCCGACAAGATCAATCCGCTCGGCGGAGCGATCGCGCTCGGCCATCCGCTCGGTGCGACGGGCGCGGTCCGCGTCGCTACCCTGCTGCATGGCCTGCGTCGGCGCAAGCAGAAATACGGCATGGTGACGATGTGCATCGGCACGGGCATGGGTGCGGCGGGCGTGTTCGAGGCGGTGTAATTTCAGTACGACTTCAGTTTTCGTGAGGTTCTGATGAAAGCATTCGCGCTCTGTGCGACGACGCTATTTTTTGCCTTTTGCTGCTCGAACTCGTTCTCGCAGGAGAAGGATTCGTCTCTGCCCACACGGGAATACAAGATCGCAGTTGCGTGCGTGGCGAATGCCAGCGGGACCAAACATCCGGTGCTGCAGAAGAGCAGCGGCTACCGCCAACTCGATCAGGCCGCGTTGGAGGCAGCGAAATACTGGTGCCCAACCGCACCAACGAGGCCGATGCGCGATGCGACCCAGAGCAAGCCATCTCGCACATCGTAGTGCTGCAGGTTGGGGTGAGCGAGGCGAGCCCCAACCTCGTAGCTGATCGGGCGTCGTGGCGCCGCTCAACCGCATCGGGAGTGCGGAACTAATCGCCAGCCGGGCGAGTCTGTGCATCGTCCACTCGCCGGAGCGAACAAGATGAAGTCACGCGCAACCCGAATCCTCGCCGAAAACAAATCCTTGCTGCTGTTCTTCGGCCTGATGCTGGTGTTCCGCTCGGCGGTGGCGGACTGGATGCAGGTGCCGACCGGTTCGATGAATCCGACGATCGTCGAGGGCGATCGCATCCTCGTGGACAAATCCGTTTACGGCCTGCGCGTGCCGTTCACCGAACTGCGCCTGACGCAAGGCAACGACCCGCAACGCGGCGATATCGCGATCTTCCCTTCGCCCAAGGACG
The DNA here is from genome assembly GCA_964509025.1 of uncultured Rhodanobacteraceae bacterium. GTDB lineage: Bacteria > Pseudomonadota > Gammaproteobacteria > Xanthomonadales > Rhodanobacteraceae > Rudaea. The sequence goes on from CAZDWH010000007.1 coordinate 1,748, forward strand.
GCATGACTCTGGTCAAACGCGTGGTCGGCGTGCCGGGCGATACGATCTCGATGCTCGACGAGCAACTCTACGTCAATGGCAAAGCGGTCGATTACGCACCGACCACCGATCGCGCTGACGCGGAATTGCCGTCCGCGACGCGCAGCGAGCAGCGCTATTACCTCAGCGAAAACCTCGGCGGCAAATCGCATCCAATCATGGTGATGCCGAACCGCAACGCGATGCGCTCGTTCGGACCGGTCACGGTGCCTGCGGGACAGTACTTCAAGGTCGGCGACAATCGCGACAACAGCGGCGATTCGCGCTATTTCGTTTTCGTGCCGCGCGCGAGCATCGTCGGACGCGCCGGACGCGTGGCTTATTCGCTCGATGCCGAACGCTGGTATATGCCGCGCGGCGATCGCCTGTTCAGCCCCTTGCACTGACGCAGATTTGCCCTGTTTGCAGTGACTTCCTTCCGATACCCCGGCGTAATTCGCCGGGTGTAGACTCGCGCTCCCAACCAGGCAGGAGCATCCCATGATCGGCTACGTCACCGTTGGCACCAACGATCTTCCGCGTGCAACGAAGTTCTACGACGAACTGCTCGGCACGATCGGCGCGAAACGCTGGATGGCGTCCGACCGATTCGTCGCATGGGCCTGTGCGCCGGACAAACCCGGCTTCGGCGTGATCAAACCCTACGACGGCAAGCCTGCGACCGTCGGCAACGGCGCGATGGCCGCGCTGATCGTCGACAGTAAGGAAAAAGTCGACATGCTCTACAAGAAAGCGCTGGAACTCGGCGGCACCGACGAGGGCCCGGCCGGTCCACGCGGCGAAGGGTTCTACGCCGGCTATTTCCGCGATCTCGACGGCAACAAGCTCAACGCGTTCTACATGGGTTGAGTGCGCCGCATGCGTCGTCCCGGCGCACATGCCGGGACGGCGAATCAAGAGATTTCGTCCGGCCCGCAGACGCGGTTGCGCCCTTCCGCCTTGGCGCGATACAGCGCTTGATCGGCACAGCGCACCAGATCTTCCGGCGCGTGACCATTCGGCACGCACACGGCGACGCCGACGCTGATCGTCACCACCGGCACCACGCCCGATTCGCGATGCTCGATGCCAAGCGCGCGCACCGTATCGAGCAAGCGCTGCGCGATGACTGCGGCTTCGGGCGCCTTGCAGTTGCCGAGCAGCAGCGCGAATTCCTCGCCGCCATAACGCGCAGCCAGATCGCTCGGCCTGCGCGCTACGCTGGCAAGCGTGCCCGCGACGCTCGCGAGGGCGGCATCGCCGGCGAGATGGCCATAGGTATCGTTGTAGGCCTTGAACGAATCGATGTCGCACAACAGCACAGCGAAGGATGCGCCGCGCGCGCGGTGATCTTCCCAGGCCTGGATCAGACGCTCGTCGAACGCGCCGCGATTGGCGATGCGGGTCAGGCCATCGAGCGAGGCCAGCCGGCGCAGCTCGGCATTGGCCGCGCGCAGGGCTTCGGTGCGTGACGCGACCTCGCGCGTGAGCGCGCGTTCGTTCTCGCGCACGCGCCAGACACGCAGCCGGTAGATACCCACCGCCCCGGCGAACAGCGCGCACGCCACGAGCAGACGAAAAGACGCAGTCTGGACGATGCGCGGCGCGATCGTGAACGCGGCCTTCGCGCCCTCCTCGTTCCACACGCTGTCATTGTTGCAGGCCTTGGCGTGAAACACGTAATCGCCCGGCGGCAAGTTGGTGTAGTACGCCGCGCGGCGCTCGCCGGCCTCGACCCAGTCGCGATCGTAGCCTTCCAGGCGGTAACGATAGCGCACCGCCTCGGGTGCGACATAGCTCATGCCGGCATAGTGAAATTCGAGCTTGTCGACGCCAGGTCCGAGCTTGCCCGCGTTGGTCGGATCGACCTCCTTGCCGTCGACCTGCATGCTTTCGATCGCCACCGGCGGCGCTGCGAGATTGCGCCGCTGGTGCGCGGGATCGACCAGCACGACGCCGTTCGCGGTGCCGAACCACAGCCGTCCGTCGCGCGCACGCGCGCCGGGCGACTGCGAAGCGCCGTTGCCCTGCGCGGTGAGCATGCCGTCGCTTTTGCCATACCAGGTCATTTCGACGTGCTTCAGATCGCCGCGATCGAGCGCGTCGAAATCGCTGCGCGCGACGCGCGCGATGCCGCGATTCGAGCTGATCCAGAAATTGCCCGCGTCGTCGTCGAGTATCGCGAATATCGCATCACCATACAGCCCGACGCTCTCGCCATAGTGCTGCAGCTTGCCCTCGCGCCAGCGCATGATGCCCTGACTCGTGCCGAGCCAGAGGCTGCCGTCGGCGCCTGGATGGAAAGCGAACACGCTCGCGCCGCTGAGGCCGTCGGTGCCGCAAGTGTCGAGCACGCCTTCGCGCAGGCAATGCAAGCCGCTGCGCTGGCCGATCCACAGCTGACCGTCCGGCGCTTCGTACAGCGCGCGCACGTCATCATTGCGCGTCTCCGCGATCGGTTCGACTTTGTCGTCGCGCGTTACGCGCGCCAGGCCGCGCTGCGTGCCGGCCCAGACACCGCCGGCCTTCCTCGCGGTGATCGAAAATACGATGCCCGCGGGCAAGCCGTCGGCGACGCGAAAATTGCGCACCTGTCCGTCGGGCGCGATGCGGCTCAGGCCCTCGATCGAACCGACCCACAGGTTGCCTTCCGCGTCGCCGGCTAGCGAGCGCGCGAACGGACTGATCAGCGCCGTGTTGTACTTCGACGGAAGCAACGCCCGTGGTTCGATATTGACGAGTCCGGAGCCATCGGTCGCGCCCCAAAGCGTGCCTTGCGCGTCCGCCCACACGGCGCGCACCGAATTGGATTCGCCGGCGCCGGTGACCGTTGCGAGCTTGGAATCGCTGATGCGATGCGCGCCGCCGTCGGTCGTGCCGATCCACAGGTTGCCTTCGCGATCCTCGTGCATCGAGCGCACGACCTGATTGCCGAGCCCCGGCAAGTTGCGTTCGCAATCGAAGCTGCGTGCATTGAGGCGGCAGATGCCCAAGCCGAGCACGCTCATCCACAGGTTGTCGTCACGATCGCCCGCCAGGGAATACACACGCCGACCGTCGAGTTCGGCGGCTTTCGGGTCGCGTGCAAAATGTCCATCATGAAAATAGGCCAGGCCGCCCTGCGTACCAGCCCAGAGCACACCTGTGTGATCGACGCGCACCGCGTACACGGCCGCATTCGGGACGCCCTGTGCGACGCCGTAGAGTTCGAACTTGCCAGCGTGCCAGCGCGCGACCCCAGCGCCATCGACCGCGATCCACACATTGCCATCGGCATCCGCGGCCAGACCTCGATAAGTGCCGCGCGGCATGCCGCTATCGGTGCCGAACACGTGCACACCACCCGCGTCGAGGCGCGCGATGCCGAGATCGGTTGCGAGCCAGAGCGCGCCGCTGGCGTCCTGCACCATGCCGAGCACGCTGTCCATTGGCTTGGGCAGCGGCACTTCCTCGAAGCCGCGCCCGCGGCTGCGATACAGGCCGCCGTTGAGCGTGCCGACCCAGAACGTGTCGTCTCGATCCACAAGCAGCGAAGTGATCGCCGAACTGCGCAGCACCGGCGCGTTGCGCCGATCGATGTTGTCGAAAGTGGCGCCGCTGTAGCGCGCGAGGCCCGCATATGTCGCCAGCCAGATAGAGCCGTCGCTGCGCTGCGCGATCGACAGCACGGTGCTTTGTGGCAGCTGATTTTCGTACCAGACGTGCGGCAGCTGGCGAATGCTGCGGGCAGGATCGAGCGCATGCGCGTTCGCGCAGCCGAGAGCCGCCGCGGCGATCGCGACTCTGAGCCAGGCGCCACAGCGCCCACCGACCTGTCTTCCCTTCATCGCCACACTTCCCCTGCGTTCATCCTACTTGCGCTTTGCATCCCAAGCCATTGATACAGCGCATTTTGTCTGCTTGTCTTGCTGCACACCTCATGCCAGAAACCGTGATTTGCGGGGCGTAAAGTCGCAAACCGTGACGCATTCCGCACTTATTCTGCCGCCGCGCAACGGCAACCAGAAATTCAGCCGCTCAGACAAGAGATCGCTGGCGAGGCTTAGCCCGATTCCGCGGCGCTGAAACCAGACGCGGCAGACTGACGAAACGCTAGGCGACGGATGCCGCCATGTGATGGCAGAATCCTTGCACGACGCAAACAAACGCCATGGCCGACACAGACAACAACGCGCGCCTGCTCGAGGTGATCAAGACCCAGACCGAAGTTGCCAAGCTCGGCCTCGATCTTGGCGCGGTGATGGCGCTGGTCACCGAACGCTCGCAGCAGCTGACTCGCGCCGTCGGCGCCGTCCTCGAACTCGCCGAAGGCGACGAGATGGTCTATCGCGCAGCCTCTGGCACAGCGCAGCGCTTTCTCGGTCTGCGACTCGCCCGTGCATCGAGCCTGTCCGGGCAGTGCGTGCTCGAGGGACATCCCCTGCGCTGCAATGACTCCGAAGACGATGCACGCGTCGATCGCGAAGCCTGCCGCAGAGTCGGGCTGCGCTCGATGGTCGTTGTGCCGCTGCGTCACCACGAAACAGTCGTCGGCGTGCTCAAGGTGATGTCGAATCGCGTCAGCGGTTTCGACGAGGACGATCTGAAAATTCTCGGACTCATGTCCGACCTGATCGCCGCGTCGATGTTTCATGCGGCGAAGTACGAAACGAATGAATTGTTTTACCAGGCTACGCACGACGCGCTGACCGGGCTGGCCAATCGCGCGCTGTTCTACGATCGCCTGCGCGCCTGTCTCGCGCGCGCGGCGCGCGAGCGCGTCCGCTTCGGCATTCTCAATCTCGACATGGATGGATTGAAACCGATCAACGATCGGCTCGGACACCGTGCGGGCGACGCGGCGATCCGCGAATTCGCCGCACGCCTGAAACAGATCACGCGTGAAGCGGATACCGCCGCGCGACTTGGCGGCGACGAATTCGGCATGATTCTGTCGCGCCTCAACGATCGCGCGGGCGCTCTGAAGCAGGCGCACCGGGTACGCGAAAATGTACGCGCGCCGTTCGCATTCGAGCAGAACGACATCCCGCTAGACGCGAGCATCGGCGTCGCCGTGTATCCGGAAGACGGCGAACAGATCGACGCACTGGTCGAGAAGGCCGACCAGTCGATGTACGAGACCAAGCGCAAGCGCAAACAGCCCGCATGAAGGCCGGCGCGGTCGCGATCAACGCAGTTGGCTGTCCTTGCTGCCGCGACGATTGTAGCCGCTGAAATTCGCTTCTTCTTCGTCGCGCGCGGACTGGCAAGCAACGCACAGACGCACGCCCGGCACGGCCTGGCGCCGCGCTGCGGGGATCGGCGCCGCGCATTCCTCGCAGTGAGTCAGGCCCGGGCCTTTCGGCGCACGGCTGCGCGCGCGCTTGATCGCATCCTTGATCGTCGCATCGATCTGGTCCTGTACCGCGTTGTCGCCGGCCCAGCCCGTGGCCATAGGGGCTTCCTGAATGAAAAAACGTTTACATCGCAGCCTTCATGATGAAGGCGCTGCAGCGGAATGCAAGTTTTGCCAAGCATTTGGCAATGTACCCGTGAAATCAGTGCTTTGCAGACGCCACTTTTCGTGTAAACTCGCGCTCACAGGGGGATGCTCGCGACGTTGGGGTGTCCTGTGCAACTAGTAAATCGTCTTCTCGCGTTCGGCCGTGACTTCGGGCGCGATCTACAAATTTCGCGTCAACCGCCGATCATCGAGCGTGCCGTCGAATCGCTTTCGAAAGCGAATCGCGTGCGCCTCGAGTCGCTCGTGCAAAACGAAATGGCGCGTGCAGGATGGTCGGCCTATCCGGCCGCCAACGACGCTGCCGCCGTGCCGCACGATGCGCAGTGGAACGAGGCGATCGAAACCGGCTTGACGCGCGCGCAGTCCGACAACATGGAAGTGCGCATGCGCGGCATCGCGCTGTGGATCGCGGGTGTGCTCCACGCAACGCGCGAGGCGACGCATGCGAACATGGACCAACGCCGCCGCGCCGCGCTGCGCATCCTGCGTGAGTTGAAGGAATCGATTCCGCTGAATCGGCGCACCGGCGCAGCCTGAACCATCAGTTTTGAGTGACGATAAGAAGCGCCGGCCAAGACCGGCGCTTCGCTTTTTCGGGTATTGCATTGCGCCTCGCACGCATGACTTCTGGAGCAGCCGACGGCGCTTGCGCGCGGGTATAGTTCGCACTCTTGTACGGAGGATTCGCGATGCCCCTGCGCCCGTTTGCCCCTGCTACCCTCGCCTCGTTCGTCATTAGCGTCATTGCTTCTGCCGCGGAACCTGCAGCCGCGCCTGCGACACCGACGCCGCCCGCCTGGGTCGCGCAGAGCAATGCGGCGGCACAGCCGTTGCTGAAAGTGCTCGGCGAGTTCAATCCCGAGTTCGCTTCGTTCGTCGGCCTGCCCGGCTACGACGACAAGGTAGTCGATCTCAAGCCCGGTCACCTCGAGCGCCAACGCGCCGCGTTCGCCGCCGCGCGCAGCGACATGCAGAAGAAACTCGACGCCGAGAAGGATCCCAGCGTGCAGCAGGATCTCAAGATCATGCTCAAGACGCTCGATCGCCGCGCCGAGTCGAGCCGTCTCAACGAAAAATTCCTGCTGCCGTATGCGGACATCGGCCAACTGATTTTCCAGGGCGAATTCATCTTGCTGCAGGATCAGGTTGCACCGGAGCGCCGCTCGAAGGCGTTGAACCGCCTGCAGTGCTACACCGGACTCGCCGCCGGCTGCACGCCCGTGACCAAGCTCGCCGAGGCCGAATTCGAAGCCAAGGCCAAAGACGGCAAGCTGCTCGGCCCGTACAAGGCCGAAGTCGAACAGCATCTCGCCAATACTGCACGCTACACCGATGGCGTGCGCAAGTTGTATGCGAAGTACAAGATCGACGGTGCCGAGCCCGCACTCGACGCATTGCAGAAGCAGCTCGAAGCGCACGACGTCTGGGTCAAGTCATTTGCGCTCGCGCACGCGCGCAACGACTTCCGCCTGCCGCCAGAGCTGTATGCCGACAACCTCAAGAACACCGGCATCGACATCGATCCGAAGGAACTGATCCGCAAGGCCGAGCACGAATTCATGGAGACGCGCGCGCAGATGCAGGCGCTCGCCCCGGTCGTGGCCAAGGCCGAGGGTATCAATGCGAGCGACTATCGCGATGTGATCAAGGCGCTGAAGAAACAGCAACTCGACAAGGACACGATCGAACCCTACTACCACGACATCATCGGCAAGATCGAAGCGATCATCCGCGAACAGAAGATTGTCGAGCTGCCGCAGCGCGCGATGATCATGCGCCTCGCCTCGGAAGCCGAAAGCGCCGCGCAGCCGGCGCCGCATATGCAGCCGCCGCCGCTGATCAACAATCATGGCGAACGCGGCAGTTTCATCCTGCCGCTCGGCAATCCCCCTGTCGGCAAGGATGGCGGCAAGGCCGAGGTCTACGACGACTTCACCTGCAAACCCTGTGCGTGGACGCTGACCTCACACGAAGGCCGGCCCGGCCACGAGCTGCAGTTCTCGGCGATGGTCGAGCACGGCGTGTCGCTCGCGCGCTCTCTGTTCGCGTTCAACAGCGTCAATGTCGAAGGCTGGGCACTGTACGCAGAATTCATGATGCTGCCGCACGAGCCGCCCGCGGGCCAGATGTTCGCGCTGCAGATGCGCCTGCAGCGCGCGGCGCGCGCGATCCTCGATCCGAGCCTCAATCTCGGCCTGATCACGCGCGAGCGTGCGCACGACGTGATGGTCAACGATGTCGGCCTGTCCGAGGCGCTCGCACGCGAGGAACTCGATCGCTTCACTTTCCGCGCGCCGGGTCAGGCCACGTCGTACTTCTACGGCTACGCGCGCCTGCTCGAACTGCGCGCGCACGCCGAACTCGCGCTCGGCGACAAGTTCGATCTGAAGGCGCTCAACGATTTCATCCTCGCGCAAGGCCTTTTGCCGCCCGATCAGCTTGCCGACGCGGTCGAGACCGGCTTCCTGCACACCGCTACGACGAAAGCGACGCACTGAGCGACAGCAGATCGCAATGCGCGGTGCGCTGTCGCCACGCGACAGCACACCCTACTCCGCTTTGGGCGGCGCCGTATCCTGAAAATACGGCTCCACCACGCCGTTGAACTTCAGCGTAATCGGGCGGCCGCGGCGATCGAGCGCGCGGCCGACGGACATACGCACCCAGCCTTCGCTGACGCAGTATTCCTCTACGGTGGTTTTTTCCTGCCCATTGAAGCGGATGCCGATACCGCGCGCGAGCAGCGCTTCGTCGTAGTACTTGCTGCGCGGATCGGCGCAAAGGCGGTCGGGAGGCGTGTCGGTCATGGCAAAAACGGAATGATCGCGCGTGCGCGGGGGGCGCCATGCTAGCGCGGATGGCATCGCGCCGCGAGTCGCGCGCGCATGCGAGGCGCACGGCGATATCCGCCGTTACGCCTCGCGGGTTCTTGGAACCTATTTCTTCGCGGCAGGCGTCGGCGGCGGTGCGCCGTCGGAATTCCACGTGTCGCGGATGTAGCGCCACTTGCCGCCTTGCTTCTTCGAAACGGAAAGGTACTTGCCCGTGTCGATGACCTTGCCGGACTTGTCCGTCACCGAATACGTGCCCGACACCCAGCCCATGTCGCCGTTGGCGCCACCGTCCGGATTCGCACCCAGATGGAAGGTGATGCCGGCCTTCGCCGACGCGGCGACATCCGCTGCAAGGAAGGCACGAATCGCAGCACGCCCGTGCTGGGCCGGCGCACCGGGTGGCATCAGGAGTGCCTGTTCGTCGTACAACGCAGCAAGCGCATCGGCGTCGCCCGCGTTGTAGCCCTTGAGCCAAGCCTGATCCACCGCGTGCATCGCCGCCACGTCCGCCGCGGCATCCGCGGCAAACACTTCACCTCCGCACAACATCGTTAGCGCAAACAGAACGCACCAGCTCATCGCTTTCGTCATCGTCGTCATTTGGAATTCCTCTGGTTTTGGCGCAAAGCTGCTGCAGCCCTATCGCGGACCGCAGCAGACCGATGTGGTGGATTACTTGGCCGCCGCGGCGGTGTAGGTCAATTCTGCGCTGTAGTTGTCGACATGCGCGGATGCATCCTGGATCGCATCGCCGATCGACTTGCGCAGTGCATCGGTATCCTGCTTACCGTAGACGCCCTCGACCATCTTCCACACCGACGGATCCGGGCCCGCGCCGTATTCGGCCCAGGTCTTGTACGGACTCACGAGGATGTAGTCGGGCGAGTCCTTGCCGCCACCGCGGACCTTGTACAGGGTGTAGTGCCCAGTCCATTTGGATTTGTCGGCGGCCGCCGCGATCTTCTTGATGCCGGCGGTGAAAGCCTCGTCCGCGTCGCGCCCCGGCTTCAACGTGAAGAACGTGACGTTGAGCAGCGCCGACATGGCGTCCTTGGCCGCGGGCATGCGGCTCGCTTCTGTCTGGGTCACGAGAAACGCACTCGTCTCGCTCTGCAGATGCGGATTGGCCGCGTTTCTCCAGGTCGCGTCGCAGGCCTTGCCGGTCGTATGCATCGTGTCGAAGTCCGCCCACTTGTACGGCCCCGCGATATACGAATACATGTAGGTATTGCCGGTCTCGTGCGTCAACGCGGTCCAGGTGTACTTGAATCCGTGCTCGGCCAGGCATTTGTTGTAGGCCTTCACCCCGGCTTCATACGCGACCTGACTCGCCGGCGCGACGATATCGCTGTACACCCGCGTGACGTTCGCATTGTCCGCTTCCGCCGCGTGGACACCGCCCACCGCGAGCATTGTCAGCGCCGATACCAGACAGAACTTGTGAGTCTTCACTTTGGAACCTCCCTCGTTATTGTCGGTTGACCATCTGAATCCCCGCCCCCCATTCGAGCGAAGGCCGCTAGTATGCGCGAAATTGTGATGCAGTAGACATTTTCTTGGATCCAATGATCCAGCAACGTTTGGCACTCCCGGGCGGCAGGTTCCATCTCGATCATTGGGAGAGCATCTACGTGCCCGTCACCGGGCATTGTTGCACCCTATACTTCGACCACTCGTGACGGAGAAAAAATCATGCAGCGAATCACGCTACTTGCCGCAGGTCTGATGCTGGCGTTGGCCGGCCATGCACAGGAGCCATCGGGCAAGCCCGCTGCGCCCGTTACCGTGCTCAAGGCCGCGCATTTGTTCGACGGCAAGAGCGGCGCGCTGAGCTCGCCCGGCCTCATCGTGGTCAAGGATCAACGCATTGTCGCCGTCGGCAAGGACGCGGCCATTCCGGCCGGCGCGCAGGTGATCGATCTCGGCGACGCGACCCTGCTGCCTGGGTTCATCGACGCGCACACGCATATCGCCTCCGATCACAACGACGATTGGGCCAAGGGTTTCTACGAAGGCATGCTGCGCTTTCCGGTCGAGCAGTCATTCCATGCCGAACGCAACGCGCGCGCGACGCTGCGCGCAGGCGTGACGACCGTGCGCGAAGTCGGTGCGGCCGACTTCGTCGACGTCGCCCTGCGCAACGCGATTAACGACGGCATCGCCGAAGGTCCGCACATGCTCGTCGCCGGTCACGCGATCGGTTCGACCGGCGGCCATTGCGATGGTCCGCCCGCGCCCCCCACTCGTTTGATACCCGCGGCTGAACTCGAAGGCGTCTGCAACGGTCCCGAGTCGTGCCGCCGCGCCGTGCGCGAGCAGATGAAGTACGGCGCCGACGTGATCAAGATCTGCGCCTCCGGCGGCGTCCTGTCGGAATCCGATCCGGTCGATGTGCCGCAGCTGACGCCGGACGAACTCAAGGCGATCATGAGCGAAGCGCATGCCTGGCGGCGCAAGGTCGCCGCGCACTCGCATGGCGATCTCGCGGCCAGGCTCGCGGTCGAAGCCGGCATCGATTCGATCGAGCACGGCAGCTTCCTCGCTGTGCCGACGCTGCAGCTGATGAAGCAGAAAGGCGTCTACCTCGTGCCGACGCGCATGACGCAGTTGTGGGTCAACAAGAAAGCCGACACCTATCCGCCCAAGATCGCCGGCAAGGCGCGCGCCGCGTACAACGCGCATGGCGAGATGATGAAGAACGCGTTGAAGATCGGCGTGCTCATGGCATTTGGCACCGACGCCGCGGTATATCCGCATGGCATCAATGCCGAGGAATTCGGCGACTACGTCGATCTCGGCATGACTCCCGCGGCCGCGCTGATGACCAGCAGCCAGGGCTCGGCCAAGCTGCTCGGCATCGATGCCGACACCGGCACGCTCGAAGCGGGAAAATATGCCGACATCGTCGCGGTGCCCGGCGATGTGCTGAAGAACATCCGCGCGACCGAGCACCCGACGATGGTGATGACGCGCGGAAAGAAAGTACGGATGGACTAAGCGCTCGCTCACGCGAGGGCGACGGCGATAACTAAAAAGAAACGCCGCCTGAACGCGTTCCATTCACATAACGAAATTCAAACGCCCGCGTCATGCGGGCGTGTCACTCTAACCGGGCAGGGGAAAATTCGTTCACGAGCAAGGGAGAACGATATGGCTCACGAACAATCCGCTGTCGATCCGAATACTGCGCGCAAAACCAAAACCGCCGGTATAAGCAACGCCTCGCCGCCGCAACGTTCCGGCGTACTGCCGTTGATCGGTGCGCTATGCGCCATCGCCGTCGGCGCGATCGTGTGGTTCTCCTATCATCAGGGTCAGCGCGATGCCTTGGCATCGATCACGCCGCCCGCTGCCGACACAGCGGCTGCCGCCGCATCCAATGCGAATATGCTGCCGGAGGAACCCAAGTCTGAGCAACTTGCTGCTGACGGCTCGCCCGCCACGACGATAGCGCAGACACCGAGCTATGGTCAGCCGGACATCATCGTCACCGTGCATCCAGCGGCGCAGGAACCGGCAAAGGGCACTGGCAGTCCCAAGTCCGCAAAAGGACCGCGCACAGCGAAAACCAAGACCATGATGGCTGCGACGACCCCATCGCTCGAACGCCAGGTCGCGCTCGCCAGCCGCCCGCAGCTCATGTATCCGTCGCAGGCCTTGCGCGTGGGCGAACAGGGCACCGTGCTCGTCCTCGCGCAGGTCGACGTGAACGGGCAAGTAAGCGATGCGCGTGTCGTGCGCCGCAGCGGCTCGAGCATCCTCGACCACGCCGCGTCGAACGAAGTGCGCCGCTGGAAGTTTGCGCCCGCGCTGCACGATGGCCGCCCTATCGCCGCCAACGTGGAAGTGCCGGTGAGCTACCGGCTGGACCAGTAAAACAGCGCTCGACGAAAACAGCGGCGCGTCAGGACTGACGCGCCGCCCGTGTTTGTGCCGCGATCAACGCTTCTGCGCCAGCCCGAAATCGATCGCCGCGCGCACCGCCGCGACCTGCGCATCGTTGCACTGCGCAGGCGTTGCACGCGGACTGTCAGGATAGACCTCGGTCGTCGTGCGATACGGCGCGTTCGTGATGGCACCACACAGCCCGAGTTCCCGCTGGGCGTAGTAAATAACGCCGGGCGCGGCCACAGGCGAGCCGATGATCTGGCCCTTGGCATCGGCCGGCGCTATGTGCGTGACCTTGGCTACTGCCGCGATCACTGCCTGCTGGAACTCCGGTTGCGGATCCGCGCTGTCGCCGCAGAGATAAAAGCCATCGGGAATCGTCTCCGGCTCGAATTCCTTGCCATCGCGCGCTGACAGCGCGGGACGAAATTCGGATTCGTCGCTGTCGGTCGTCTCGTGCAGATCGATATGCACGAGGAAGCGATCGCGCAACGGCGCGACGAGACGCAGCAGCGCGGCCGATTCGGGCGCGGGGCTGCCATCGCGGAACGAGCGATTCGGATCGAGCGCCAGCGGGTTCCAACGATGGATGCGCTCGTAGGCCCAGGGGCTGATGCATGGCGCGACGAGCAGATTCACCCTGCCGGCGTAGTCCGCCATATGCTGCTCGACGAACTGCAGCGCGCCGTGCACGCCGCTGGTCTCATAGCCGTGCACACCACCGGTCACGAGCACGCAGGGCAGATCGTCGCGCCACTCGCGGCTGCGGATTGCGAACAACGGATACGCGCCGTCCGGCGCATAATCGAGGCGGCCGTACTCCGACACGTCGAAGCGGTCGCGCAAACGTTCGATCCGGCTCTGCACCTCGTCGGCGTAGCTGCGTTTGCGGGTCTGGCGCGCGCGCCATTCGATTTTTTCGGCTTCGCCCCAGGGCTGGCCCGGGATGCCGATGGCTTGAATGTCTAGTTTGTTCATGCCGGTATTATCGTCCACTCGCGTGGTTTTTCCCTAGCCCTCCCTGCGCAGCGCCTGATTGACCATCTTGCGGATCAGGCTCGGATAGGCGATGCCGGCCTTCAGCGCCGACTGCGCGAGTTCGTCGTCCCTGGCGATGCAGGGATTGGCGTTCGGTTCGATCACGTAGACATTGCCGGCCGCGGTCACGCGCAGGTCGAAGCGCGCGTAGCTGCGCAGATTGAGCGCGCGGTAGGCGCGTTTGCACACCTCGTCGACGTGTTTCTGCAACTCCGCGTCGATCGTGTTGGCGAAATGATTCTTGATGCCCCAGCGCTTGCGATAGGCGTCGTCCCACTTGGCCTTGTAAGTCGCGATGCGCGGCTCGTCCTCGGCCATCTGGCCGAAGGTCATCTCGCGCGCGGGCAAGACGCGCAGCGCGCGATCGCCAACCACGCTGACGTAGAGCTCGCGTCCGTCGATGTACTCCTCGGCGATCGCGTCGAGATTCATGCGCTCGTGGATCATCTGGATGCGCGCTAGAAAGCTCGCCTCGTCGTCGACGATCGAAGCCTGCGAAATGCCGCGCGAGGCTTCCTCGGTCAGCGGTTTGACTATGCACGGCAGCTTCAGCGTCTTCGGCAGCCACACCTTGTGGCCACGGTAGTAGGCGTGGAAGCGCGGCGTGCGCACGCGGTGGAAGCGCAGGATCTTCTTGCACAATCCCTTGTCGTTGCACAGGAACAAGGCATGCGAGCTCGCGCCGGTGCACGGCACGCCGAGCAGCTCCATCGTCGCGACGATGTTCTTGTCCCAGTGCGGCGCGTTGCGGAAGGTCTCGCACAAGTTGAAGATCACGTCGGGCTTGAGGTCGCGCACCGCGTCGAGGAGCGGCCGGATATCGTCGAACAGGCTGAGCCGGTGCACTTCGTAGCCGCATTCGAGCAGGGCCTGCCAGACGTCGTTCTCGGTGTAGCTGCCGTCCGGATCGGCGAATTCCGCGGCGAAGTCGTAGTCGGCCTTCACCGCATACGGCAGGTCGAACACCATCAGCACGCGTGTACCCATCTACAGTTCTCCGCGCAGGCGCGTGGTGTAGCGGTAATTCATCATCAGCGTCGTCAGATAGGTCGCGAGTTGCAACAGAGCGACCGAGTCGGGTTCCTCGCTGACCAGGTGCAAGGCGCGGCAGCGCTGCAACACCGCCGTGTAGACCTCATTGACCATGAAGCGTCGCTCGCCAGTCCAGTTCGCCACCGTGGTCAAGATCGCCTTGCGGTGCGCGTGCAGCAGCTTCGCGACCGGCTGTCGGGTTTCGCCCTCGGTCTTGCTCGCACTGAACATGCGCAGCAGGTTCGCGTCGTGGAATTCCGGGAAGTCCTCGGCCTCGGTGATGCGGCGCTTCTGGTAGTAGCGCCTGAGCGTGCTGCGGATCGTCGCGATTTTCCACAGCTGACGGCCACTCGCGCGCAGCGGCGGCTTGCCCGCGATGCTCGCCATCAGCTTGTCGACGAACAGCAGTTTGTCCAGCGCCTTCCAGCCGGCGTATTTGCCGCGCCAGTCCAGCCCCGGCGTCAGCCACACCGCGAACGTCTCGACGAAATCTTCGTCCGGATGATATTGCGCGTAGTAATAATCCAGATGTCGCACGAAGCTCTTGCTGTACGGACGGAAGCGATACGTCTCGCCGTACTCCTCGGAGGGATGCCCGAACACGCGCTGCCAACTGCGCTTGCGATTCAGATCGTAGGCATACGTGAGCGCGTGCCCGCACTCGTGGCGCAGCAACTTCATGCACCAGTCGTGGTTGTCGCCTTCGGCTTCGAGCAGCATCTTCTTCTGCAGCTTGATCAGCCGTGGATGCGCCAGATAGAACGGAATGCCGATCACCGGCACGTTCTCTGGCGTCAGCCATTCATCGGCGAGGTAACAGCGCGGCCGGAACGGAATATTGCGTGCCGCAAGTTCCTGGTAGAGCTGCGCGATGCACGCCTCCAGCCAGGTGCCCTCAATGCGCAGCGGCAGCTCGGACAGACGCAGCGCCAGCAGTTCCTCTTCGGCAATCGTCGCGAGATCGATCGCCGGCTTCACGGCCGGATCGATTCGCGCGTTCGCTGCATCCTGGGCGGCGGTGGACATTTCGCCAAGAATAGCGGAGTCGGATAGCGGGCTTTCGCCACCGTGCGTGTCTTTTGGCCTATTTATATCGTTAAACGATATGTATATTATCGCTTTACGATAACTTATGGAACCGCCATGAACGCCACGGCCGCCCATGCCCTCTCCGCCGCCCGCCCCGTCATCCAGGGCCTGACCATTCTCAACCTTCTCTACGGCGCCGGTATCGCGGCGCTATTGGTCGCAAGTTTCTTCATCCAAGGCTGGCCACAAAACCCGCTCGGCGACTTTGCCTCGAAGCACCCGCTGCTGCCGAATGGGCTGCGCGCGATCGTCGTCATCGGCATCATCGGCGCGGCGATCGTGCACCTGGTCCTGCGACGCTTGCTCGCGATCGTCGATACGGTGCGCGAAGGCGATCCCTTCATCCTGCAGAACGCCCGACGCCTCGATGTCATCGCCTGGAGCGTGCTCTCGCTCGAGGTACTGCGCCTGCTGGTCTCCGCGATCGCGGCAACGGTGTGGGAACCGGGACGGCTCGGTGGCTTCTCGTTCGGGCCGTGGCTCGCGGTGCTGATGTTGTTCGTGCTGTCAGGCGTATTCGCGCACGGTGCCCGCATGCGCGCCGATCTCGAAGGCACGGTTTGACATGGCGACTGTCGTCCGTCTCGACGAACTGCTGCACGCGCGTCGCATGACCCTCACCGAACTCGCCGCGCGCGTCGACATCACCCTTGCCAACCTGTCGATCCTGAAGACTGGCAAGGCGAAGGCGATCCGCTTCTCCACGCTCGAAGCAATCTGCGAGGCACTCGAATGCCAGCCCGGTGACTTGCTCGCCTTTGATCCGGCACTACCTCGAGCGGAGTGATGCCACTCCGCTCACGCCGTCGGCACGAACGAAAAACTTCTGGGCCGAATCAACTCGCGGCCTTCTTCACCAGCGCGCTGATCTTCGCCTCGCCGGCCGCGGTCAATTCCTTCAACGCGTAAGAGGTTGGCCACATCGCGCCGTCGTCGAGGTTCGCCTTGTCGTTGAAGCCGAACGTGGCGTATCGATCGCCGAACTTCTGTGCGTCCTTGAAAAAGCACACGACCTTGTCGTCCTTGGTATACGCCGGCATGCCGTACCAGGTTTTCGGCATCAACTCGGGCGCCGCAGCCGTGACGATGGCGTGCAACCGCTTCGCCATCGCGCGATCAGGCTCCTTCATCTTGGCGATCGCCGCGATCACGGCGCTCTCCCCTTCCGCCCTGCTCTTGCTCGCTCGCGCTTCGGCTTTCAGCTCCTGCGCGCGCGCCTTCATCGCCGCGCGTTCGTCGGCAGTGAATCCTTCGGACTTCTTGCTGCTCGCGGCGACACTTTTGCCGGCGCTCTTTTTCGCTGACTGGCTCATATAGTTCCCTCGATGATTCAAATGGAAGCTCAGGCGCGCTCTTGCACGCGCAGCAGATTGCCCGCCGGATCGCGCACGGCGCAGTCGCGCACGCCGTAAGGCTGCATGACTGGCTCCTCGACGATCTCGGCGCCGCTGGCCTGAATCTTCTCGAACGCCGCATCGAGATTCTTGGTCGCCAGCAGCATGATCGCGTAGGTGCCCTTGGCCATCATCTCGGCGATCGTGCGTTTCTCGTCATCGGTGACGCCGGGGCTCGCGGCAGGCGGGAACAGCACGATCGAGGTGCCGGGCTGATCGGGCGGGCCGACCGTGATCCAGCGCATGCCGTTGTAGCCGACATCGTTGCGCACCTCGAAGCCGAGCGTGTCGCGATAGAAGGCGAGCGATGCGTCCGGGTCGGCATGCGGCAGAAAGCTTGAGTAAATGCTGATGTTCATGACGGTCTTGCTCCTTGTTGGGGTGCCGTCATGCTAGATCAGGCTCGGACGCCGACGCTTCTTCATTCCTGACCGGTTGCGTCCTGATCGGTCGCGTTACCTGCCGCGCAATGCACGACGGCATTCCCTTCGTCGCATTCGCCGCCTCTTGCCGATAGGCACTCGGCGACATGCCGACCAGCTCGGTGAAGCGCGTGCTGAACGTACCGAGCGACGCGCAGCCGACGGTGAAGCAAACGTCGGTGACGCTGAGATCACCACGCCGCAGCAGCGCCATCGCGCGCTCGATGCGTCGCGTCATCAAATAGCTGTAGGGCGATTCGCCGAAGGCCTGCTTGAACTCGCGGCTCAGGTGCCCGGACGACATATGCACGCCCTGCGCGAGCGCCTCGACGTTCAGCGGTTGCGAATACTCGCGATCGATGCGGTCGCGCACGCGGCGCAGGCGCGCGAGGTCGCGCAGCAGGGTGGGATCGGATTTGCTGGTCACCGCCGCATCGTCCTCTCATGCTGTCGCGCTCAAAGGTGAACGCATCGCCTGCATTTTCACGCCAGCGAGTGCTGCGCCCATCTGCCATCAGTTGGGCATGATGCCCCAATACACCGCATAGAATCCGATCCAGGTGAACGCCCATGCCAGCCGTAGACGCGCGGCGGACCAGTTGGGCACGGCATAGCGCACCAATCCACGCGTGATCAGCACGAGCAGTGCGAAGCGGATGCCGCGCGCAGGAACGCTGGCGAGCAGGAACTTCGTCAATGGAATGCCCGCGCTCGCCGCATGCACGGCGTACACCTTGTAGGGCACGCCGGAAAACGAACCGACCAGCGCCGCGAACACGCCATCCATCGCGAGCGCATGTTGCGCGTGATCGAGCATGTCGATGCTGATCGCCGGCAGCCAATCGAGCAGGTGACGCGCGCCGGGAAGATCGCCCGCGCCCCACAAATAGCTGAAAGCGCCACCGAGCAAGGCGCCGGCCAACACGAACGCCATGGTGATCAGGCCCAGACGCGCGCTGACCAGCGCAGCGCGCGTGATCAGGACATCCGGCACGACAAAGAATACGACGGCCTCGCTCACGCCCCAGACGAACGCGAGCAGGTTGCGGCGCACGTGCTGGCGCGGGTTCACACCGTGGCAGTCACGAC
Organism: uncultured Rhodanobacteraceae bacterium; assembly: GCA_964509025.1. GTDB lineage: Bacteria > Pseudomonadota > Gammaproteobacteria > Xanthomonadales > Rhodanobacteraceae > Rudaea. Next base: position 20,055 of record CAZDWH010000007.1, read on the forward strand.
GATCTCGACCTTCCACGCCGGGTTTGCGAGCTTCGCCTCGACGGTCGCGCGCGCGGGCGCCTGGCCGGGTACGACCCACGCATCCCACGCGCGGTTCATGCCGGCGAAGTCAGCGATGTCGGCGAGAAAAATCTGCGCACGCAGGATGCGCGTCTTGTCGCTATCAGCCTGCGCGAGCAAGGCGTCGATAGCCGACAGCACTTGGCGCGTCTGCCCCTCGATATCGAGATTCGTATCCTCGGGCACCTGCCCCGCGAGATAGACCATGCCGTTGTGGATGCAGGCCTCGGACATGCGCGGGCCGGCGTCGATGCGTCGAATCATGAGCACCACACTCCTTCATTGCGTTTGTGTTCGGGCGAAATCTTACATGCACGCGGCGGCACGCGCGCCCGATTTTTTCGACGCGAACGACGCGGTGGGGTCCGTGCCGTCTTATGGATGTTGCACAGCGTATTCTTGTGGCGACGCGGAGAAATGTATGCCTATTTCGCAGCGTGCGGCGCGACGAGCGTACTGTCGCCATACGCGCCATGCGTGTGCCCGTTGAGGATGTAGTCGCGCATCATCATGAAATAACCGTCCGAATTGCGCGTGTCGACACGTTTGCCATCGGGTGCGGTTTCGTATTCGTAGATACCGTGCTCGGCGTGCGGAAAAACCGCAAGCGTAATGGGCTTGCCGCGCGCGATCAGTTCGCGCAGGCGGCGAGCGGTCTCGGCGCTGGGCGCGTCCGTGTCTTCGCCGCCGAGGATCCACAATTGCGGCACGTCGAGATGGCGCAGCACCGGCATCGGATCGTAATCCGCCGCAATGCCTGCGAGCAGCACCGGTCCCTTCTCACGCAGCTGCGCCTCGGGCGTCTCGAGCAGAAAGAAAGTCACATCGCCATGCACGTGCTTGAACCAGGGTTCGTTGCCGTACTGCTGGCGCAACGCGGCGAGCCGGTCGTGACCGTTACGAAAATCGCTGCGGATGATTTGCGCAGTCGCGTCGGCAATCTGCATCGCCTTGGACATCGTTGCCGCATCGTAGTTGTGGTGCGTCATGTCGAGTTCGATCGACTCGCGATCCTCTTCGATCGGCGAAACAGCCAGACCGAAGCCGACGATGATGAAATCGACCGGATCGATCTTCGCCGCGAGTGGCGCGACCCAACCGCCCTGGCTGCCCGCCTGATAGCCGACCTTGCCAGCGCGGCTGCCCGCGAGGCGCTTCGCCTCCTTCACAGCAGCGATGGCATCGTTCGCCAACAACAGGTAGTTCTGCGTGTAGCCACCGGTCGATGCGCCCGTGCCGCGCTTGTCGTAAACGAAGGCACCGATACCCTCGCTCGGCAACAGTCGCTGCAGCGCGTAGGTATCTCGCGCCGACGAATTTTCCGAGCCATGCACGAGCACGACGATCGGCACTTTACCCTTGCCCCGAGGCAGCACGAGCCGGCCGGCCAAACGCGCGGCCGCGCCGTCGAATGTCGTTTCCGTAACATCGAGCGCGACGCGCTCGCCCGATGCGCCGTCGAACGTGATATGTCCCGAGCCGCAAGCTCCGAACGACACACGTTTGCCATCCGCACGCTCGGTCCAGCCGAGCGTGCTCGTCCAACTGCCATCCTTGCCTGCGGTGAGTTCGCCCGTCGTGCCGTCCTTGCGCCGCCAGCGCAGATGGCCAGCTCGGCCCGCGCCAATGTCGACGGAACCGCCGTCGCTCAACTGATAGATGCCGATGCGGCAGTCCTGAACCCCGGCGCCCGACGACGGCGGCGTCTCTGCCGACGCATCGAATGCGGCACCAACCAGACTCAGCGCGGCCAACAGCCAAACAGCAAAGCCGCGCAAATCGAAATGCCCCGCAACTATCCCGTTCATCGCCCATGCCTCAACTGAAGTGCGTCATACGGTACTTGCGCTTCGAACGGGCGTCTCAGTGCACAAAGTCACACTGGTACTTCTCACCGTTCTACGTTGCATGGAACCACTTTTGAGCGAATTGTCGATTTCATCCAAGTTCAAACGTCACCAAATAAGCAGGCCCCCTCCCCCAAACACTTCGGAGCGCTTTGATGATCAAGTCCGCATGGATTTTTTTCGTACTCGCCACCGCCTCGCAAGCGTCCGCGCAAGGCGCCAAAGCCGCGCCCTACCCGGCCATGGCGCCGGTCGAGCAGTACCGTATCGCCAACCGCGACGAGGAGATTGCCCTCGCCCGCAGCGCGGCACCGCCGTCGATTGCCGGCGATGCCGAAGTGCTGGTCCTCGGCAGTCGCGGCTTCGAGACCGCGGTCAAGGGCAAGAACGGCTTTGCCTGCATCGTGGAGCGCTCGTGGGCAACCGGCTTCGAGGATCCTGAATTCTGGAATCCGAAGCTGCGTTCGCCGAATTGTTTCAATGCCGCTGCTCGTGCCGTGCTCGCGCAGTATCTGAAACGCACCGAATGGGTACTCGCTGGCGCGACCAAGCAGCAGATGATCGGGCGCACCAAAGCCGCACTCGCTGACAAAACTTTTGTCGCGCCCGAGCCCGGCGCGATGTGCTACATGCTGTCGGCGCAGGGCTATCTGAACGACCACGACGGCCATTGGATGCCGCACGTGATGATCTATGTGCCCAATGCCAAAGCAGCGTCATGGGGCGCCAATCAAAAGGACTCGCCCATCAATGCGTTCGAAGGCGACGAGCTCGATCCCGTCTCGGTATTCCTGATTCCCGTGCGCCACTGGTCGGACGGCACCGCAGCGCCGGATCATCACGCGAAATGAACCCATCGTAGATCCGGCGAGCCGGTCTAAGAATTCGTCCCAGACAACCACTTATGCCGATCCAATGACGCGGCAATCGCACACCAACAGGAGTCCAGCATGAGCGCAAAGATCCAGCCCTGCCTGTGGTTCAACATGAATGCCGAGGAAGCGGCGCAGTTCTACGCCGCCACGTTCCCAAACACGCGCATCGATGCAGTCCACACGGCTCCCGGGGACTATCCCGCCGGAAAGAAAGGCAACGTTCTCACGGTCGAGATGACGATACTTGGCATGCCCTTTCTACTGCTGCACGGCGGCTCGCAATTCACCTTCGACCAAGCGGTCAGCTTTCAGGTGCTGACCGAGGATCAGGCGGAGACCGACCGCTACTGGAATGCGATCGTTGGCGCGGGCGGCAAGGAGAGCGCTTGCGGCTGGTGCAAAGACCGCTTCGGACTGTCCTGGCAAATCACGCCCCGACGCCTGATGCAGCTCATGGCCGCCGGCGGCGACACCGCGCACCGCGCGTTCACCGCGATGATGGAGATGGGAAAGATCGACATCGCTGCACTCGATCGCGCGGTCAGCGGCGCCGCGTAACGAAGTTGTCGCGTTGCGCGCACGACCGCGTTGCGTCGCGCGCGCACGAAGACTCCTCGGGATCGTTCACACTTCATCGTGCGCTAGTGTCGTTTCATCGCATTGCGCCGCGACGATGCGTCGTTGGCGTGGCGAGTGTCTGTACCATCGCGCGGCCTTCGACTCAGGAGTTCTCATGAAAGCAAGACTCGTTGCCGCGGTGCTCGCATGCGCCACCATCCATGCCGTGCCGACATTCGCGCAAACGCACGAGGAGACGCGCGCGATGGAGACCATCGAAGTCGGTAAGCCTCTCGCACGGTTTTCCCTAGTGCAGCCGGCAACGCGCCTGTATCTGCGTTATCAAGTCGTCAACGGCGCGCGTCAGACCATCGACATCTGGCGCCGGCAAGTCCGCTTCGAGCAGCAGGACGGCAAGAAACGTATGCATATCGCATGGCGCTGGGACAGCGTGGGCGAGCGGAAATTTACTTCGACGCGCGACTATTGGTTCGAACCTGACACGTTCCGGCCGCTTACGATCACGCGCCGTCTCGCCGAGGGCGACAAGACCACAGTAGCCGGCTTTCAGTATCTGCCCGACCGCATCGTCGGCATGGCCGATCTCCCGGACAATGTACGCAAGGATTTTGTGCAGCCGGCGAAAATCGCGCCGTATGCGTTCGAGACAGACATGGAACTGCTGCAGGCACTGCCGCTGCGCAGTGGTTACAGCGTGCGCATCCCGTTTTACGAACCGGGACCCAACCAACCGGAACCGAAGCTCTACACCTACAGTGTGGTTGACAGCGGCAAGATCGGCGCCGCCGATGGCAACGCGATCGACTGCTGGATCGTCGAAACGCCTTCCGACAGTCCCGAGTACGGCGCCACGCGATTCTGGATCTCCAAGAAAACGCAGGTGATGATCCGCGAGGAGACGCGGCTCAAGGATGGCGCGCTGTTCGTGAAGATGCTGCTGACGTCCGATTCCGACGTCGGCTAGCGCTAGCCACGGGTTACGGCGACGATTGCTGGCTGCTGTTCGTCATGCTCGACGATCACACAGGACCAGTAGCGTTGCGCTACATGGCAAAGCTAGCGCGACCTCACACGACCGACATCCCCTCATGCCGCTACAAAATCGTGTCACGCCATTCGGCGAGATCGTCGCGATCGAGCAACGCGGCATGTTCACCGGCAACCGCGGCATCATTCACGATGTCGCGGGCAAGACCCTGCTCAACCGTCGCTGGTCGAACAAGGCGTGGATCACCTGCAGCTTGTACGACAAGGGACGCTGGCGCGAAGTGATGGGACAGCACAGTTGGACGGAACTGTTCTTTCTCGATGAGGCCGTGGCCTTGGCCGCAGGACATCGGCCTTGCTTTGCCTGCCGTCGCGCGTCGGCCGAAGCGTTTCGCGCCGCGTGGGCGCAAGCGCACAAGCTCGATGTGCCACCCTCCGCACCGGCGATGGATGCGGCTCTGCACCGCGAGCGGCTCGATCATCGCCGCAAACGAATCCATCCGCTTACGGTGCCCATGGCCGACCTTCCCGACGGTGCGGCGGTCGTGCACAACGATGCGGCCTTCATCATCATCAAGGGTCGCGCCCATCGCTGGAGCGAGCACGGCTACGATTCCGCACAACGCCTCACGCACGCCGATGGTTTACTTACGCCGCCTTCGACATTGAACGCGATGCGCGCAGGCTATCGGCCTCTGTTGCATCCGACGATCCGTTGATGCGCTCCATCCGCACATCGCCGGCTACACCCGCTGCACGCGATCCCGATACGAACTCACGTTGTTGCCGTTGATACGCGGCTCTTGCGTACCGGTGACTTCGCCCACCTTCACGTCCTCGCCGGCGACGGGCTTGGCCTCGACCTTCGTTTCGTGCTCGAAGTTGTACGACTTGTCGGTGTTGCGGTAGTAGCGGTAGAGCATCCAGTACAAGCCGGTTGCTCCGGCCGGGCCGATCAGCAAGAGAGCAAGATCGCTCATGCCTAATGCCCCGCAATCCAGAGTGCGATGCCTTCGAGGAAGGTACCGACGGTGAGTGCGGCGAGAATGAGCTTCCATTGCTGCACCGGCACGCTGCCCATCGTCTCGCCGGTGCGACCGTTCACCGCGATGTAATGCAAAAGGCCGCCCTTGCCACCTTGCTGATACGAATACAGCCACACCGGCAGGTACATCGACACCCAGCGCGTGCCGTGCACTTCGAGGTGTTCCTGCTCCCAGCGCACGCCGCGGCCGTAGCGGCTCACCGAGTCTTCGACCTGGGCGCGGGCGATCGACAGCAGTTCGTCCTCCAGTCGCGGGCGCAGGCGCTCGACGTTCACATCGCGCTTCTCCGAACTGAAGCCGGCGAGATAAGAGGCGTTCCACTTCACCGCGTTCTTGGTGTCGAACGGCAGGATCGCGTTGATGATGTTGTTGGTATTGACGCGCGTGTCGAAGTTGCCACGCTCGGCGGAAGACTCGAGCGGGAGATCGTCGACCGTGAAATCCACGTGCCGCTTCACCTGGTACACGTCGGCGTCGTAGTACGTTTCCTTCTTGTCGCCGCTGCCACGCTCGTAACGGCGCGTCTCGATCTCGCCGTGACCGGCAACCTCGGCGCTGACGTTGCCGTCGACGATCATGTAGGGCAAGTACACGCCAATGACATTCTCCGGCGTGAACTGTTGCTTGAACGCCTTCAGCGCGAACAATTGGCGCTTGCCGACGAACTGGCGGATGCGCGCGACCGCATCGTCCTTCTTGATGTGGAACGACAGCACCGCGTCCGGCACCGCGCCGTTGGGCACCTGCTCGTTGACACCGAGCACGTGGCGGCACCAATGGCAACGCGCGGTCATCGCATTTGCGGTGTTGATGGTCACTTCGGCGCCGCAGCCGGGGCACTTGAAGCTGACGAGTGTCGCCGTATCGGCCTGGATGTCCTTCGCGCCGGAAGCGACGACCGTGCCCTGCAGCTGGTCGATGCCCTCGCCGAGCCCGAATTGCTCCTCGACGCGTTCGCTCGACCATTCGTTGCGGCAGAACAGGCAGACCAACTGATCGGTGCCGGGCTTCTGCCGGATATCGGTCGAGCCGCATTTCGGGCAGCGATTGAGACCGTCCTTGAGTTCCTTCGCAGACGTGTCGATCGCAACCGGATCGGGTGCGGTCAGCTCGTCGCGGATCGGCTTGGGCAGGGTTGCCGGATCGATCGGCAAACTTCCCGGCGGCGGCGGAACATCCTGCGGCGATCCCGGCCCGGTGTAGGGCGAAGGCGGCTTGGTGGCGGACATCGGCGACGGCGCCTACAGGCCGAGCAGCTTGGCCTTGAGCGAGTCGTAGTCTGCCTGCGTGATGAGGCCGCCATCGAGCATCTGCTTGGCCTTCGTCAGCTTGGCAACCGAGTCGTCGGCGGCAGGCGCCGCAGTCGGCGCGGCAACCGGCTGCTGCAATCCGCCGAGGCCGGCCACGCCGCCCGCCATGCCCATGCCGAGGATGCCGGCAGCGCCGCCGTGCTCACCCGCCGCCTGCATGCCCGCGGCGACCGAGGCCTGCAGGTTCGAGTTCCCGCGCGCACCCATCAGCGCGTCGGCGCGCTGCACGGTCTTGAGCAGTTCCTTCGTGTTCGCGTCGTACTCGATCGAGACGATCGCTGTCTTGACGATGGCAAGGCCGCGATCGGATTTCCACTGGTACGCCTTGTCGACCGCCTCGGACAGGCTCTGCGCGAAGCCGACCGAATCCTGCTGCAGCTTGGCGATGCGGTTGCCCTTGGACGGATCGTTCGAGTACAGGCTGAAGGCGGGCGCGAGCGAGCCGACCACCTCGTTGAAGAGCTGATCCGCGGCGGGATTGTCCATGTCGGTGAAATCGAAGACCTTACCCGGCTGCAGATAGCTGGCCGGGACGAAGTTCTTCACGAACAGGATCGGATCGACGATTTTCAGCGTGTAAGTGCCGCGCGTCACCGCGCCGACCTGGGTGTTGAGGAACTTGTCGTCCCAGTAGATTTCGGACTGCGTGCCGAAGCGGTTATCTGGCAGTTCCTTCAGCGAGACGAAGAACGCGGCCTGTTGCGAACCGGGCTGACCACCGAACTTGAAGCGTTCCCACGACTGCTTGATCAGCGAATCGACGAGGCCGCCGCCGGAAAAGACCGACTTCGAATTGATGTCGTCCGACTTCCATTCGTAGCCGCCCGCCTGCGCGGCGAAGCCAGTGATCGCGCCGTCCTGAAACAGCAGCAGACCATAGCCTTCCGGTACGACGATCTTCGAGCCGTGGGTGATGATGTTCGACGACGCCTTCGTGTTCGCGCCACGCCCGGCATTCGTGCCGTGCGGCACGGCGGCGAACAGCGCGGCCGTCGCCGGCAAGCCGTCCGGAACCGTGTAGAAATCCTTCCACTGGTCGGCGAGTGCGCCGCCGATCGAACCTACCGCTGCCTGCACAAGACCCATGACGTCTCCGAGATTCGTGGCCGGGCGTCTGCTTCCAGACGTGACGGCGAAAACTACACCATCACTCGCGCGAAGGCCACAGCGCGCTCACAATGTCGTTCGCGACCGTCCGGAACGCGGATCTCTTGGCGCGTTGATGAACCTCAACGAGAGCAGATCCAGCACACAAGTGCGCGCGATCACCTGCAGCGTGGCACGATACGTGTTTCCGACCTATTGCCGCGCGCTTCGCGCGCGCCAGAATCAGTCCAAGAAAGTGCGCTCTGACCCCAATTCCAAAAGTCCGTTGCTCACCCGCGCCATTGCCGACGCCATAATTGCCGCGCGCGACGCCGGCGCCAGCTCATGGAGCGGATCGCTAAACCTTGACCTCTCGCAGGACGAGTTGCCGCTGCACGCGGACGGTTGGCAATGGCGCGGCCAACGCTATCCGTATCCGGGCAAACTCAAGGACCGCACGATCTACTACTGGGACGACACAAGCTTCGAACCCGTTTCGCGCTACTCAGGCTCATTGATCAAGCTCGTGCCGACCGAATGGGGCGCGCCGACTTTCGAGATCGACGGCATCAAGATGCTGCCCACCTCGAAGGAATCGCCGATCGACGACGCGCGCCGCAAGGTGGCGCTGGTGGAGCCGCGCGGCAAGGTGGTGCTCGATACCTGCGGCGGTCTGGGCTACTTCGCCGCCTGCTGCCTGCAAGGCGGCGTGGTACGCATGCATTCGTTCGAGAAGAGCGCGGACGTGCTCTGGCTGCGCACGCTTAACCCGTGGTCGCCCGATCCCGATGCCGAATCGAGTGGCGGCCGCCTGCAACTGACCCACGCCGATGTTTCGCAGGCGATCACCACGATCGCGGATGCCTCGGTCGATGCCCTGCTGCACGACCCGCCGCGCTTCGGCATCGCCGGCGAGTTGTATTCGCAGGCCTTCTACGATCAGCTCGCGCGCGTGTTGCGGCGTGGCGGAAAGTTGTTCCACTACACCGGCACGCCGAACAAACTCACCAGCGGGCGCGACGTACCACGCGAGGTAGCCGCACGGCTGCAGAAATCCGGATTCAAGGCGCGGCTGGCGCTGGATGGCGTGCTCGCTACGAGATAGCGACGCTCTTGTTACGCGCGCCAGTAGGCGTGCGTGCACCAGAATTCAACCGGAACTGCATTCCGATGCCGCACCGCGTCATGCCCTTTCGTGCAATAGCCGTGTGACGCGCGCTGGACGAGCATCGCCTCCCGTGATCGAACCGCAACCTGGGAGGCACGCATGTTTCGCAGCATCGCTCGATTCGTTCCGACTCTTTTTTCCACGACCGCCACCGCGCTCTGCACGCTGCCGCTACTCGCAGCCACGACACTGCTGCTGCCGCGCAGCGCATATGCGCTCGATTGCGGTAGCAACAATGGCTACACCTGCAACGGCACCGCGACGCAGTACGCGGGCGGCTTCAGTCCCGGCGTGGGCAGCGGTGGATTCGGCGGCGGCAGTTGCACCGCCACGCACACGCCGGTGGTGTTCGTGCACGGCAACGGCGACAGCGCGATCAGCTTCGACATGCCGCCCGGTAGCGTGAGCGGCTACACCACGCCGCCCAATTCGGTGTACGACGAATTCAAGGCGCACGGCTACAACGATTGCGAATTGTTCGGTGTCACCTATCTCGAGGCGAACGAACGCGCGGCGCCGCAGTACAACTACCACGAGCCGGCCAAGTATCAGATCCTCAAAACCTTCATCGACAAAGTGAAGGCGTATACCGGCGCGAGCAAGGTCGACATTGTCGCGCATTCGATGGGATCGAGCATGGCGCTGGCGATGCTGCGCTATTACGGCTACCAGGGCAGCGTACGCCGCTTCGTCAACATCGGCGGCGGCCTGCGCGGACTCAACACCTGCTACTACACCGGCTACGAATCGCCCTACGCGCCGACCTGCAACGCCGAAGCCTACGTGTGGCCGTACGACTTCTACACTTTCGGCTACTACCCCAGCAGCGGCGTATTCGGCTACGGCTACAACCGCTGGACCGACGCCGGCAGCGACAGCCTGCGCGCGATGCCGGCGAAGTACACCGCGATCAGTTTCTACACGATCACCGCCGGCGCGTACGATCAGGTCCACTGCTTCACCACCAGCTATCCCGTCGGCTGCGACAGCGGCGCGTTGTTCGTCAGCGGCAGCAACGTCAAGGCGCAGATCGACATCGGCTTTGGCAGCAGCGCCTACGCCTACGACTGGAACTGGGACGACGGCAGCCCGTACAACATGGGCGGCGGCGACACCAGCAACGGCGTCGGACATTTCCGCTCCAAGAGCAACGCCGGACGCATCATCTACAACATGCTCTCGACCACCTGCACCACGGGCTGCGCGAATGGCTACGTGGGCGTGTACGGACCGTCGATGAATCGTTAGGGTTCCGCTCGCGACACTCTCGCCGGCGTTCACTGCGACGCCGGCGCCTTCCTGCAACGTCCTCACTAGTCGGCGAACGAGTCGATGAACCGGAGTACGGAAATGAGGACAGCGACATACGGCTGGCGCGTCTACGGCCTGGGCGCGATAGCGCTCGGCTTGGTCTGCCTCGCGTTCGGGGATTTTCATCCGGGTCAGCCCGTGCCCAAGGACTTTCCCGCGCGCACTGCGCTGGCCTACGCGGCGGCGATGTTCATGTTATTGGCCGGCGTCGCTGTCGAATGGCGCCGCACAGCCGCCTGGGGAACCGCCGCTCTCGCCGCCTATTTCGCGCTCATTGTCGTCGTGCTGATGAATGGCCGCGTGTGGATCGCACACTACGCCGAGTTCCTGCCATACGAGAGCCTCGCGATCCAGCTTTCGATTGCCGCGGGCGGGTTGATCGCATGGGCGAGCATGGCAAAGATCGACGCGAACCTAGCCGCGCGGCTTATACGCATTGCGCAGCTGGCGTTCGGTCTTTGCGCGCTCGTATTCGGCACCGCACATTTCGTCTATCTGGATCTCACGGCGCCAATTGTTCCGAATTGGTTGCCGCCGAATCAGCAGTTCTGGGCCTATGCAACCGGTGTCGCGCACATCGCCGCCGGCGTCGCCATCATCATGGGCGTGCAAGCGCGCCTCGCGGCCGTCCTGCTAACCGTCATGTTCGCGTCGTTCACGCCGCTGGTGCATCTGCCGATGCTCATCGCCACACCGTCGAGCCATTGGATATGGAACGAAAACGCCGTGAATATCGCGCTGATCGGCGCGGCTTGGGTCGTGGCCGATTCGCTCGCTCGGCGCGCGCGTTAGGCACAACGGCCGGCTCGGGTGCCCGTGGAAAGCGCCGGGCACGATCAACTCAAGCGCGCGTGTGAGTTCGACGCCTCCTGTTCCGTTTTCCTGCCGCAATCTGCACGACGTATACTCTGCCGCTACCCTGACGAGTCGAAACATCTCATCAGGCGCGCTCGTATACCGGGCCTTCGCTGTCCCACCAAATCACGTAAGGAGTAAGCGATGTTGGCTCTTCGATTTGTTGCCGTCCTTTTGGCGATTGCCTTTAGCGCGCCATCGTTTGGACAGTCGTTGGCACTCACCATGTCCAAGTCGTTCAGTCCGTCGAGCGTCCTGGTGGGTGGCACGAAGACCACCACCATGACCGTGACGGTCACCAATCCCAATTCATTCACCGTCACGGGCATCAGCTTCAGCGATACCTATCCGGCTGGCCTGGTCCCCGACGTGGTCGGCGCCTATACCTGCGGTCCGGGCTCCGCGTTGTTCAACGGCAGCGGCTGGGCATTCTCCGGCGTGACGCTCGGACCCGGTGCGTCGTGCAATGTCCCGATGCTCATGCACGCAACGACGGTAGGCAGTATCACCAACACGACCTCCTCAGTCACCGGCACTGGCGTCCCCACCGGGGGCCCAGCCTCTGCCACACTCAACGTCATCGCTGCGGTGCCGGTTCCCGCCCCGGTGCTTTCGCTGCAGATTCTCCTCGCACTCGCGGCGATGCTTTCGTTGCTCGGCGCAACACGCCTGCACGGTTCGAGGCACTGGCGACAGCGCTAGCTGCGGCTAGTGCGTTCTACAGGTCCGTCGATAGAGGGAGCGGTCGGTCGCGACTCGACTCCCTCAACTGAATAGACCGCCGAAAAATTCCTCCGTCCCCTTTTTGGACTCTGCGGCACATCGCAGGCTCAGTCCTTTCGGCGCGCTTCCATAGTGATCAGACCCGCCGTGAGCAGCAGGACGCAGAGCGCAAACAACTGGCCAGGATCGAGCATGGGCGCGGGTACGGCAACCACCGGTGCCGCCTGCGCAGAGCCGATCGCCAAGCTGAAAATCGCAAACCCGGGGACAGTAAGCGTCGTCGTCGGCGCGCTGCCGGCGGAGAACGGCGCGCCGTAAACCGTGACGGTGCTATTGCCGAGATTCCCGACGTACATATTGCCGCCCGCGTCGAAGGCGATCGCTTCAGGAAAGAAGGTGCCGGTCGCAATTTGAAACGCGGGAACGCTCGCCGCCGTCAGCGGGAGGTTGTAAACCTCAACGGCTCCATTTCCCGGAGCAATCGTGGGGACGAACAGTTGCGAACCGGATATCGCCATCTTGCGATAGCTGAGGCCCGCAACAGCGGCCGTCGTGACCGCCGGCGCCCCGGTATACGGCGGCGGATAAACGGAGATCGAATTGGAGTCGGCGACATAGAGGTTCGACGCCGCGTCGAAAATGAGCCCGATCGATGTGCCCGGTGGTGTCAGCGTCTGCGCCGGCACCGAGGCGTTGGTAAACGGCGGCGCGAATCGATTGATCGGCCCGAGGGCCACGTCCCCGACCCAAGCGCCACCCGGCCCGAAGACGATCTGGCCCGAACTGGTGGAGCCTGCGTTGGCAAACCCTGCGCTCGGCGTAGTCGCAAGCGGGCTCGGGAAGTACGTGAGAGCGCCGCCCAAACTGCCGGCCAGAAGATCGCCTGCGGCATCCACGCCGATCGAAACCGTGCTACTACCCGGTGTAAGCGTATACGCCGGCACGGAGGCTGCCGTAATCGGCAAGGTGTAGGCGTTGATCGTTCCTACTCCGCCGTCGTTGCCGACAAAGAGTGTCGGCACGGGCGCGGCCTGCGCGTCTGCCAGCGAACCCAGGAACAAAAAGAAGGTACAAACCTTCGATCGAGCGAAACCACGATGCGAATGCATGGCACTGACTCCCAATGAGAGAAAGAGTGAAATTCACGCGCGTCTGCCAATTCTACTCGCCATCCTGAGCTGGCATTGATCCGCTGTCTGGCCGTGCGCCTCCCAGCTATAGACGGAATTTACGCATCAAACGAATCACTCCCCGGCGCAAAACACTGCGACCCGGCCCTGGCGGCCACCTCAAAATACTCCACTTGTGGCCAGTCCAAAACGCACGGATCTGATCGAGTAATTGGCTAGCTGCTTTCGCGATGGCATTGGAGCAACGGACAGTGGAGATCGTTCCGCATCAATAGAACCGAATCGGATGACCTGCTTCAGCGTCGAACTGCGTTTGTGAGGTGAGGGTATGCGTCCCTAACCAGAGAGGAGGTTCGCGATGGAACTGACACACAAGACATTGGTGGCCGGAATCGTGATGGCGCTGGCCGGCGTAGCTAGCCGCAGCGCCTATGGACAAGATGTTTCTCCCGAAGAGAGCCCCGCGTTACAGCAACTCGCGGTTGTCTACTACGCCAACAAGTACCGGGTGGAACCGGAAGAGGCTCTGCGCAGGATCACGATTCAGGATCGCGCGGCCGGCATCGAGAACGACCTTGCACGACTGCTCGACGACCACTACGCAGGAATCTGGTACGACCACGCCGATCGCGGCCGCCTGAAGATCGGTATGACCCGCGGCCCCCAGGCGCATGGTGACGCCCACGCAGGGATCGACGCCCTTCGGAAGATGGCGTCCTTGCGCATGGCCGTGTTGTGCTCGATG